>JBJXEX010000266.1:0-22639 GCA_046156195.1 Planctomycetaceae bacterium | reverse complement strand
TCGACGGCGGCGATGGGAATGATTTCCTCAGCGGCGGAACTGGAAATGATTCTCTGCTCGGCGGACTGGGCGTTGACGTGCTGAATGGGAACGACGGCCACGACTCGCTGCTGGGCGGCGACGGCAATGACGCCCTGCGAGGCAACGCGGGCAACGATCTGATCACCGGCGGACTCGGCAACGACAGCGTCCTGGGTGGCGATGGCCTCGACACGATGACCGGCGACGCGGGGGACGATTCGCTCAGCGGCGACCTCGGCAACGATTCGCTCGACGGCGGCACCGGAGCCGACACACTGCTCGGCGGCGACGGAGCCGACACGCTCGACGGCGGAGTCTTCAATGACTCGCTTTTGGGCGGAACGGGCGACGACGTGATGCGCGGCGGTGAAGGGGACGACACGCTCGACGGCGGCGACGGCAACGACACGCTGCTCGGCGGCGATGGAGCCGATTTGTTGAATGGCGGCAACGGCAACGACGCGATCAACGCGGGCCAAGGCCACGACATCGTCAACGGCGGAGCGGGCAACGACTCGCTACTCGGCCACGAAGGGAACGACACGCTCCGAGGCGGCTCCGGCAACGACGTGTTGCTCGGCGGCGACGGCGACGACAATCTTGATGGGCAAGGCGGAGCGGACACGCTCGCCGGCAACCAGGGAACGGACACGCTGAACAACACGCTCGGCGATGTCATCAACGAAGCGTTCGCGTTGCCGGCGGCACTGCTGGCAGCGCTGGAATAAAGGTTCTTCCGGGATTCGAGTGGCGGAGGTGAAACGTCGGTCTTTCACGAAGACGGTTTTCTGAGGAATGGCAGGGCCAAAGAATGTTGGTCGACCCGAATCAAGACCTGCCGACGATTCGACATTTGATGGGCCTGACTAAGATCCCTTGTCAGCACTCGACAGGAAAATTGAGGACAGGAAGAGGAGAACAATTTGAGTCTCGGAACTTCCAGTTCTCTGTTTCAGGTTTTCTTCTCCCCAATCTTCCTGTTCCCAGTCCGTCCGTTCCGGCAAGATGCCGACTCAATCCCATTTCGATTTCAGACGATACTTTCGCTCCATGACGATCAAGACTCGCCCTCATCGCTGGCTTTGCGTGTGGCTGACTTGTGTGCTGTCGGTCCTGTTGTCGGCGTCGCCGGTCCTGCTGGCGATTGTTCCGGACGACGCGCGATGTGAAGAAACCGACCCCAGCGATGCGTGCGAGGAAATCGAAGTCGCCGAGGTGACGTTGTCCGAGCCGAACCGAGGTTCGCGTCGATTACGGCGCGAGCGATCGAGTGTTCGACGCGTCTGGCTGGCTTCACGCCATGTTTCGTTAATGCCATCGAGCTTGAGCGACCAACGACCAGCGTTGGGACATGTCTCGCTCTGGGGACGCTGCGGCCCGCTCCACTGTTGAGCCGCGGCCAGATGTCTGCCCACCTCTGCGGAGAGTGGGTCGTTTTCTTTTGTCGGGTCCATGGGGCTAAGGCTGTCGGCCGAGTTCGCGCACTTGGATTCCCAATCCGCTCGTCGGCGAACGGCTGGCGAAGACTTCGTCCCATGTCGTCGAGAGTCACTCCGCGGCTGCGATCGATCGACATCGACGCCTTCCCGCTCGCCTGAATCTGAAAGGAGGGTTTCTCATGCCTACAACCAAAATCAATTCGTTGAGCACTTTGCCGCGAGACCTGATCGCTGGCATGGTGGTATTCGTCGTGGCGTTGCCGTTGTGTTTGGGAGTCGCGCTGGCTTCCAACGCGCCGATGTTTTCAGGGCTGGTGGCGGGAATTGTCGGCGGCATTGTCGTCGGCCTGTTGAGCCAGTCTCAGACCAGCGTCAGTGGTCCCGCCGCCGGACTGACGGCAATTGTCGCGGCTCAGTTGGTCTCGCTGGGATCATTCGAGACGTTTCTGTTGGCCGTGATGATCGCGGGAGTGTTTCAAATTGGATTGGGGTTGGCTCGCGCAGGAACTCTTTCGGCGTTCTTTCCCAGCAGCGTGATCAAGGGGTTGTTGGCAGCGATTGGCGTCATCCTGATTCTCAAACAGATTCCGCATGTGCTGGGACACGACAAGGATCCCGAAGGAGAGATGTCGTTCTCGCAGCCGGATCATGAAAACACTCTGACCGAGTTCTACGCGATGCTGGGCGATTTGCATAAAGGCGCGGCCGTGATCGGATTGCTGTCGGTCGCGCTGTTGATTGCATGGGACAAGATTCCGAGGCTGAAGAAATCACTCGTGCCGGCTCCGTTGGTGGTGGTGTTGCTGGGCGTGGGATTGAGTTGGTTGTTCAAGATCTGGTTCTTGGGATGGGAGATTGAAGGGAGTCACTTGGTGCAAGTGCCGGTCTCGAAAACATTGCGCGAGTTCATCGGTTTTTTGCGGTTGCCGGATTTCTCGCAGTGGTCGAATCCGGCCGTCTACACCGCCGGATTGACGATCGCGATCGTCGCCTCGCTGGAGACGCTGCTGAACTTGGAAGCGGTTGACAAGCTCGATCCGCAACAACGCTCGTCGCCGGCCAACCGCGAGTTGGTGGCACAAGGGATTGGCAACCTGCTGGTCGGATTGATCGGTGGTATCCCGGTGACGTCGGTGATCGTGCGGAGTTCCGTGAACATCAACGCGGGTGGTCAGACGAAGCTGGCGGCGATCGTGCATGGCCTGTTGCTGCTGGTCTCGGTGATGTTTCTTCCCGTCTGGTTGAACATGGTTCCGTTGTCTTGTCTGGCAGCGATCCTGCTGGTCACGGGCTTGAAGCTCGCCAGTCCCGCGCTGGTGCGGCAGATGTGGAGCGAAGGTCGCTACCAGTTCCTGCCGTTCGTGCTGACGGTCGTGTCGATCGTCCTGACCGATCTGCTAATCGGAATCGGAATCGGTCTGGCGATTAGCCTGATGTTTATCTTGAGAAGCAATCTGCGACGGCCGCTGCGGAGCATCGTGGAAAGACATTTGGGGGGCGAAGTGCTGCACATTGAGCTGGCCAATCAGGTCAGCTTTTTGAACCGCGCGGCACTGGATCAGGTCTTCAACTCGATCCCTCGTGGCGGTCATATCCTGTTGGACGCATTGAACACGGTTTACATCGACCCGGACATTCTCAGCATGATCCGCGAGTTCAAAGAGAAGACGGCTCCGATTCGCGGCGTGCAAGTCAGCATGCGCGGCTTTCGGGACAAGTACAAACTCCGCAACGAAATTCAGTACGTCGATTACTCGACCCGCGATCTGCAAGGGTTGCTCACCCCCGCCCAAGTGCTGCAGATTCTTCAAGAGGGCAACGAACGTTTCCGCACCGGGAAGCGGTTGACGCGGGATTTGGAACGTCAACTCCAAGCGACCGCTTTGGGCCAGCATCCGCTCGCCGTGCTGTTGAGTTGCATCGACTCACGCACGCCGTCCGAATTGATCTTTGATCTCGGGCTGGGAGATATCTTCAGCATTCGCATTGCGGGCAACGTCACCAGTCCGATGGTTCTGGGCAGCATGGAATATGGCTGTGCCGTCGCAGGAGCGAAGCTGATTGTCGTCATCGGACACACGCAATGCGGCGCGGTGACGGCCGCCGTCAACCTCGCTGGCTCACAAGCGAACGCCGAGCAGGCGACCGGCTGCCAGCATCTGGAACCGATCATTCACGAGATCCAAAACTCGATTGACCTGCCGTCGTGCCAACATTTGGAGAAATGGTCCGAGACAGAGAGAGAGAACTTGGTCGACGCTGTCGCCCGTCGCAGTGTTTTGCACACCGTTGAACGCATCTTGCAACAAAGCCGCACGATCAACCGTCTGGTGCAGGAGGGGAAGATCGCCGTGGTCGGCGCGATCTACGACGTCGTCACGGGACAAATCGACTTCTTCACGGAAGAGGCGGTCGGTGTGCAGTCCGCGGCCGCAAGCTGAGCCTCATACGGCCGCCAATGGCACAGGCTTTGTGAGCCGTTGGCGCTAGCCACGGGCCTCGGTGGGTCGCACGGGCCTCGGTGGATGACGTTTAACGGCCAATCGCCCGACGCTAGCGCGTTCGGCTCACATCACAAATTGGGCGTCGGCCCCCGATGCAGCGGCGAACGCCCCGAGGGGACTGACGCCGCCCCGCTCGGCTGAACGTGGCAGCGCACAAAAAGAGCCGGACGAAAACTCGTCCGGCTCTGCGTGAAACACAATTCAGACTGCGGCTACTTCTTCTCGACGCTTTCCGGCTTAACCGGAACCGGGACGAAGGCCGGGTCGATGGCTGGTGCTGGCGACTCGCGAGTCTCCGGCGTCGGTTGGAACAGCAGGATGAATCCGCCGCCGCCGCCGCTAATCGAGTTCACGTTGTAGATGTACTCGGCATTGAGGGCCTTGGTGATCTGCGTCTGCACCTTCTGCAAATGGGCCGACGTGTAAGGATCGAGGTTGCCCGGAGCTTCTTTCAGAATCCGCTCCGCGTTGGCGAGGATCTTCTTGGCTTCGACCAACGCGATGTTGGAGATCGCTTTGCTGGCCTCGGTGTCGGTGAACTTCGCGGGCAAGGTCAGCTCGATCAGACGGTCGAGATGCTCTTGCTGCAAGTTGCGGCGCAGGCTGCTGATCACGGGGACTCGCGGCGTGTGCGGCTTGTCCGGGTTCTTGTCGGTTTCACGCCAGACGTTGGCCGTGATGCCCGACAAGACCTCCGGGATCGTGACGGCATCTTGATCCGGCGGGAGAGTCAGCTCGTTGTCGTAGATGCGACGCAGCGTCGCCGGTTTCAGCAGCGACGACATGATCGAGGCTTGGAAGCCGGCAATCCGGTCGTTGATCGGCCACGTCGGGTCGGTCGTGTCGAAGCTGTCACCGTCGATCCACTTGTCTTTGGTCATTCGAGCCAGCAACGCCGGAGTCAATCCGAACGAGGCATCTTCAAACGTGTTCTCGATGGTGAACTTGAGCGCCTCACGTTGCATCGCGGCGGGAACCGGTTCGATCGGCGTGCGGCCGTTCTTGTCCCCCTTCCGATCGCGATTCACGAAGGCTCCGCCCAACCAGTTGGCCATCATGCCGACCGATTGCATCTGCATGTTGAAGGTCAGCTCGTAACCGTATCGCGACTTCGACCAGGACTGCCCGTCCTTCACGAACTTGTCGAGGATCTTCGTTCGGTTCTGCTTGATCAGCCGCATTTGATTTTGGGCGTAATCGAGCGGGTTCTTGCTGAAGTCATAACGCCGAGCCAGCGGGTCCGGGCCGAAGGTGTCTTCGTCGGTCGCGTAGACCAATTCTGGTTCGGCGACGCGATCGAGGATCGGCTTGAGGTCGGTCGCGAATGTGTAGCCGTACTCGATGGCCCACATGTCGTAGGGACCGATACCGGTCATCGACCAGTCTCCCTGAGCCTTGTTGTTCGGATCGGCCGGGACGTGCATGTTGATTGGCAGGTAGTCCATGACCGAGCCAGCCAGCGGCTTCTTCCCTTTGATTTCATCGCTGTTGATTTGAGCGAGCGTGTAGGCGCTCGAAGCTTTGAAGTTGTGTCGCAGGCCGAGCGTGTGCCCGACTTCGTGAGCGACCAGTTCCGCGAGCAGCGGCCCGATGAACGCTTCCGGCATCCCGTCGAGCTTTGGCTCTTCCGGCGCGGCCGGAGCACCCGGCGCGGCGGGCTGTTGGTCGTTGATGCCGTTCAGTTCGGCCAGTTCAAACACCATGCGAGCCATTGCCAAGTCGAGCATCTTGCCTTGGCCAGCCATGCACATCCCGTTGACTTGGCTGGTGCGGCCGAGCAGTCCGTCGAACGGATCGTCTCCGAACAACGCCGTGCGATTCGATGCCAGCGGATGTCCCGCGTGTGGCATCGCGGCATCGCGTTGAATTTGCTGAGCCACATGATTGCGCTGCGATGGCGGAGCGAGTCGAACTCGTGGATCCCAATTAGGATGCTTTGCCAGCCAAGCGTAGGTGTCGGGATCGAAGCCTTCCATCGCCAGTTGCGGCAGGACTTCGTTGAACTGCCGATTGAAGTGCCGAATCCAACCATCGGTGAGCACGATGTCGGCGTCGAGAATCTCGCCGGTCCACGGATTGACGCGGCTGGGGCCGATCGCGGTGCCGACGTTGTTGTTCAGCCAGCGAATAAAATTCCATTGCACGTCTTCCGGGTCTTTATCCATATATGCGCCGGTCTGAGCATCTTGCTGCAAGACTTCGATCGCGCCGACAATGCCGACTTTCTCATAAGCCTTATTCCAATACAGCGTCCCTTCTTTGACCCAGCGGCGATAACGCACCGGAGTCGTGTGCTCGATGATGAACGTGATTGGCCGAACCGGCGGGCTGAGCTTCAGCGACGGGTCGCGCTTCACCAAATGCCAGCGGTTGATGAAGCGGACTCGCGTGTCGTCGGTGACATACTTGCCATAGTCACTGTATCCGGTCGTGAAATAGCCGATCCGCTCGTCCGCCTTGCGCGGCTGGTACTGCGAATTCGGAGTGATCTCGCTGATCGAGTAATGCAGCGTCTGGAGTTGGCCGCTGGCACTGGGGACTTCAAAGGCGATCTCCACATTCCGGCGAAAGACCTTGGCCTTCTTGACCGTGACGATGTTGGGATTGCGAATGCCGGCCGCACCACTGCGTCCGCCGCCGAAGAACAGGCCCGACTGACCGACCAGCAGTTGATTGAGGTCAATGATCGGCGAGCCTTCGGGACTCATCGTGAGAATCGGAACTTCGGTGAGCAGTCTGTCCGTGAAGAGCCGATTGACCGAGCTTTGCGATTCGGGATCGCCGCCGGAGCGAATGTCGATGTTGGGATCCATCAGCGCGAGCCGCTTGTCGTAACGTCGCCAGTAAATGACTCGGTCGCCCGCCTGCAAACCGGCGAACTGAGCACCGCTGGCGACTGTCATCGCCATGAAATACTTCTGCTGCAAATAGTCACGCGGCAACTCGGCCAGCATGTGGCCGTCCTTCGCGCGGACATAAAGGTTATAGAGAGCCGTCTCACCCTCGGGAGGTGAAACCTTCTTGTAGTCTTTGAGCACATCGGCCGCCGGCGGAAAATCCGGAACCTGCGCCCGCACATCACTTGCCGTCACCGCGATCGCCAGCAGTAAGCCTGCCAGACCGAACCAACCGCGTCGCCAATCAGAGGATTTCATAAGCTCACCTTCTCGCTCAGGCTTGGGGGACTTTGCGAACCACTTCTTCGGGGACATCCCGGAGCGTGCCAACTCAGCGTTGTGAGTTCGGATCGACGCTGACACCGTCAAATTGCCCGACCCGCACAACCGCCACAAGTTGCCAAGTCTAGCTGCGGTTCAGGCGATGGAAACTCAGCAGCCTGACTTCGCGAAGATTTTCCCAAGTCCTGTCCCAGGTCACGGACCTATTGATCCGATCGGGGTGAGATGATGTCGCTGTGCAACATCAACGACCAAGAACCGATCTACCAAGAACCGGATCGGCAAGAGAATAAAGTTGGTGCTCGGATTGTCGTCTCCGGCCGAACGTGCCCTGTTCGTCGCAACTTCGGAGCGAAGTCATGTTTCCCCGAAGATTGTTGCCGGTGTGAGAGCAGGCACGTTACGCTCCCCGCCAGTTTGGCCCGCCTGACCTCCTTCCTGATTCCGCTTTTGAGTCTCCTCTGTCCATCGCCTGTTGCTCGGTTTGAACTGGCAGATGGGCCGTTTCCGCCAGCTTTCACTCAGAGGTTTGATACGCCTTTCTCCAATTCGCAAAGGACGACGACATGCCCGCAACCAAAGACATCGTGACTTGGAACGAAGACCCCGCTCACTTTGCCAAGCCCGGCCGCCGCGACTTCCTGCGAGTCGGCGTGCTCGGTGCATTGGGGCTGACTCTGGGCGATTTCTTCCGCATGACGGCTCAAGCCGAGCAAAAGTTTTACGAGAGCAAAGAGGGTCGGGCGAAGGGCGTGATTCAAATTGTTTTGCCCGGAGGAATGGCGCACCAGGAGTCATGGGATCCAAAACCGGAAGCTCCGCTGGAATACCGCGGCCCGTTTGGAGTCGCGAAGACAAATGTCCGTGGCGTCGTGCTGAATGAGAACTTCGCCAACGTCGCCAAGATCGCGGACAAGATGACGATCATCCGCTCGATCGCCGGCAAAGAGGCGGATCACGGCCGAGCCAGCTACGCCATGTTCACCGGCTACCGCAAGAGTCCCGCGATCGAGCATCCCGCGATCGGATCGGTCGTCTCGCACGAACTCGGCTCAAAGCAGAACCTGCCGCCGTATGTCGCCGTTCCGAACGCGACCGAGTACGCCGGCACCGGCTATCTCGGCTCGCAGTTCGGCCCGTTCGGCATCGGCAGCGATCCGGGCCGGTCGGGATACCAAGTCAAAGATCTGATGCTGCCGGCTGGCGTCGATGACTACCGCTTCTACAAGCGTCAACGCATCCGCGAGACGGTTGACGAACACTTCCGCAAGATCGCGTCCAAGGCCGAGGCACTCGGTGCAATGGACAAGTTTTACGAACGAGCCTACGCGATGATCTCGTCGCCGGCCGCTCGCGAGGCGTTCGACATCTCGAAAGAGTCCGACGCGACAAAGGCCAAGTACGGCAACAACGAAGCGGGGATGCGTTTCCTGCTCGCTCGCCGTTTGATCGAAGCGGGTGTGCGATTTACGACCGTCAGCTTCGGCGGCTGGGATCATCACGCAGGCATCGAGAACGCGATGCGCCGTCAAGCTCCGACGCTCGATCAAGCGTTGGCAGGACTGATCAGTGACCTTGATGATCGCGGGATGCTCGACAGCACGCTGGTGCTCGTCACCAGCGAGTTCGGTCGCACGCCGAAGATCAACGCGACCGCCGGCCGCGACCACTTCCCGCGAGTCTACTCGGTCGCCGTCGCCGGCGGCGGTTTCCAACGCGGCCTCGTGTACGGTTCGTCGAACAGCACCGCCAGCGAACCAGAAGAGAACCCGGTTCGCATTGAGGACGTGCTCACGACGGTCTATCAACAAATCGGCATCAACGCCGACAAAGAACTGATGGCCCCCGGTGCTCGCCCGATCGAAATCATCGACGGCGGCGAGGTGCTCAAGGAGTTGGTGAGCTAAACAAACGAAGTGCCCGTTTTCAGGAGCTCAGTGATGTTGCAAATTGTCGTCCCCAGTCCTGTCCGCGAGGCTCTTGTCATCTTGGACGAAAAGGCGGAGATTCGTGACGAGAACGGCAAAGTCTTGGGCATCTTTCACCCCTTGAGGTACGACACCGAATGGCCCTTGGATGGAATCACCTTAGAAGAGCTTGAACGGCGAAATGCGGAGGAGCCGACGGGGCGAACTTGGGCAGACATTCGGCGCGAGCTTGAGGCGATGGATCTATGAAGAAGCGCCCTCCATTGCCAGCCGATTTGGAGCGTCAAGTACTGGTGGAGGCAGGCCATCGTTGTGCGATTCCAACCTGTCGGCAGACACCGGTCGAAGTGGCACACATTGAGCGCTGGTCACGATGCCAAGAGCACCGTTTTCACAATCTCATTTCTTTGTGTCCGACATGCCATACGCGTTATGACTCTGGCGAAATCGACCGCAAGTCGATGCTGACCTACAAACGCCAGTTGTGGATCGTCAATCGTCGTTACAGTGATTTCGAGTGGCGACTTATGCGAAGGCTGAATGACTCACGGACTGATTGTTGGTTGTGGAGTGACTTTGAACTCGCGGCGTCCCAGGTGTTGGATGATGGGTTTGTGAGTGTTGTCGAACGACTCGAAGCTGTTGTTGGAGCCGGGTTGACCCGATGTCGGTTTGCCATCACCGCCGCCGGTCGCGAGTTTATTTTGCAATGGCCGGTCAATACGGAAACCCTCGATTTACGGAGTTGATCAATGGAAACCGCCTTCGTCATACATAACGGCGTCGAGGTCACGGCTGATTGGCCCGAGCAAATTGCACAAGCGCAGTTTCAGCGAACATACGAAATTGGTGGTGTGCCGGTCCCCCGCATTCCTTTCGGAAGCGAAGCGGAGGATTGGGGCGTTCGTCGCGGATCGTGTCATGACTGCGGTGTGATGCCAGGACAGTTGCACGTTCCAGGGTGTGATGTGGAACGCTGCCCGATGTGTGGCGGCCAAGCGATCACCTGCAACTGTGATTGCGAGGCCGACGATAAGGAGTCGGATTGATGGGCTGGGCAATCCAAGGACCGAGATTCCAAATTGGCAACAACCGTGGCCGGATCAACGGGTGGATCACCAGCAATTCGATATTTGGCCGTTGCGTCCGAGTTGAGGCGTGACACATTTTCGAGTGAGACAAATCATGTTCAAACACTGTTTCCTGCTGACGTCGCTCGTGTTGTTCACCACTTCAATGGCTCAAGCCGGGACGCCCCGTCTGACTCGCATCGTTCCCCTCGGCGGGCAGCGGGGCACGACGGTTGAGGTGATGCTTCAAGGCCGGTATCTCGACAAGCCGGAGGAGGTTTTGGTCTACGAACCGGGGATCACCGTCGAGTCGATTGAGGCGATCGAAGGGAACATCGAGATTCGCGGATATCGTGGCCGGGTTGAAGCAGGGGCGGGCGTTCGCGTGAAGCTGAAGGTGGCGGACGATTGCCCGCTCGGCGTGCATGAGATGCGGTTGCGGACGGCGACGGGGCTTAGTGAGTTTCAGCGGTTCGTGGTCGGACCTTTCGCCACGATCGAAGAAGACGAACGAACTCAGCAGGCACGCAATGACAAGCGAGAAACCTCGCAGCCCGTGCCGCTCAACAGCACGGTGCTCGGACGGATGATGGATCCGACTGACGTGGACCTATTCCGCATTGAAGCCAAGCAAGGTCAGCGGCTCTCGGCCGAGATCGAAGCGGTGCGGCTCGGCGTCGATCAGGGCATCCCCGATTTGCATTTGTCGCTGCTCGATGCGGAGGGTAAGCGGTTGATCGCGGCGGATGATTCGGCGCTGTTCCTCCAAGACCCAATCGTCTCAATGATCGCGCCGCAGGACGGGACGTACTTTGTCGAGGTCCGGCACGCGACGTACTCGGCGGCCAACGATGTTTATCGGTTGCATGTTGGTTCGTTTGCTCGGCCGACGGGACTGTTTCCGGCAGGTGGACCGGCGGGAAAAGAATTGTCGGTGCGAGTGCTCGGCGATCCGAAGGGGGATTGGTCGCAGACGGTGACGCTGCCTGTGGAGCACGCGGCTCGCGTACATGAGGGGAGCACGCGGGCCGCGTACTCCACAAACTTCCGGTTCGTCGCGGTCGATTCAGAATCCAACGTCCCCGCGCCGACGCCGAACACGCTGCGAGTCTCGCCGTTCGACAACGTGCTCGAAGCCGAGCCGAATGATTCGGAAGACGTGATCAAATCGCAGTCAGCCGCAAGTCTGCCAATCGCGTTCAATGGCATCATCGAGAAGTCCGGCGACGTTGATTGTTTCCGCTTCACCGCGAAGAAAGGTGAGCGATTCAAAGTCCATTGCTTGGCGAACGCTCTCGGCTCGCCGCTCGATCCGACGATTTGGATCAAGCAAGTCGGAGCGAAAGGCAGCCCGCAACGAGCGACCGATTCGCGACCGAATCAACTCGGCTATCCACCGTTCGGCGGCATGAATCGAGACACGCTCGATCCGTGCCTTGATTTCACGGCGGCGGCGGACGGTGAATATGTGCTGGGAGTCGAAGATGATCGCGGCAATGGCGGAGCCGACTTCGTCTATCGAGTCGAAATCTCGCCGGAGATCGACGCTGTTTATGTCTACATCCCGCAAGACGGCGAGGCCGCCTTCCAGCCGCAGTCTCGGCAGTCAATCAGTGTGCCGAGCGGCGGGCGCTACAACACGCAACTCTCGATCATCAACACGAACCGACCATTCAACGGCGAACTCGAATTGGTCGCTCTCGGTCTGCCCGAAGGGGTGACGATGCACGCTCCGCGAGTCACCCCCGCGATGCCGCGCGTCCCCGTCGTCTTCGAGGCCGCTGCCGATGCCAAGCTGCAAGGCAAGTTCATTGAGATCGTCGCTCGGCCGGTTCGTAGCACAGACGGCTCGCCTGTGTCTGAAGCGGAGGCAGACGGGCAGGCGAGCCTCCTACCCCACGTTGTCAGCGGCTTCCGCCAGTCCATCCCGATGAGCGCGTCGGGCAACAACGACTACTACGTCTTCAACACGTTTGAGAAACTCGCGATCGCGGTCACAGAGCCGGCTCCGTTTTCCATCGAAGTTGAGGAACCAAAATCCGCTCTCGTGCAGAACGGTGAGATTTCTTTGAAGTTCAAGATCGTCCGCGCGGTGGGTTTTGACGAAGCGGTGAGCGTGGCGATGGAATGGAAGCCCAGCGGAGTTTCGACCGGCACGCCGATCACGATTCGCACCGAGAAATCGGAAGGGGAATACCTGCTCGGAGCGGCCCGCAATGCGACAGCCGGCTCGTACCAAGTGACGCTTTCCGCCGTCAGCGGCGCTCAGCGCCCGGCGTATCGGGACGGAGCGAATCGGACCTACGTTTCGACCAAGCCGATCAAGCTGCTCGTCGCCGAACCGCACATCGACGCCAAGTTCGCCCGCGCGTCGATCGAACGAGGCAAGACCGCCAACCTGACCGTGAAGCTCAACCACTTGAAGCCGTTCGAGGGCAAAGCCAAGACAACGCTGACTCGCTTGCCACGAGGCGTCGAATTGGTCGAGCCGTTCCGCGAGATCACCTCCGAAGACAAAGAGGTCACGTTCACGCTAAAGGCCACCGACGAATGCCTGACTGGTGGCTATCAAGGCATCACGCTGGAAACGACGGTCCTCGAAGACGGCCAATCCGTCAAACAACTCAGCGGCTACGGCACGCTCCGCATCGACGCCGAACGGGGCGTGAAGGCCGCGATGAAGTAGAAGCGATTTTAAGAATGTAGCCACGTTCGCCAGAACGTGGGTGAGTTCGCGCCCCATGTCCCACGCTCTGGCGAGCGTGGCTACCAACATTCATAGAACACACCATGCCCGTCAAACCAATTCCCGATGGCTATCACACCGCGACGCCGTACTTGATCATCCAAGGAGCGGCCGAGGCGATTGAGTTCTACAAACGAGCTTTCGGCGCGACCGAGTTGATGCGAGTGCCGGGGCCGAACGGCGTGCTCATGCATGCCGAGATCAAAATTGGCGACTCGCCGATCATGCTGGCGGACGAGTTCCCGGCGATGAATGTTCGCGGCCCCAAGACGATCGGTGGGACACCGGTGAGCCTCATGCTCTACGTCGAAAACGTGGACGAGGTCTTTACCCGCGCGATCGGTGCGGGAGCGAAAGAACTTCGCCCTTTGCAAAACCAATTCTATGGCGACCGCTCCGGCACGCTTGAAGACCCCTTCGGCCATCAATGGACCGTCTCCACGCATGTCGAAGACGTGACCCCGGCCGAGATCGAACAACGCATGGCGGCGATGAAACCACAATGACGGAATTGGTTTTGAGGGCAACGATCCATTCTGCACCAGCGAGGATTCCCGATGAGCGTAGCAATCGACGAACTTCTGGAGATGAGCGTCCCAGACAAGCTTGATGTCTTGGAGCGTTTGTGGGACAGCATCACGGCTGATCCGCGGCAGGTGGCGATACCGGATTGGCATTTGGAAGAGCTTGATCGTCGCGAAAAAGACCTCGTCCGAAACCCACAATCAGGGACCGACTGGGGCACCGTCCAAAATCGGTTGCAGAATCGCAATGCCTGAACGCGTCGTGCTCATGCCTGCTGCTGAGACGGATCTTGAGGATGCTTGCGACTGGTACGAATTGCGAGAGCAAGGATTATCAGCGAAGTTTTTGGAACGAGTGAATTCGTGTTTTGACTCAGTTCGGCAGTTTCCGGAGATGTTTGAGGTCGTACGACTCCGGTATCAGCGAGCGTTCGTGAAGAAGTTTCCGTATGTGGTTTATTTCAAAGTCGAGGGTGACGTCGTCGAAATCCATGCCGTGCTGCACGGAAAACGATCGCCCTGGCATTGGCAGCGAAGACTGAAATAGGTGAAGCCATGAATCAACGAGTCCTCCAAGCAACCTTGCTCGCGTTCTGTTTTTGGGGAGCGTCCGTCGGACTCGCCGATGCTGGCACGCAACTCAAAGTCTTTCCGCCGACGATCTCGTTGCGAGGTCAGGGGGACCGGCAGACGATTGCCGTGCAGTTGGTGAATGACCAAGGCATCACGCGGGACGTTTCCGCCAGCGTGGTGGTGAAGGTGGCCAATAAGAAAGTCGTTGAAGTCTCCGGGCAGACGATCACGCCGACGGGCGATGGTGAGACGAAACTGGTCATCGAACTCGGACAGCAAAGGGTCGAGGTGCCGGTGGTCGTGAAGGACTCCGCGGTCACGCGCGATGTCAGCTTTCGGCTGGACGTGATGCCGATCTTCATGAAGTCAGGATGCAACACGGGAAGCTGTCACGGAGCGGCTCGTGGCAAGGACGGATTCCATCTGTCGCTGTTTGGGTACGACCCGGCTGGCGACTACTACAAGCTCACCCGGCAGTTGGTCGGACGGCGAATTGATCTCGCGGTGCCGGAAAAGAGCTTGGTTCTAGAGAAGGCGACTGGCGAAGTGAATCACACGGGGGGCGAGGTCTTCCCCGCCGACAGCGACGAGTATCGGACGATGCTCCGCTGGATCGAAGCGGGTGCGCCGGATGACAAGGGAGACACGCCCGAACCGCTGGGCATCGAGTTGTTGCCGTCGAAGACCGTCTTCGCGGGCAAGGACCAAACGCAAAAGACTGTCGTGATGGCGCGGTATTCGGACGGCTCGGTGCGCGATGTCACGAAGCTGGCGTTGTTCATGACCAACAACGACGCGGTGGTCAGCATCGACAAGGACGGCGTCGCGAAGGGGAACAATCGGGGTGGAGCGTTTGTCTTCGCACGCTTCAACAAATTCACAGTCGGTGGCGAAGTCCTCGTGCTTCCGACCGATGACAAGTTCGTCTGGCCGAAGACGCCCGAGTCGAACTTCATCGACTCGCTGGTGTTCGACAAGTTGAAGAAGCTGCACATGGCTCCGTCAGAGGTCTGCGATGACGAGACCTTCTTGCGGCGAGTCTCGCTCGATCTGATCGGCCTCCCGCCAACTCGCGCGGAGTACGACCGGTTCGTCTCCGACACAGCCAAAGACAAGCGGGCGAAGCTGATCGACTCGTTGCTGGACCGGCCGGAGTTCATCGACATCTGGTCGATGAAATGGGGTGAGTTGCTCCGCATTCGAGCCGTCGCCAATCAGCCGCAGTACGGCCGCGATGCGAAAGCGATGTGGTCGTACGCGGCGTGGGTTCACGACCAGATGGTGGTGAATCGGCCGCTCAACGAGATGGTCGCGGACCTCGTCGTCGGCAACGGCAGCAACATCAAGCAGCCGACCTCGAATCTCTACACCGCCGCCGAACGGCTCACGCCACAGAAGACCGCCGAGGACTTTGCTCAAGTCTTCCTTGGCACGCGGATTCAATGTGCTCAGTGCCACAACCACCCGTTTGATCGTTGGACGCTGGATGATTACTACGGCTTCGCCAGCTTCTTTGCCGGCGTGAACATGAAGCGCGGCGTCGAGGGCCGTGAGGTCGTCGTCTACAACAACAACGCGAACAACACCGTCGAGCACCCGGTCAATGGCCGCAAGATGAAGCCGAAGTTCCTGGGCGGTGATACTCCTGAAGTCGAAGGCCAAGACCCGCGCGTTTCGCTGGCGAAGTGGCTGACCTCGCCCGACAACGCCGCGTTCGGTCAGACGATGGCCAACATCACTTGGTCGCACTTCTTCGGCCGAGGCATCGTTGAACCGGTCGATGACGTCCGCATCAGCAACCCACCCAGCAACAAAGAACTGCTCGAAGCTCTCGGAGCGAAGCTGGCCGAATACGGTTTCGACAAGAAGAAGTTGATCCGTGACATCTGCAACTCGCGGACGTACCAGCTTTCGGCCGCGACGAACCCGACCAACGAACTCGATGAAGCGTACTTCTCGCACGGCTATGTTCGCCGTCTGCAAGCCGAGGTGCTGCTCGACACGATCACGCAGATCACCGGCACCGAGGACCGTTTCCAATCGTCACCGCAGGGGACACGAGCCGTGCAAATCTACGCCGGCAACGTGACCAATTTCTTCCTGACGACGTTCGGCCGCGCCCCGCGCGAATCGGCCTGCTCGTGCGAGGTCAACAAGGAAGCGAACCTCTCGCAAGCCCTGCACCTCGTCAACGGTGACACGATTACGCTGAAGGTCGCCGCCAGCCGCTTGATCCCGTCACTGCTCACCGCGAAGCAACCGCCGGAGAAGATCGTCGAAGAGCTTTACATCCTCGCCCTCTCCCGCAAACCAACCGCCGACGAGACCGCGAAGTTGACGGACATCATCAACCAGGAACTCAACGATGCGACGCGCGTGGACAAGCTCGCCGGACTGCGAGCACAACTGGATCAAACCTACCGCCGCCTCGAAGACCAATTGAAAACATTGAAGGCCGAATACGACAAACTCAAAGAAGACGGCCAGGAAGCGGAGGCCCTCGGCAACCTCGAAAAGCAAATCACGACCACTGAAAAACAACTCGCCGAATCCCGCGCCCGCCAAGCCGGGAACGTCCCGCAGATGGTCTACGGCGACATCCTGTGGGGGCTCTTCAACTCCACCGAGTTTGCGTTCAATCATTGAGCCCGATTTTCTTTGATCACGGCAGCGTCAACCAAGTCATCCGAGCGGGCGAGAACACCGACGCATGATGCCGAAGGAGAACCGAGTCATGAGCGTTCAACCCAAATTCAGCAAACAAGAGCACGCTCGTCTCGGCACGGAGATTTACGAGCGGACGGTGCGACCGATTGTCGAGGCAGACCATCATGGTGAAATCGTCGCGATCGACATTGAGACCGGCGATTTTGAAGTTGCTAGGCAGACTCTCGTGGCCGCCGATCAATTGAGAGCGCGTCGCCCCGAAGCCCAAATCTGGTTTGTTCGTGTGGGCCATCGCGCTCTGCATCGGTTTGGGTTCTGGCACCGTCCGGAGGCCCAATGATTTCCGGGATTGTGAACTCCAACATTGAGGCGGTGATTTCACTCACCGCGTCCGGGCCAACAACAGTCGAGCAGGTGTTTGACGCTGTGGTCGATACTGGGTTCAGCGGTGATGTGACCATGCCTTTCGATTTGATCCGAGTGCTCGGCCTGAAGTGGCAGGGAATCGGAGTTGGTGAATTGGCCGATGGTCGTGAGGAAGTCTTCGATGTTTATGACGGGCTTGTCATGTGGGATGGGAAATCTCGTCGCGTCGAAATTGAAGCGGCCGAAACGCAGCCGTTGATTGGAATGAATCTGCTGTGCGGATCGGCGTTGAGGATCGATGTCATTCCCGGTGGTGCCGTCCAGATCAATCCGCTGAGAACAACGACTGACTCAGGAAACTGACACTACATTCCGCTGGAGCTTTCCCATGTCTCGCCTGATGCCGTTCGTCACAGTCATCATTCTTTGCATTCCGACTTTCGCTCAAGAATCAAAGCCAGACGCCGCGAAGCCCAAAGCGGTCGTGACCTACAAGGATCATGTCTCGCCGATCCTGCGGAAGCATTGCGGGAACTGTCATAACCCGGACAAGGCGACGTCGGACTTCGATGTGATGACGTATCAAACGCTGATGGCTGGCGGCAGCAGCGGCGAGGCGATCGCGGCGGGGAGTCCCGATTCCAGCCGGTTGTACAAGGCGGTCGCTCACATCGAAGAGCCGTTCATGCCGCCGAAGGCCGCGAAGATTCCCGAGGCGGATCTCGCGATCATCAAGAAGTGGATTGAACTCGGCGCGCCGGAGACTTCGGTCAGCGCGGCGAAGAACGCGACTCGCAAAGTCGATCTCGATTTGGCCTCCGTCTCGACCGGCAAGCCGGATGTCCCTCCGATGCCGGACAAGTTGCCGGAGGTGTCGTTGCCTCAGACCAAGCGGCCGCATCCGGTGACCGCGCTGGCGGCCAGTCCGTGGGCACCGCTCGTCGCGGTCGCGGGGCATGAGCGAGTTCTGCTCTACAACACCGATGACCTGAAGCTGATCGGTGTGTTGCCTTTTCCCGAGCGGATTCCGCACGTCTTGAAGTTCAGCCGCAACGGCAAGCTGTTGTTGGCAGCGGGCGGACGCGGGGCCGAGACCGGCAAGGCCGTGCTGTTTGACGTGACGACCGGCAAGCGGATCACTGAGATTGGCGATGAGACCGACAGCGTGCTCGCCGCCGACATCAGTCCGAATCAGAAATGGGTCGCGATCGGCGGGCCGAACAAGTTGGTGAAAATCTTCTCGACCGAAACCGGCGAGCTGAAGCACAAGATCAAGAAGCACACCGACTGGGTCACGTCGATCGAGTTCAGTCCCAACGGCGAGATGCTCGCCAGCGGCGACCGCAACGGCGGCGTTTACGTTTGGGAGCCGGAGACCGGCGGCATCCTCTTCACGCTCGGCGACCACAAGGACATGATCACCGACATGAGTTGGCGAGCCGACTCACAGATGCTCGCCACCGCCAGCGAAGACGGACGAGTCATCCTCTGGTATGCCGAGGATGGTTTCCCGACTCGTTCGCTCAACGCTCACACCGGCCCGACTCCGACTCCGCTACCGCGAGGGAAACTTCCCGGAGTCCTCTCAGTGAGTTATTCGCGCAGTGGCGATTTTGTCACTGTCGGCCGCGACCTGACCGCTCGCCTCTGGACCGGCGGCGGATCGAACCAAGGCCACAAGTTCGAGGGCTTCTCCGATATCCCGTCGCGAGTCGTCTTCACGCATGACGGCAATCGGCTGATCGCCGGAGACTTCACCGGCAAGCTGCAAGTTTGGAACGTGAAGGACAAGTCGTTGGCGGGTGAGTTGACGACGAATCCGTGATCTCGCGTAGCCACGCTCGCCAGAGCGTGTTGAGAAATGTAACCCGAAGCGTCAGCGAGGGAGTGCGACGACTAAATTCTCGGAGTTTCCGACCCTCGCTGACGCTCGTTGAAGTTGCGCGTTTTGAATTCCTATGACCAGATTCCTTTGATTCATGGGGCGGTCCTGTGTTTAAGGATTCGAATCAAAGGAATCTGGTCAAAGGAATGAAACGAATAAATTCTGGCCTTAGTCTTGGCGTCGTGGTCGAATTTGTTCGATAGAGCGCAACTTCAAAACTGACGCTTCGGGTTACTTTGTTTCACCACGCAGCTTGCGGCCCTCGCCGCTGAGTGGCGTGAGCGTCACGCGTGAGAAGCGATAGCGGCAGTCATACGTTCCCAGGAACAGCGCTGTTTCATTCGGGGTCTTCCAATAGTCCGACAGGCTCAGCCGTTTCGGGTCTCCTCGCCAGTGGATCAACTCGTGACCGTCGCACGTCACGGTGACGGAGTCCTTTCTCACCGTGCAGACGATCTGCGACGGGCGACCTTTGACCAACACCTCGCGTCGCAGGGTGGTCGCGTTGCCGACGTTTTTGCCGTCGATGTTTTCCAATGCGTTGGCAGGCGCTCCCTCTCCGGCGGCGTAGCTCACCAGTGCCACGAAACGCTGGCCGCCGGAGCGCTGACACAAGAGCAATCCATGCGGCTCATCGAGCGGTTCGGCGATCACCGTCAGTTCGTATTCGTCGGGTGGCTCGTAGGGCAATTCGATGCGTGCTCCGTATTGCTTGGGCGAGAGCAGATGAGTCCCTTCCTTTTGCCAATCGCCGGAGACTTTGTCTTTGGCGACATCGACCAACTCCAAGAGGTCGATCGCGTCTTGTGGCCGAGCCGTTTTTTCGCTGAGCTTGTCGGTGATCCGCTTCGCATCGGACGAGCCTGCACCGGCAGGAGGAGTTGGCCCGACATCTGGTTTCTCGCGGACTTGGAAGTAGCCCCACAGCTCGACATCGCGACCGTCGTCGAGCACCGCATCGACTCGATAGCTCACAGGGGTCGCGCGATCGAAGCGGCCGATTTCAATTTTATCGGGACGTGTCTCGCTGAGCTTCGTCGGCGTCGTGACCTCGAACCACGGGCCGAGTAAATCGGTTTGCACTCGCACTCGACAGGACTTCACGCGCGCCGTCTCCGGCCACGTCAGCTTGAGCGACACTGGCTCATTTGGCTTGGGGACGGTCGGTTCCGGTAACGCGGTGAAGGTCGAAAACAAATCGGCCTTCCGATCGAACGGCTGCTCCGGCGGCATCCAACCGAGCCGCTTCTTTTGATCCTCGTCCAACCACGATTCGCTGATCCAACCGTGATACTGCCCGAGGCTCATCACCGAGTTGTTCCCCGGTTGGGGATGCGGCAGTCCGACGGTGTGACCACAGCCTTCGTGATAGACGACGCAATCGGTGCCGCTGTACGGAACTCGCCAACCGTCGGCACTGACCAGTCCCCAGCCGACGCCGCGATTGGCCAAGTAGGTGGCTCGCGCGCCTCCCGCTTCCGCTCCGGGGAAATGCTGGCCGTTGGAATAACTTCCCTCGAACTTCCAGCCCCCTTCGGCCGTTGGCTTCACGCGGAAGAAATCGTCGAGCGGTCGCCAATTGATCTCGCTGAGCACCAGCAGAATCGGAAACGCGGTTCGCTCGCCGCGACCGAAGTTCAACGACTCATCGACCTCACGCAGCGTCTGAAAGAAGATGAAGTCACCGTTCCCGCCGCGCAGTTGATCGGTCGCCCGCGCCGACTGAAACGGCTCCGGCCGCATGACCGTCTTCATCGTCGATTGCCCTTGAAACTCGCGCTCGTGAAAGCGCTCGATCCGGCGGCAGAAGTAACTGACTCGTTCCTTCCAATCTGGCAACGGCTCGCGGTCGCGCGGCACGAAGTAGACGACCGTGACTTCGATCTTCTCAATCGAGTGCTTGCCGTCCCAAGTCTTGACCTCGGCCAGCAACGGCCGCTGCAACAGGCCAGCGGCCGCTAGAAACAATGTTGTGACAAGTTGCCAATTCCGAGATTGGACAGAGCGCATGGAGGAAACTCCTGAGATTGTTTTGGCGACAGGACTCACACGAACTTTATGTGGCGATCATGGCCACTTCGGGAGTCGTGTCGAAACCATAGGGCATCCGCTTCGTCGCCGGGAGGGGTTGATGGAAGGCGTGGCAAATGGCTCGGCGGCCTTGGTCCATTGAGTCGCTGGCCAGCGTTGGGAATCCGACGACATCGCCCGCGCCGTAGATGTGCTTGGTCCAGGTCTGTTGGAAGTCGTTGCACCACAGCCGGCCTTGTTCGTCGGCGGTGAAACCGGCGGCTTCCAGGTTGAGCGAATCGGTGTTGCCTCGCCGCTCGGCCGCGTACAGCACGGACTCGGTCATGATCTGGCGGCCATCCTCGAAGGTGACGGCGGCGGACTCGTCGTTGAGCCGCACGACCGAACGCAGTTTCTCCCTCAGCCAAAAGCACTGGCCAAGCCCACGGCCCTGCTCCGCCAGGATGTTGACGATCTCGCGATCGCAGAATGCCAAGAGCCGCTCGTCACTCCCGGTAACGGTCACTTGGCAGCCCAGAAGAGCGAACAACATCGCGTATTCGAGACCAACCACACCTCCGCCGATCACGAGCATCGAGCGCGGGATGCGATTCAAATTCAGAAGTTCTTCGCTGTCGAGAATAACTTGTCCATCGAACGGAATGTGCGCTGGCCGAGCCGGTCGCGTCCCCACTGCAATGAGGATTTGATCGGCGGACAGCACCGGCGCTTCGGTGGCAGAGTCCAGCACCTCGACTTCGTGAGTGCCGACAAATCGGGCGTGGCCGGAGTAGATCTCAACGCCATTCGCTTCCAACTCTTGGCGAATGATGTTCGACTCGCGCGTGATGACTTGGTTGGCGAGTCGGCGCAATTTTTTAACGGGGACTTTTCGGCGACGCTCGAAAGACTCTGGGTCAACTTCGCGATGGCGGGAGCCGGTCAGCATCATCACCGCTTCGCGAAACGCCTTTGAGGAGATCGTTCCGGTCGGCCGACAGACTCCGCCGAGCGATTTCGGAGGCGACTCGATCAACGCGACGCTCTTGCCGAGATTTGCAGCGGCGATCGCTCCTGTCTGGCCCGCAGGCTCACTGCCAATGACGATTAAGTCGTACCGCATGGCTTCACTCTTCCCGAGAGACTTCGCGACTGGTGGACTCCACGGAAAGCGAAGAGTCCCCCCAGTCTCTCATCGAAGAGTGTGCGCGTCGGCAATTCGCCGATTGCGGAGTCCGGTCAGAAAAACTGAGCAAGCACGGGCGGGCGGGAAGACTTTGACGAGAGACGCGGCTCGTGCGGCGCTACCGAATGTTCGGATTCCACCAACGATTCAAGCTACCCGCTTGAGTCGGCAATCATCGCTCTTTGCCTACCCCGCTACCGTTCCCGACCTGTCGAAATTGAAGCCACCTGGTGGCAATAGCAAGCCGAGCGGAATTGGTCACTCGGCATTCGCAAGACGCAAGTGACGCGAGCTATCAGAACGGCATTTGCAATCAGGGCGGTTCTGATCGGATTGTTGGATTAGACTGGCTGGCTGAACGTCGTTAGTTTCCCAATGGAAGCCGCCCCAGTGGCGAGACTCATTCTGGAGAAGTTGTATGTCCTCTGCCGTCTTGACTGAACTGCCGCCCCCAAGCACTGCCTCGCCGTTGTCCGTCGAGTGTCTGCCCAATTACGAGCTCATCGTCACCGAGGATGACACGCCCGTGGAAAATCTCTTT
>JBJXEX010000058.1:0-57232 GCA_046156195.1 Planctomycetaceae bacterium | reverse complement strand
AACTTCAATGGCCCGGCTTCGTTCGACTACACGGTCAGCGACGGCAACGGCGGAACGGATATCGGCAACGTCAGCGGATCGGTCACGCCGGTCAACGATCCGCCTGTCGCGGACGATGAGACGTTTACGGTCGCGGAAGACGGCTCAGTGATCATTCCGGTGCTGATCGGCGACACGGACCTCGACGGCGACACGCTGAGTGTTACGCACATCGACGGCTCACCGATCAGCGTTGGTAGCCCGGTGACGATTGCGACTGGTGTTGTCAGTCTTAATGCGGACGGCACGCTGACGTTCGCTCCGAACGCGAACTACAACGGCCCGGCTTCGTTCGACTACACGGTGAGCGACGGCAACGGCGGGACAGATATCGGCAACGTCAGCGGTTCGGTCACACCAGTCAACGACGCGCCCATCGCTGACGATGAGACTTTCACGGTCGCGGAAGACGGCTCGATCGTCATTCCCGTGTTGATCGGTGACACGGACATCGACGGCGATTCGCTGACGGTCACGCACATCGACGGCTCGCCGATCAGTATTGGCAGTCCAGTCACGACCTCGACCGGCATCGTGAGTCTCAACGCGGACGGTTCGCTGACCTTCACGCCGAACGCGAACTACAACGGCCCCGCTTCGTTCGACTACACGGTGAGCGATGGCAACGGTGGGACAGACATCGGCAACGTCAGCGGTTCCGTCACGCCGACGATGGTCAGTGTTGTGAAGTCGCTGTTTGATTCGACCGATCTGAGCACCATCGGAACGAATGTAGCCATCGGTGAGGAATTGTGTTTTGCGTTGCTCGTGACGATCTCCGAGGGGAACTCGACCGACTTGATTCTGACCGACTTGCTGCCGGACGGATTGCTGTACGACGGGTGGACGTTGATCACAAATGCGGCGGCTTCCAACGGACTATTGGCGGCGGACTTCAACGGCAGCGTGCCAGCACCGAGCGTTTCTGGCGGCACGTTCGACGGCGAGGATGTCAGCTTCACATTCGGAGCGATCACAAACGCGATGGACGGCGATGTGACGAACAACTCGTTCGTGCTGCTGGTTCATGCCACTGTCAGCGACGTGCCGAGCAATCACGATCCGCTCCTCGGAACGCCCACGCTGACGAACACGGCGTCGGCCGATGTCTCGAACGGGCAGCCGGCGGTCAGCTCGAACCCGTTTGAGGTGACGGTTGTCGAGCCGGACTTGTCGGTCACGATCGCGAACGGCGTCACCTCGCTGACGGCCGGGCAGGTGACGACTTACACGATCACGATCAGCAATGACGGCGATCATCTCGCGACCGGCGTGGCGGTGAACGGTGCGTTGCCGGTCGATCGAGTTACGTTCGTCTCATCGGACGATGCGGCCAACTTCAGCATTGATGGGAGCGGCAGTTTTGTTTGGACTCCCGCCGTTGCCAGTCTCGCTCCGAGCGGCACGCTCACGCTGCTGTTGACGGTGCAGGTCAACACGATGCTCGCCAGCGGTGTCACCGATGTGACGATCCCGGTCAGCGTGACTCACAACAACCCCGATCCGACCCTCGCCAACAACAGCGCGGCCGACACGGACACGCTCGACGCGGCTCCCGACCTGCGGCTGACGAAGACCGACTTCACCAACTCGATCAGTCCGGGCCAAGGGTCGGTCTACACGCTCAACGTGGGCAACTTCGGAACGCAAGCGGCCAGCAACGTCGTTGTCACCGAGACTGTTTCCCTCGGCACGACGTTCAACCCGGCCTTCAGCGATCCCGCTTGGACGAACGTCGGCGGAGGCGTTTACGAGTACTCCATCATCAGCCTGCCGGCCGGAGCCTCGTTTAACATCAACTTCTCGGTGCTGATCGACAACCCAGCCGTCGCCGGGCAGAGCGACATCGTCAACACGGCGACGATCACCGACGACGGCTCGAACGGCCCGGACCTTGATCCGAGCAACAACTCGGCGACTGACACCAACATGCTCGATGCCCTGCCGATGTACGACATCGGGATCGACGACCTGCAAGCCGCCGCTCAACCCGGCGAGTCGCTGACCTACTTCGTCAACTTCAACAACTACGGCTTGCAAGACGGCACCGGAGTCGTGGTCTCGGTCAGCTTTCCGACCACGCTCCTCACCAACGTGTCCGCTCCGGACGGCGGGATCGTGGATCTCCTCGCGGGGACGATCACTTGGAATGTCGGAGCGTTAGCCGCCAACGATCCGCACACGTTCACCATCACTGCCGATGTCGTCACGACGCTCCCCAGCGGCGCGACGGACCTCACGCTGCTCGCCTCGATCACCGACGACGGCGCGAATGGTCCCGATCCCGATCTGAGTGACAACACCGCGTCGGATATCGACCTGCTCGATGCACATCCCGACTACTCGATCACGATCGACGACGGCGAAACGGACGTTCGACCGGGCGATCCGCTGACCTACACGATCAACGTCGCGAACAACGGTGACCTCGACGGCCACGGAGTTGTCGTCACCGTCAACTTTCCGACCGCGGTGCTGGAGAACGTCGTCGCCTCGAACGGCGGAGTCGTGGACGCCGTCGCCGGCACGATCACTTGGAATCTCGGCGATCTCTCGCAGGGGGACTCCACGACGCTGACCGTCACCACGCAAGTTCGCAGCGTCATCAGCGTGCAGACGCCAACGCTCACGTTGTCCGCGACGGTCACGGACGACGGACTCGGCGGTCCCGAACCGACGCCACTGAACAATCTCGCCAGCGATCTCGACCGCGTGCAGGTCTATGCCTACGACAGCTTCCACGACTGGAAAGACCTGCGAGTCGCCTGGCAGATGCCGCAGACGCAGACGGTCGGCCGACCGCTCGCGCCGCTGCCGGTCGATCCCGTCTTCAGCGGTTTGACCGAACCGGGCAGCACGCTGGTCGCTCGCATTTACGACGCGGATGGCCGGTTGCTCGGCGATCGCCAAGTCGTCGCGGACGCGGGAGGCAACTGGCTGGTCACGTTCCCCAACATCATCATCTACGAGCAACCGCATCGCATGGAGATCATCGTCACCCCGGCGATCAGCAACGTGGCTCACGAGAACGGCTTCAATCTCCGCCGCTACTTCCACCCCGCCATCCACGCCGGGCTGGTCATGACCGAATCACTGACCGTCGCGGGTGTCTTCCGCAACCGAGCCTACAACATCATCGAGGCCCAACACGCCGCGAACACGAACCCACTGGGGTTCCAGTGGTTCTCGCACGCTTACGAGCTGAACGCGGCATCATCGAATATCTCGCAGATGTAATTGTGGTGCGCCTCTCCGCGTCGCAACTCACGACGCGGAGAGGCTGTGAACTTTTGGAGCCGCGACCGTCAGCGAGTGGTCCTAACTGCGGAACGATCACCACTCCCTTACGGTCGCGGCTCTAAATCTTCACAGTTCAACGAATCAAGGGAGACGACGAATGGACCACCGTTGCCGCATTCGTCGTCTCCCTGGATTCGTTGGGTACATTTCCGCAAGCCTTCGTCCCCCTTCGCGTTCTTTGCGACCTTCTGTTCAAAACCCAGTTTGGAACCGGACGCTAGCGCGTTCCGGCTGATTTGGTTGCGGCCGACGGTCGCCATAGGATTCGGCCATCATGCTGCTTCACGGAAAGTCTATCAGTCCTGGGATCGCTCACGGCACCGCGTATGTGCTCGAAGTGGGAGAATGGTTGTCGGCCGCGCTCGCCGTACCCGCGAGCGGCTCGGCCGAGCGTGAGTTCGGCCGCTTCGACCTGGCGGCCACGCGAGCCATCTCGCAGCTCGAACGAGTCTCGCGGCAGCTCAAGCATCAGGGCCGCGGCGATGATGCCGACATCTTTGGCGCTCATGCCTTGATGCTCTCGAACTCGGACTTTCGCCAGCGAGTCTTGTCGCGCGTCCGCGATCACGGAGCATCCGCCGAAGCGGCCGTCGCGACCGTCGTGGCCGAGCTGCAAGACACGTTCAAGTCCAGCCCGCAGCCGTTCATTCAAGACAAGGCGGCCGACATCCTCGACATCGGCCGCCGCGTCATTCAATGCCTCGCGAACGAGAGTGACCGTGAGGCCCACTCGTCGCAAATCGTCATCGCCCCCAGCTTGATGCCCTCCGAGTTCGTGCGGTTGGCTCACCAAGGCATCGCCGGCGTCGTGACGGAATCGTGCGCGATGAAATCGCACACGGCGATTCTGGCTCGCGGATTCGGCGTGCCGTTCGTGACGGGAATCGCGGACGCTGTCTCTCTGATTGCCAACGGTGCCACGGTCTTGCTCGACGCGACGACTGGCCGAGTGCTCGTCAATCCGCGCGACTCGGAGCGGCGACTCGAAAACGAACTGCGGCATCAAATCGCCGAGACCGCCGCTCGCACCGAACCGGCTCCCACCACGACTGCCGACGGTGTGCCGGTCAAGCTGTTGCTCAACATCAGCGACCCGCTGGAAGCGCGCGCCGTCGGTCAGTTCTCGCTCGCCGGAGTCGGACTGTTCCGCACCGAGTTCCTCTACATGGACCGGCCGACTTGGCTGAAGGAAGAAGAGAGCTTCTCCGCTTACCAGTCGGTGGCCGGCAGTGTCGGCGAAGGCGAGCTGCACATCCGCCTGGCCGACTTCGGCGCGGAGAAGTGTCCCGCTTACGCCGACATCCCGGTCAACAAGAATCCGAGTCTGGGCATTCGCGGCGTGCGGCTGCTGCTGGATCGCGAAGACATCTTGCGTCCGCAGGTCCGAGCCATCGCGCGTGTTGCCCAGCAACGGCCGGTGACAGTCCTGATTCCGATGATCGACACGCTCGACACGCTGCAAGCGATTCGCGGCAAGCTGGTCGATGCCTGCGATCTCGCATCGGGAGGATCGCTGCCATTCAAGCTGGCCGCGATGATCGAAGTCCCTGCCGCCGCCATGATGATCGACGAGCTGCTTGAGTACGTCGATGCGGTTTCGATCGGCCTGAACGACCTGACTCAATATCTGCTGGCCGCCGACCGCGACGACGAGTTGTGCGAGCGTTATCACGACGCGCTGCAACCCGCCGTGCTGCGATTGCTCCACCAAGTCGTCGCCGCCGCCGATGCCGCCGGAAAACCCGTGACGCTGTGCGGCGAACTCGCCGGCGATGCGTCGCTGACCGGCGTGCTGTTGGCTCTCGGCGTGCGCCGCTTCAGCGTGTCACGCTCGCATGTGCCGCTGATCGCGAAAGCACTGCGACAAGCGGACGTCGCCCGCTTGACACCCTTCGCGGCGGAGTTGTTAGCTCAACGCCGCGGCCAAGACGTGCGAGCGGTCGTCGCCAATCGGTTTCGGTAGCGGCCCCGCTCGCCAAGTGCTTTCAGTACGGCATCAGGATCTCGTTCTCGTCGATGCCGGCGATGGCTTGGAAGCCTCCGGCGGCGATCGCTTCGCCGAGCTTCGTTACCGTCTTGAAATACGCACTCGAAGGCCGAGCGCCGGTCAGCTTGCGACGTAGGTCTTGGCAGAGCACGTCGGCGGCCGTGTGGATCAACTCGTCCTTGCGGCGCGAGGCCCACAAGGCGGTCACGAGCATCACGACTTGATCTTGGATGCGGCTCGACAGCTCGGCCATCGAGCACTGCCGGTCGGCGAGGCCCAGCTTGAATTTCTGCATCAGCCCATCCACGGCCAATCGCGAGTTCTGCAACTGGATCGTCGCCCACTCGGCGTGCTCGCGCAGCTTGCTCGGCCCGCCGGACGGGATCGTCGCCCGCGCCGGGCCGCTGAGATGTGCTCCGAACCACCACTTCACATACGGACCGACCGCCCCTCGCAAGGCCCAAGCATGTGCGGGATTCAGAGGGTTCGGTCGGCGGATGCCGGCGGCGGCCAACGCTTTGCCGATCGGCTCGTAGTACTTCGTGCCGTGCTCTTTGATGAGCGACTTGAGGAACGCCATGCCGAGCATCTCCCCTTCACCCTCGTAGATGCACGGAGCGAGAAACTCGTGGACGTTGTCGCCAAACAAGTGCCCATGCAGGAACGCTCGGCCGCCATGCGTCTTCATGAACAGTTCGATCGCCGCTTCCTTCTGCGATTCGCTGCCGAAGATCTTGGCGATGATGCACTCCATCTCGCCGCGATAGCCTGCGTCCAACTGCCAGCCGCACCAATCGACGAGCGCGTCGCAGCCGACAATCAACGCGGCCATGCGTCCACAACGGCGACGGACCAGCTCGCGAGTTTCGATCAGCGCGCCGTAGGTCTTGCGGAACCGTGCCCACGGCAGGATGTTCGCCAACATGCCGCGAATTGTGCCGGCGGCGTTCGCGCAAAGCGCGACTCGGCCGCGATTCAAGCCGTGATAGGCGATCGTCAACCCGTCACCGCGACCGGCATCGAGCAAGTTCTCCTTCGGGACTTTGAAGTTCTTGAAGATCAGGCCGTTGTTGTACGAGTGCTTGAGCGCGTACAGCCCGTAGCGTTTGGTTTGGAACTCGGCGTTTTCCTGATCGGGCAAGTCGGCGATCAAGACGGCTGGCTTCTTGTCGATCAGACAGACCAGTCCGATGGTTCGGCCGGCAATGGCGTTGGTGATGAACAGTTTCTCGCCGTTGACGACGTATTGGTCGCCTTCGAGTTTGGCTTCGGTCTTCAGTGCGGTCAGGTCCGAGCCGGCACAAGGCTCGGTGAGCGCAAACGCCGAGAGTCGCTGCCCGCTTCCCAACTTCGGCAAGAAGTTCGCCTTCTGCGACGGCGATCCGAACGCTCGCACCGGATCGACCGCGCCGATGCAGCCATGCACGGAGGCCAATCCGGCCACCGTCGGATCGACGGTCGCCATCTGCCGCAGGAATCTCGCAAACGACATGAACGGAGCAGCCGAACCGCCGTACTCACGATCGACCAGCAAGCCCCAGTAGCCCGCCTCGCCGAGCTCTCGCAGTGCGGTGTCGGTGATCTTGCGCTGTTCACTGAGCAACGTCTTCTCACGGACATGACGGCGGACGACCTCCAGTGAAGCGTCCATCACCTTTTGGCATTCCGGCGGAGTCACCGGTTCCGGCGCGACGAACAGTTCGACCGGAAAGCTGTCGTCCCAGACGGCACGATGCACGGGACTGCCGCCGGTTTGATATTTCTTGGCGAACATCGCCTCGACCTGCTCGTCGGCGCGGTCCAGCGCTCCCGTCCGCTTAGCTTCGTCCTCGCTCTTGCCGCTGAGCTTCAGCGCGGTCTCAACAAACGTGGCCTGTTCCGGTTCTTGCAGTAGTGTCGACACGAGAGACTCCTTTCGAGGGGGCACGTCCGACAAGGACGAATCGTTGTTCTGAATTTCGGCGGGAGAGTACCGGTCGGCCAACAACCTGAGAATGCAGGTTTCATTTCAAGAGGAAAGTCAGGATTTTCCTGAAGCCCCATCGCCGTGCCGAGGCCAACGGTGATCAAAAAAGTTCCGACATTTTTCCAAAAGAGTAGCCAGTAGCCCTTGCGACAACTGTATATCATTAGTTTTATTGAGATACATTTTTCAGGGTACTTGGCTGAGCTTCGTGTTTGCGGACAGCGTGCTCAACCGATAGCCCTACTTTCCCGTTAGGACGCACTAGAAAAAGGACGAGACAAATGGCGAACAATTTGATGACCAAGACGGCGAATCTGACCCCCCGGCAACGCGAGATTTACGAGTTCGTCAAGGACAACATCATGAACCGCGGGTACGGCCCGACGGTTCGTGAAATTGGCGACGAGTTCGGCATCAAGTCCCCGAACGGGGTCATGTGCCACCTGAAGGCACTGGAGAAGAAGGGGCTGATCACCCGCGAACCGAATCTCTCGCGAGCGATTCAGTTGAACGACAAACCGCAGCGCAAAACGGCGGTCGATCTGCGCGGCCAGTTCGGCCAGGGAACCAAATACAAGGAGCTCAAAGAGATCGAGCAGATCGACTTCATGGATCTGCTGGGGTCCGGCGACCACTTCTGTTACCGCGCGACGGATGATTCGATGGCCGACGAACACATCGTCAAGGGCGATTTCATGCTCTGCCGGATGCAGCAGTTTTATCGCGATGGCGACCGAGTCATCGCGGTGACCGACAACAAGGAAACGCACTACAAGCGGTTCTACCAGGACGGTGAACGGATTCGACTGGACTCCATCAATGGGCCGAAGAAGTCGATGTTCACGAACGACGTCAAGATCCTCGGCATGGTGGTGGGTGTGGTGCGGAAAATTACTTAGTCCGACGGCGCACCTCTGTAGCCGCGTTCGGCAGAACGCGGTGGGAGCTAGTCCGCGTTCTGGCAAACGCGGCTACGACAACAGGCACCCGCGACTCGCTCGCGGGTGCCTGTGTTGTCGGCATCGCTCCGTCACTCTTTGGGACTGCCGTCCGCGGCATCGGTGGGCTTCTTCGGCGTCATCAACTTCTTGAGCAGAGGCTCGATTTGTGAGACGTTGGTGGCGGTCTCCACGACGTTCCCTTTCGCGGACACGACCCAATACAGCGGCACGGATTGGATTCCGTAGTAGGCGGCCACGGGATTGTTCCAGCCCCGTTTTTTGGGATCCGTCTGGAAGATGGTTGGCCAATCGAGACGATTGGATTCCAGAAACGTCTGCACGGCGGACTCATTGTCGTCGTCGTCGAGATTCACACTGACGAGGTTCAGGCGGGTCGAGTCGATCTGATCGAGCAGTTCTTCCAGTGCTGGCAACTGCCGGACGAACGGTTGCGCTTGAGTCGTCCAAAACACCACGAGCAATGGCTTGCCGAGTAGCTCTTCGGCGTTCAGAAAGCCACCGCCGAGGGTCGGTCCAGCGAGTTGCAGCGGTTGGCCCTTGAGGTTCAATCGCCGGAGGATTGGCGTGATCCGTTCCGCGGACGAGCTTTCCGGGAAGAGTTCACGAACCATCGCATAACACTGAATCGCTTCCGCCTTCAGGCCGTGGTATTCGCAACTTTGTCCGGCGGCGAAGAGGACTGGGATGGCTTGGCGTTCTTCCTGCGGGAAGTGTTTGGCAAATTGCCGTGCGAGCCGGCCGTACTCCTCCAGCCACTTCGGTTCTTGCTGGCCGTACCGCTGCGCGTTCAGGCGGGCGAACGAGATCAGCACTTGCCCCGCCTCGACGGCGGCTTTCGATTGCGGATCACGTTCGTAAAACAAACTGGCGTGTTCATAGAGTGCGTCAATGTGGTCTTGATCACCGGTCAGGGCGAGTTGCAGTTCCGCTTCCAGGAGGTGATGCACCGCGAGATCGAAGACTCGGATCTTGGACTTGTCCTTCTCCTGGTGCGTGCGAGCGATCGCTTCGGTCGCCAAGTCCACCAGTTGCTGATTGCGTTCGCGGCGAAGCTCGGCTTGCCGTTCCGTCGTTTGCGAAACGGCATCGACCGAATCCCCCAGCGGGCGCAGTTTGAGCTGCGTGATTTTCAGAATGAACCATTCCGGCGAGTCTTTCTCTGGCTGGGCGAGATCGAGGTCGGATTCGTCGTCGCCGGAGCCAGTCTTCTTCGGCGACAGCCCTATGCCAGAGGCCGGCACCACTTTGCGGTCCGCCTTTGTGAGATCGGTCGCTTCGTTCGGCGGGAGTGAGCGCTTCGTGGTGGCAGTATTCGTTGCCGAAGGCTCTGGGGACGGAGAGTTGGTTCCTCCGCCGCAGCCAGTGAGCATTGTGGTCGCCAGCATCCAGCTTCCAAGCCGCCAGCATATTTTCATCGTCGCACCATCCGTGGGCAGGTTCTGTGAGTCAATGACTTCAAGAGGGGGGCGGGGTTTTAGGGCAATCCAATTCACGGAGGCAAGACGAAGAAAATGGGGAAGTCGTCTAGCGGCAATGTCACGGAACCAACTACAGATCCCCGGCTGACACTCACGGATGAGAAGGTCTCTTCATGGATCGACCGGCCACTGAAATCAACCTTTGGAAGGGATCGTCTCCGATCGCGGAAGGACGGCTCCAGGACTTCGTCGCCGATCCCATCGCTTGCATGAGGGCGTTGCATCGCGAGCACGGTGATGTCGCCGTCCTGCGTGAGTCCGAACAGCAACTCGCATTTGTCTTCAGCCCGGAGCTAAACCATCGGGTGCTGAGCGACTCGAAGCAGTTCTATTCGCGGTTCTTTGCGTTGCGGGGGCCCAAGAATTCCGCTCAGCGACGGCTGACGTGCGGCTTACTGAGCATGAATGGCGACGAACACAAGCAGCAGCGCCGGCAAGTTTCGGGGCCGTTTGAGAAGCGGGCGATCGGCCTACATCACGACACGATCAAGACGTTGACGGCCAAGATGCTCGACGACTGGCGGCCCGGCGAAACGCGCGACATCGCCACGGAGATGACCGTGCTCGCGCGGAAGATCACCAGCACGATGCTGTTCGGCATGGACCAGATGCAAATCGCGTTGGAAATTGGCGAGATGCTCGATCCGTGGGTCGAGCTGAATCATCAACTTGGTTTGGCGGCTCTGTTGCCGACGGACGACTTCATGCCGCGTTACGACGAGCTATTGTCGTTAGCCCAGCGGCTCGAGTTGCGCATCTTGGACCTGGTGCGACTGCGGCGCGATGCGAGGCAACCCGGCACCGATTTGCTGTCGCAACTGATCCGTGTCCATGACGAAACCGGCGGCATTACCAGCGAGCAGCTCATTGGTCACATCGCCTTGCTGTTTGGCGCGGCGCACATGACCACCGCAAACACGCTGGGCTGGACGCTGTTCCTGCTGGCACAGCATCCCGAAGTGCTGCGTCCGCTGTTTCGCGAACTGCAAGCGGGCGAGTACGACGAGCCGCTCGCGGCGTTTGACAGTGCGAAAGGCTCGCTGCTGGACCGAGTCCTGCGCGAAAGCATGCGTCTGCTGCCAGCGTCGAGTTACTCGCAACGGAGCAACAGTGGCCCGGTCGAATTGGGGCCGTTGTCCTTGGCGAAAAACTCGGTGGTGATTTTCAGCCAGTTCATGACGCATCACCGAGCCGACCTGTACCCGAATCCACAAGTCTTTGATCCCGACCGCTGGCTGACGATCACGCCGACTCCCTATGAGTACTTGCCCTTTGGAGCCGGGCCGCGGCTCTGTCTGGGAGCACCGTTGGCTCTCGTCACCTTAAAGACGATTCTGCCACTGATCCTCAAACAGTTTCGGCTCAGCGTCGTGGCCGATTCGGAGATCACCGGCCGAGTCGTCTCGACGATGCTCAATCCGATCTTCGGGTTGCCGATGGAAATCGCCGCACCCGACGGACGCTTTGCGACCGCTCCGGTGAGAGGCAACATTCACACACTGGTCGACTTGCCTGTCGCCGCTCAACAACGCCGCGCGGCAGCGTAACCCGAAGCGTTAGCAAGGGCGAGCGGGGCAGCGTCAACCCTATGCCATTCGCTTTGTGAGCCGATGGCGCTAGCCACGGGCCTCGGTGGGTGACGTTTGACGGCGATTCGCCCGACGCTAGCGCGTTCGGCTCACAAAGCGATTGCCATTGGACTGACGCCACCGCGCTCGCCAATCTCGATCCAATTCAGCGGCTCTTCTTGGTGGTCCCAGGCTTAACTGTCATTTCGATGACCTTGTAGTTCTCGCCTTCCTTTTTGACCTTGAAGGAGATCGTGGCGTTGTCGGCATTGCGGATGGTCAACACTTTCGTCCCGCTTTCGTTGCGAGCGCCGACCGGTTTGATCCCGACGAAGAGCTTCTTCAGTTCGTCGATCTGTTTTTCCGTGGCCTTGCCATCGCGGATATCGCCGAGCACTCCTTTGCACTTCGGACTAATGAAGTCCTCCAAGCTGCCGACTTCTCCCGAGAGAGCTTTGAGGACGATGGACTCCGCCGAGAACTCCGCCGTGCCTGGTTGTGACTGTGGACTTTGAGAACCACCTTGTCCTCCAATTCCGCCGGGTGCGACCGCGCCGGGGGCCATTGGAGCGACACCTGCGGCGGCCGGTGCCGCGCCTGGTGCCGCTTGGGCCGCGTCCACCGCTCCGGGAAATGCCGCTGCCGGAACGGTTGGCACTGCACCAGGTGCTCCTGGAACCGCGCCGGGTGCGGTGGGCACCGCGCCGGGTGCCGAGGCGAGTGCCGTCGCTGGGTCCGGCGCTGTGGCTGGTGCGCCCGGTACTGCTCCTGGTGCAAGGCCAGCTCCGGCCGGTGCGACGGGAACAACTCCGGCCGGTGATGCGACCACCGCACCTGGCATCGTGGTGGGTGCGGCACCGGCTCCACCTGGAGCGCCCGGCATAGCACCCGGAGCCATTGCACCTGGAGGGGCCATTGCACCTGGAGGGGCCATTGCGCCTGGAGGAGCCATTGCACCTGGAGGAGCCATTGCACCGCCGGGCGGCATTCCTCCAGCGGCCATCGCGTCTCCACCGGCGGGAGCAGCGCCTTGGGCCTGGTTGTTGGCAGCGGGTGCCGGTTCCTCCGATGAACAACCGCAGAGTCCCACGGTGCTCAGTGACAACGTCAACGAATAACCCAGCCACGAACGAACGATGCGAGCCATGAGAAATCTCCAGCGCGAGTGATCAAGAATTGAGACCGCACAGTCAGCCTAGCCAAATGCCCGGCCAACGTCACCTGTTCTCCACAAGTTCAGCCCACGTCGTAGCCGCGTTCGCCAGAACGCGGGCTTCAGGAAGAGGGGGCGGGTGTGCGAATTTCAGAAATCGCCGCCCTCGATTTCTCCACTTCCCAAACTCCCAACGGCGATTTCTGAAATTCGCACACCCGACCCCGCGTTCGATTCTGCGTGTTAGTTCTTGCTGATGGCTTCATCCAAATTCAGCAACAGGTTGGCAACGGTCGTCCAGGCGGCGAGTTCTTCGACCGGCCCTCGAACTGTTCGAGGCTGGCCGACGGCCAACAATTTGTCGGCATCGGAGCGATGACTTTGGAATCGTTGCCGAGCCTCGTGGAGCAGCGTTGAAAGAACCTCGACTTCTTTTTCGGTGGGCCGTCTGCTCAAGGTGATTTCAAACGCCAGAGTGATCCGCGCCACATCGTCGGTCTCTTGGATCAGCACGCGCTCCGCCAGCACGCGAGCGGCTTCGACGAACGTGGGATCGTTGAGCAACACGAGTGCTTGCAGCGGAGTATTCGTGCGAGCGCGGCGGATCAGACAGAACTCGCGATCGGGAGCGTCAAACGTCGTCATGCCCGGAGGCGGACAGGTCCGTTTCCAAAACGTGTACATTCCGCGGCGATACGCTCCGTCACCGGCATCGGCCACATATTTGTCGCGGCGTTCGACCGACACGTCTTCCCACAATCCGTCCGGTTGATACGGCTTCACGCTCGGCCCGCCGAGCCGTTCGCGCAACAGGCCGCTGATCGCCAGCGCGTTGTCGCGCACGGTCTCGGCCGGCAGTCGATAACGCGGGCCGCGAGCCAGCAGTCGATTGCGCGGGTCGCGTTCCAGCAAGTCGGACGCGACACCAGACGACTGCCGGTACGTCGCGCTCGTGACGATCAATTTCAACATCGCGCGTTGATCCCAGCCGGTGCGGATCAACTCCGTCGCGAGCCAGTCGAGCAGTTCGGGATGACTCGGCAATGTCCCTTGCACACCGAAGTCTTCAGCGGTCTCGACCAAGCCGGTTCCGAGCAACATCTCCCACCAGCGATTCACCGCCACGCGAGCGGTCAGCGGATGTGACGGACTGGTCAGCCAGCGTGCCAGAGTCGCGCGATCGGCGGGGACATCTTTCGGCAGACTCGAAAACACGGACGGCACGCCGGAGGTGACTTCGTCGCCCCGTTGGTCGTACTGACCGCGGCGCAGCAGGAACATCGAGCGGCGCGGCATCTGTTCCTGCATGACCATCGTCACCGGGATCGCCTTATTGAGTTCCGCAAGCAGACGCGGCAGATCGGCAAGCTGAGATTTCATCTTTCGTGACTCGACATCAATGCGGTCCAGATAGAACTGTCGCAGTGCCGTCTTCTGAGACTCCGACCGTTCCGCCGGTGCCACAGCGAGGATGTCTTTCAGTCGGCCGAGCGTTTGGCCAGCGGCCAGCGAAGCGGCTTCGTCGGCGGTCAGTTCCACCGAGTAAACCTGCACGTCGTCGATCTGTCCTTGAAACGGGACTGACGAACTTCGCTTGCCGATGTGAAACGGCTTGTCGGTTTTCAGCGTGCCGTCGAGCAAGTTGTTGGTCGTTGCGTCATGTGGCTGCGGTTTGCCATCGACGTAGATCTTCACGCCGGTCGCGCGGCGCGAGCCGTCGTAGGTCACGACGATGTGATGCCACTCGTTGAGCGACAGCGGTTGCTTCGCCACGACCTTGAACGCTTTGTCCGGCCAATGATGCGAGAAGTGACCGCACACCTTGGCCCCTTCCAGAATGATGTCGTAGCCGCGAAACGCATTCGCCTCATCGTTCTTGGAGAGGATCGTTGTCGGCGCATTCGAGGTCGGTCGTATCCACGTCGCGAAGGAAAACTTCTCGTCGCTGTCGAACGTGCCGACATCACCGGCATCGACGAACGTGTTGCCGTCGAAGTTCAACGCACCGCTCAGCTTCCCCGGCACTCGCGCGACCTTGCCCCGAATCGTCCCGCGTCGCGCGGGATTCGCCGCATCGCCGACGTGTTCGCCATCCGGCTCGTCGAACGGGAAGTGGGAGACCAATCCGGCCGGTCCCGCTTTGGCGATCTCATCGGGAGTGAGGCTCTTCTCCCAACGAGCGACCTCATCGTCGATCGTCGTCTCGCGTTGCTTGAGCGACGCTTCGAGTTCCGTCTTGCGGCGCTGCAAGCGATCGAGTTCCGCCTGTTGTGCGCGGGACGGAACTTTGATCACCGGCTCGGCCATGCGACCGGAGCTGTAGCCGACGACCCGATCGGGCACGTTGTTGAAGAACGCGGCGAACTGGTAGTACTCGCGCTGAGTCAGCGGATCGAACTTGTGGTCGTGGCAGCGAGCACATTGAAACGAGAGTCCCATGATGGTCGTCGCGGTCGTGTGAACGCGGTCGGCGACATACTCAACGTGATACTCCTCTTCGATGATGCCCCCTTCGGTCGTCAGCACATGATTGCGATTGAACCCGGTGGCGACTCGCTGAGCCAACGTGGCGTTCGGCAGCAGGTCTCCGGCGAGTTGCTCGGTGAGGAATTGGTCGTAGGGCATCGCGCTGGCAAACGCTTCGATGACCCAGTCGCGCCACGGCCACATCGAGCGTGATTCGTCGTTGTTGTAGCCGTTCGTGTCGGCGTATCGGGCCGCGTCGAGCCAGTTCATCGCCATCCGCTCGGCATGACGGGGCGAGACGAGCAGTCGATCGACAACTTTCTCGAACGCATCCGGCGAGTCATCGGCCAGGAAGTCCCGCACCTCGTTCAAGGAGGGCGGTAGTCCGGTCAGATCCAAGGTGACTCGACGAATCAGCGTCTCCTTGGGGGCTGACGGCGAGGGTGCGAGTCGTTCGGATTCGAGTCGCGCAAGCACGAACGCGTCGATTGGATTTGAGATTTGAGATGTCGTTCTCGGCACCGCCGGTCGCTGAGGTGTGACGAACGCCCAATGTTGAGCGAAATCGGCTCCTTGTTCGATCCAGCGGCGCAGCGTTTCTTTTTGAGCGACGGTCAGCGGCTTCTTGGCACTTGGCGGCGGCATCACGAGATCGTCGTCGCGAGTGTTGATTCGCGCGATCAGTTCACTGGCCGCCGGTTGACCGGGCGTCACCGCGATTTTGTCGGACTCTGACTTGGCGATCGCGGTGTCGCGACGATCCAACCGCAGCTTCCCCTGCCGAGTCGCTTCATCTTGGCCATGACAGCTCCAGCAATGATTCGACAAGATCGGCCGCACATCGCGAGCGAAGTCGAGGCGTGTGTTCGTCGCCGTTTGTGCCTGGGCCTCGACAGTCATCAACGACACGAGGCAGGCAATAGCCAACAGAGTTCGACGGGGTTCTGGTCCAGTGCTCCGGCCCTGCTCCGCCGCGGCGGATGCGATCCTCCACTTTGAGTTTGTCGCACGGATGGCAGTGCCGGAGCACGGAGGAAGGACAGGTCGATCACACGAGGGAATGAGAAAAGTTGTCAGCATGATGGTCGATCAATCCTTCGGCTGGGGACGATTCGGCAGAGGCTCAAAGTCACGCGGTCGGCGAGAGCCATCCAACAAGGGAGGCGGCCGGCCTTTCTTGTCGCGTCGATCTTCGCCATCGGGCGGTCCGCCTCCGGGCCGAAACCGGTTGTTGATGTCTTGGATAAAACGCTCCATGTCCAGCGTCCCCAGCATTCGCTGGAGTTCGCCGATCCCCGGCACCTGGTCTTTGACATACAGCAGCGTCAGTTCTTGCTGCCGGTCCTCGCGGTTAAGTTGGTTGAGCCGCGTTTGCTCCGGCTGCGACAGCTTCTGCTGGAACGGGGTGAGCAGATCGGGGCGCGGCCGATGATCTTCGAGCGTTCGTTGCGTCTCGGTCATCAAGCCGCGGAGCAGGACCATAACGAGCAACGTGGCGCGCGGATCAGGTTGATTCGGACCCGGATTGAAATTGCGATTCACCGGCATTTGACGAACCGGTCCTTCGGGCAATGCGGCGAAGACTTTCTCGACCGTCTCGCTGCCCGGACCAAAGAAGCGAAAACCGGGCGGGCCAATCGGACGACGTTCCAGCGTGAGCTTCACGACACGGACCTTCCGGGAATACGCATCGAGCTTGTCGAGTTCCTCGCGCGTGTCGGATGGCAACTCACGCTCCAGAGTGCGAACAATGACTTCCATCTCCGGCACACACGAACCGAAGCGGTCGCCGAATGGCATCGCGATGCCGCCGAAGAGATTCTCGATCAATCGCCCGCGGGCGTTGTTGTTTTGACCAAACGGCGGCCCATCGGGACGACGCTCGGACGGGAACGGTTCGGGCCTCTCTCCCGGCGGCGGACGACGGCGGAACTTCTCGATCAACTGCCGCCGCGCTTCGGGATCCTGAGCTTGCCGCAGCTCATACCGCTCGATGGGTGAGAGTGAGTCGGCCCAAATCTGATACTCGCGAAAGGCGGCCTGCAGTTCGGGATCGCGTTCGATCTCGCGCTGGAGGTTTCGCAACCGGTCGCGCTCGGCGGGAGTCATCTCGTGATACAGCCGCTGATTTTCCTCGATCCGTTTTCGCTCGGCGACGGTCATCTCGCTGAGCCGTTTTCGATTGGCCTCGCGCTGTGGTGGCGCGGGGTCATCCGCCGCCAGTAGCAGCGGGAGCAGCGACAAGCTGAGGGCGACGGCTGCCGCGTAGCCGCGTTTCGCCAGAACACGGGAACGAACGTCTTGACGCTCCGCTTCCTGGGATCGACGCACGCGAGCCGCGTGCGCCACAGCGTCGCTCTCAAACTTAGCGCGGTGGTCGGTGATCATCGCGATCCCTTTCGCGTGGGAGGTCTTGGAAGTCTCGGAGGAACTGCACATCACCGATCTCGCGATAGACCTCAAGCTGTTCGATCAGAGCGAGGTCATCCAGCCACACCTCGCTGTCTGGCCGAGCGGTCATGCGGCCTCCGAAAAATCCCAGCAGGCTGACCGCGATCAATCCCGCGGACCAAGCCACGAGCGGAAAGACTCGAAAGCGACTCGGCCGCGCGGCTGCGAGCGAGACGGTTGGTGCGGCACTGAGTTCGTCCGGCACAGAGTCCGGCAACGCGGTCGTCGCGTCGGAGACTTTCAAGCTCGCCAACGTCCGGCGACTGAACTCATCCGAAGCATTCGGTCGCGGCAGCAGGTCGAGCATGTCCCACGCGCGATTGAGCTGCTCGACCTCGGCCCGGATCGCCGGATCACTGGCAAACGACTGCTCGACTTCGCGCGCGTCGTCCTCCGGCAACTCGCCGTCGAGGTACGCGACCAGCTTCTCCGTGAAGGAAGGTGATTGAGGATTTTCGTGAGGCATGATTCCGTAGCACAGGCGGCCCGCCTGTGATTCCTTCGAGACGCTTCCCGTCATCGAGCAGGCGAGCCGCCCGCTCTACGATCTCACAGATACGGCTCCAAATACGCTCGCAGATTTTCCCGCGCCCGCGATAGCAGCGACTTCACCGCCTTCGGCGAGAGATCCATCGCCTCTGCGATGTCGATGTAACTCATTTGCTCAAATTTGTTCAGCAGCACCGCCATCTTCTGCCGGTCGTTCAGCGAATCGAGCGCGGCTCGCACCAGCGTCTGCGACTCGACCCGGTCCAACACGCGAGCCGGCATCAATGCTGATTTCTCTGCCAACAGTTGCTCTTGCGGTCGAGCACCCATCGAACCGGAGTCGCTGCCGACCAGCGAAGCTTCACGTCGCTGAGCACCGTCGCGCCGCCAGTTGCTCGCCAAGTTGTTGGCGACATGAAACAGCCAGGTCGAGAATTTGGCCTTGGCCTCGTACTTCGATCGGTTGCGATAGACCCGCAAGAAGACTTCCTGGCCGAGATCCTCCGCCGCGTCTTGATCGCCCAGCAAGTGAGTCAGCACGCCGACCAACCGATCCTGATAAGTCTCGACCAACTGTGAGAAGGCGGCATCGTCCCCTCGCTTCGCGCGCAGCATCAGTTGCACGTCGGGATCGTGCAGGAACGGCGAAAGTGCGGGATCGGAAGTCACCACGTCCGGCCTTTCCGTGGGAGTCACGTCGGGGCATTCAACCCCAGGAGGTCTCAAAAGTTTCTCGCTTGGCTGAGCAACGCGCGGAGTATAGCTGGCACTGGAAACGACAGCAGTTATTCCGCTCGCGAATGCCGCTAGACCGTTTAACCGCCACGCCATCGGCGTGCGCGCGACGCGACGTCAACGGCGAAAACGCCCACGCGACGTCAACGGCGAAAACGCCCACGCCGATGGCGTAGGGGTTAAACAGCCAAACTCCGCTCTGTCGAGCAGTTCAGTTCAGCTCGACGGCTTCCTCCCAATGCTCGTACAGCCGAGCCAAATCCGACTTGAGTTGCTCGGTCGCCGCCACGACCTCTTTGATTCGGCGGCCATCGCGCAGCACGTCGGGATTGCAGAGGTCCGCTTCGAGCGACCGCAGTTTGGCTTCGGCGGACGCGATGTCGGTTTCGATGTCGGCCGTTTTGCGAAAGAGGAACTGACGCTTGCGTCGCGCCGACGCGGAGGGCGCGATTGAAGATTCGGAAAAAGGGGATAACGGCTGTCGGCTGTCGGCGATCGGCTTTCGGCCGGATAGCTCGGCGGCGATCGCTTTGCGGAAGGCGACGAAGGCCGAGTAGTTTCCCTCGAAAAACTTCCAGCCGGGATCGCCGACGGCTGGATCGAGCACGATCACGTTGCTGGCGACTTGATCGAGGAAGTAGCGGTCGTGGCTGACGAACAGCAACGTCCCATCGAATTGCTTCAACGCCTCTTCGAGCGACGCCCGCGCCCAGAGATCAAGATGATTCGTCGGCTCATCGAGAATGAACACGTTGGCATTCATCGCCGAGAGTTTTGCGAGTGCGACACGGCTTTTCTCTCCGCCGCTCATCGTGCTAACGAGTTGAAAGACCATGTCCCCGCGCACTCCGAATTGAGCCAACAGGTCACGAGCTTTCGCCGGAGCAAACTCCGGGTTGTCGCTTGGCCGAACGGCATTCAAGGCATCCATGTCGGTTGGCAAGCTGTTGAGTTGCTGATCGTAGTAAGCCAGCTTGATGTTCGTGCCGAAGCGGACTTGGCCGGAGTCCGCTTTCAATTCTCCAAGCAGCGTCCGCAACAGAGTCGTCTTGCCGCTGCCGTTGGGGCCGAGCAGTCCGATGCGGTCTCCACGATTCACCCGCAACGTGACATCGCGAAACAGCGGCTGACCGGGAACGAAGCCCTTCGACAGATTGCTCGCGTCGATGACGATATCTCCCGTCCGACTGGCCGAGCCGAACTGGATTCGCGGACGAGGAATCTCTTGCGGTAGATCGACGATCGACGCTTCGAGTCGCTCCAACTTTTTGACTCGGTCCTGAGCCTGCGTCGTTTTGTTGCCGGCGATGTGCTTGCGGATGAACTCTTCGAGCTTCGCCTTTTCTTCCAACTGAGCGGCGTTGGTCTTGCGAGCCAGTTCGTTTCGCTCTTCACGCAATTTCCAATACTGCGAGAAGTTGCCGGGATAGTCGGTCAGCTTGCCCCGAAACATCTCGAAGATGCGGTTCGTGACTTTGTCGAGGAAGTACCGATCGTGACTGACGACGATCATCGCCTGATCGCAGCGCGACAGATAATCCTCCAGCCATTCGGTGGCGGAGATATCGAGATGATTCGTCGGCTCGTCGAGCAACATCACATTCGGGGACCGCAGCAAGACCCGCGCGAGCAACACGCGATTCTGTTGCCCGCCGCTGAAGGTCCGCAGCGGACGATCGTAGTCCGCTCGCTTGAAGCCCAAGCCGTCGAGCACCTCATCAACGCGATGGTCGATGTGATGTGCGTCGAGCCGATCGAGTTCGTGTTGGACGAAGTCGTAGCGTTCGTGGAGTAGGCGGCTGGCCTGCTCGGACACCGGCGGGCCGCCTGTGCTACGGTGCAACTCCGCAATCTGATCGGCGAGCTGCAATGCCTCGTCTTGCAGATCGTACAAATGCCGCAGGCCGATCTTGGCCTCGGCGATCAACGTCTGCTCGGCATCGAACTTCGCTTCCTGTTCGAGCATCGCGATATCGCAGGTCGAGTGCTTCTCGACTTGTCCGACATCCGGCTCATCGACTCCCGCGAGAATCTTCATCAGCGTGGACTTGCCGGTTCCGTTCGGCCCGACCAGTCCAATCCGGTCACCGGGACGAACATCGAAGTTCAGACCGGCGAACACCGGAGCGGTATCAAACTGACGCAGCAGGTCTCTTGCGGAAAGGAGAATCATGAGAAAGCGGCATCTCTGAGAACTTGGGATTAGAGATCGTGGCAAACTTCTTCCAGGAATTCTGCGGGCGTCACAATCTGGAACTTAAGCAAGCGACGCTGTGACATCGGGATGTCCAGCAAATCGCGGTCTTGCGTGACGAGGTACTTCGCGAGCCCGACTCGCGCCGTTGCCAGCAGGACATTGTCATCGGGATCGCGACTCATGTTGAAACGCGGCCCCAGCCGGACATGAGTCACACTGTCGCGTCGCTGCAGTCGGTTGAGAAAAAGTTCAATCGTGCGTGTCTCGATCCCAATTCGCTCAAACACTTCCGCGTATTCCGCGACGAGGTTGTCGCAGACAATCAATTGCAGCTTGCGCTCATTTCGCCAAAGACGGACGACTTCAACATTGACCGAATCGCGCCTGCCGCTCAGCAAAGCACTGGCGAAGACGTTCGTGTCCAGGACGATCGGGATTCGCCATTTACGCCTTGGCACGGCGAGACTTTCTGGCTTGGCGCACCTGCCGCACGATTTCAACTCCGTCGGTTTCCTTAAACCCACTGCGGCGAGCTTGCCGACGCATCTCTCGGAATAGCCGTTCGTCTTCCCATGTCTCCAAGCACTCGCGCATGTAGTCGGCCAGAAGCTTCTGGGGATCGCGTCGCTGTCGTCGAGCCTGGGTTTGAAATTCTGTCCAAACGCTGGACTCGGTCACGTTGGCTACCAGTTGAGTCATGGCCTACCTCATTCAATCCCAGGCAAATCACTGTCCGGCGCGTCTCCCCCGATCGCGTCGCAGAAGATGATAGTTGCGACCACAAAGATGGCCAACGGGATTCCTGTTTCAACACTCCGGGAGATTCGCCGGTGAACGCTGGCGTTGTTCTCCGGTTTCTATCCGACGACCCTCGCTTGCGAGCGTTCGACGCGACTTCTAGCCTTCCGCCGGTCACGATTCAGCCTCGTTCCCACGCTCTGTGTGGGAACGAGTTTCCGCGCATCGCACGGCCTCAAACCATCAACCACCCACCATCGACCATCATCCCATGCCTATCACGATCAACGTCGGACACAGCCCGGACCCGGATGACGCCTTCATGTTTCATGCGTTGGCGAACGACAAAATCCCCACCGGAAACTATCGCTTCACGCACACGTTGCAGGACATCGAAACGCTGAATCACCGCGCTCAGCGTGGCGAACTCGAACTGACTGCCGTCAGCCTGCATGGCTACGCCTACGTCACCGACAAGTACGCTCTGTGTGCCTGCGGGGCGAGCATGGGAGACAACTACGGCCCGATGGTGGTAACTCGGCAGCCGATGGGCATCGGCGACTTGCGAGGCAAAAAGATCGCCGTCCCCGGCACGCTGACGACCGCGTTTCTCGCGTTGAAACTGCTCCTCGGCGACACGTTCACGTTTGAGGTCCATCCGTTCGACGAGATTCTCAACATCGTCGAAGCGGGTAAGGCTGATGCGGGACTCATCATTCACGAGGGGCAGCTCACGTTTCAAAATCAGGGACTGCATTTGGTGGTCGATCTCGGCCGCTGGTGGCATGACGACACCGGCGGGCTTCCGCTGCCGCTGGGAGGCAACGCGATCCGCAAAGACCTCGGCCGACAAGGCATGGAAGAGGTCACGGTGCTGCTCAAGCAAAGCATTCAGTATGGACTCGATCATCGAGCGGAGGCACTCGCTCACGCGCTGCAATACGGCCGAGACCTCGACCGCAGCCAAGCCGACAAGTTCGTCGGCATGTACGTCAACGATTGGACGCTCGACTTCGGCCCGCGCGGCCGCGAGGCGGTGTCGTTGTTGCTGCGTCGAGCTTATGAAGCTCGCATCATCCCGAAGCCGGTCGAGTTGGAGTTCATTGGCTGATTCAAGCGGTTGGCACATTCCACATCGGAGCGCATACTGAAGTCGCTCGCTGACGAGCTTGGGGCCTTGGACGATGACAACTCAAACGCTGGAACCGGTCGCGAAAAACTCTCGCAGAAGGGAGCGGATTTGGACTGAGCAAGAGTACCTCGATCTTCCGGGAGGCAAGCTGGTCGAATTCGACAACGGCCATGTGGAGGTGCTGCCAATGCCATCCGAATTCCATCAGGATGTTGCCGGAAACATTTTCACCGCACTGCGAGCGTTTGTCCGGGCGAAGAATCTTGGCAAAGTGCTATGTGCCCCGATGCCCGTGAAAGTGGACCTGTTGAAGTACCGCGAACCGGACGTGCTCTTCAAACGTAAACAAAAACTGGCCGCCGATCCGAAGACCACCAAGTTTTGGGACGGAGCCGATCTCGTGGTGGAAGTGGTCAGTGACGGAACCGAGAATCGGCGTCGTAACCTGATCGTGAAACGAGCGGCCTACGCGGCGGCGAAGATCTCCGAGTGCTGGCTGGTCGATCTGGAAGATTCCAAAGTCACCGTGCTCAAACTGCGAGCCGGCAAGTACGTTGTTCATGGAACCATTCGCGGCACGGACCACGTTCAATCCGCGCTGTTTCCCGAATTGGAATTGTCCGTCGCCGATATTTTTGCCGCGTAGCCACGCTCGCCAGAGCGTGGTGAATTTCTTGTTTAACCCCTACGCCAACGGCGTGGGCGATCCGAGGAAAAACGACTTACGTTCGCGCGCACGCCGATGGCGTGGCGGTTAAACATCAATCAGCCCACGCTCTGGCGCGCGTGGCTACGAATCTCTCGAAAGTTTGCTCCATGAGTCAGTCTCTCTCCGCGAAGTATCTGCAATCTCTGTTTGGTCTTGATGGCCTGACGGCCGTCGTCATCGGCGGCACGGGCACCTTGGGCGGAGCATTCTGCGACGCGCTTGCCGGTGCCGGAGCACACGTCTTGGTTGTCGGTCGCGATGAAGTCGATGGCAACGCCCGCGTGGCTAGCATCCAGCAAACCGGTGGCAGCGCGGAGTTCTTTCGAGCGGACTCGACCAACCGCGAGGATTTGGAGGCGATCACCTCGCATCTCGACCAGAGCGGCCGCAACTGCGATGTGTTGATTAACAGTGCCGGGACTAACTCGCCGACACCGTTTCTGGAAATCTCCGATGACGAATGGGATCGCATCGTGACCGTCAACCTGAAGGCGGTGCAGTTGGCCTGCCAAGTGTTTGGCAAGTACTTGTTGGCTCGCGGTCGTCGGGGGTCGATCATCAACGTCGCCTCGCTGAGTGCGATCATTCCGTTGTCTCGCGTTTTCACCTATTCGGCGACAAAGGCGGCGGTCCTGAATCTGACGCAAAACCTGGCTCGCGAATGGGCCACGCAGGGGATTCGCGTCAACGCTCTGTCCCCCGGCTTCTTCCCCGCCGAGCAGAATCGCAAAGTGCTCACCCCCGACCGCGTCGAGAACATCATGCGACACACGCCGATGAACCGCTTCGGCGAGCCCGATGAATTGGCGGGAGCGATCCTGCTGATGGCCTCGCCCAAAGCGGGCAGCTTCCTGACCGGCGAGAATGTCATCGTCGATGGCGGATTCTTGGCGATGACGATTTGAGGTCGGCCAGTCGTCGAAAGTCTCAATGGATTATTTCAGGAGTTGAAATCGTGCCGAACACACTCGTCAAAAAACGAACGGGACGCAAACGCGAGGCTGCGGCCTTGCGAATGTTGGACTTACTGCCGGACAAGGCGGTTTGGACGGAAGACGAATACCTCGACATTTCCACGAACCACATCGTCGAATTCACAGACGGCCGCGTTGAGGTCTTGCCAATGCCGACACCCTATCACCAAGCGGTTTCTAGACGGTTGTTGTTGGCGCTGGATGACGTTGTTCGTGGTGATCAACTGGGAGAGGTGTTTCACTGCCCGGTCCCTCTCTTGACCGGAGTGACCAAGTATCGGGAGCCGGATCTGCTGTTTGTCTCCAAGGACAACTTGTCGAAGACTTGGGAAACCGACCGCCGGTTGGAGAAAGCCGATTTGGTGATCGAGATTCTCAGCAAGGGGACCAGAAGCCGTCAGCGCGACCTTGTTCGCAAGACGGCCGAATACGCCGCCGCGAAAATCCCCGAGTATTGGATCATCGATCCACAAAACAAAATCGTGCTTCAGTATCGCCTGCGAAGCGGAAAGTACGCGGCACCGCGTGAGCTGGGATTGGACGACGAGATTCGTTCGCCTCTGCTGCCACAGTTTCGCATGGCCGTTCGCGATTTGTTTTGACCGCTGGTTGTGACTTTTTCATCGACACCCTTGAGGACACCTCCATGCTTCCTGGCATCAAGCAATTCGACCTGACTGGCAAGACCGCGATCGTGACGGGCGGCTCGAAAGGGTTGGGCCAAGCGATGGCCGAAGGACTCGCCTCGGCCGGTGCCAACTTGCTGCTGACCAGCCGCAATGTCGACGAGGCTCAGGCCGTCGCCGAGCAGATCACTCGTGAGTACGGTCGCAAAGCGGTCGCCATCGCGGCGGATGTCTCCTCGGAAGACGCCGCCAAGGGGATGGTCGATCGGGCGCTCGCCGAGTTCGGGCAGATCGACATCCTGGTCAACAACGCGGGCATCAACATTCGCGGGCCGATCGAAGAGCTGACGCTCGAACAATTCAAAAAGGTCAACAGCATCAACACCGACGGCGTGTGGCTCTGCACGCGAGCGGTCGTGCCGCACATGAAGTCGAGGAAGTACGGCAAGATCGTCAACATCTCCAGCACGATCGGACTGGTCGGCTTGGCGCTGAGATCGCCGTATGCCGCCAGCAAAGGAGCCGTCGTGCAGATGACGAAGACGCTCGGCTTGGAGCTGGCCGCGTGGAACATCACCGTCAACGCGATCTGCCCCGGCCCATTCCTGACGCCGATGAACGCACCAATCGCCGACTCCGAAGACGCGAAGAAGAACGTCATCGGTGCCGTCGCCTTCAACCGTTGGGGACGCCTGGAAGAGATTCAAGGAGCCGCGATCTTCCTGGCCAGCGACGCCTCCAGCTACATGACCGGCAGCTTGGTCACCGTCGATGGCGGTTGGACGGCGCGGTAGTAGGTTGGGATTCCATCCCGACCCGCGTTGAAGGCGCGGCTACTCCTCAATCTCTTCGAGCATTTGATCCGCGCGGTCAAACAGTTCGCGGAGCGAGACTCGAAAACCCGGTACGACTTGGCCACCGTCCAAGAGACCGTCGAGGTCAATCGCCGTGCGCTCGGTCAAAGAGGTATGAATCATCGCATTCTTGCGTTTCGGGTCGATGACCCACGCCAAGCGAACGCCCGACGTGAAATACTGCTGGAGCTTCAACTCGATTTCTTTCGGCGTGTTGCTCTTCGACAAAACCTCGACCGCCAAATCTGGGATCAGAAATGGGATCGGCTTGCTGCGCGATGGTTTGTATTGAGTCAGACTTTGTTTTGAGACAAAAGAAACATCCGGCGCGCGGGCTTGCTGCGGGAACAGCCGCAAGACACCGTCGGAACCGAGCACAATTCCCAATCGCCGTTCTTGGACATGAACAGTCAACAACGATCCCAAGACCATCGCAAGATATGATTCGTACCAGCCCATTTGCTTCTCCACGATCACGCCGTTGATGAGTTCGCAAGTTCCAAGAGTCTTGCCGTCCAATCGCTCGAGGTCGCGGATCGTGGCCGTTCCAGGGAGTGGATGCAGATGGATGCGTGAAGCGGGAATGCCCCCCAATCGCTGTTGCACATCGGCAAGCGTGGCGTCGGCATCGAAGACGGGATTATCCGCCAGCGTGCGACGGCGACGATCCATCGCAGGGGCCTTGCCACTGCGTGCGGTCTTCGGTTTTTGAGCGATCAAGGTTGCCATGCCAAACTTTCCTTTCAATGATCCGGTCGCGAGCGATTGTTCCGTATTTGTGCCGACGAGAAAAGGCTTTCTCTACCGATGACCGCACGACTCACGATCTTGGCCAGCGGCAGCGCGGGGAATTCGACGCTGGTGGAGTGCGATGGCGAACGCTGGTTGATCGACCTTGGATTGGAGCCGAAGGAACTCGATGCGCGGCTCGCTGCGGTCGGTGCCGAGTGGTCGCAGATTCGAGGCGTGCTGGTGACGCATCGGCACAGCGACCATTGGACTCCGAAGTCGTTGAGTCGTTGTTGGACATCGCGAGTTCCGGTGTATTGTCACCGCGATCATGCCGCGATGTTCCGCACGTCCTGCCCCGACTTCGCGGATCTCGAACGAGAGCGGTTGTTTCGCCCGTTCGTCGGCGAGCGACAGATTGCCATCTCAGCGAATTGGCACTGCCGTCCGTTCCGAGTCCGACATGATGGGGGTGCGACGTTCGGGTTTCGCTTCGAGTCGCCGCGATCAGCCTTCGCCTATGCCGCCGACTTGGGTTGCTGGGATCGGGGTCTCTTGGAACGTCTGGTCGATGTCGAACTGCTCGCGTTGGAGTTCAATCACGACGCAGACTTGCTGCGTCAAAGCTCGCGTCCACCGTGGCTCGTCCACCGCATTCTCGGAGACGAGGGACACCTCTCGAACGCACAAGCCTGCGAGCTGGTCGGCGAAGTGCTCAAGCAATCGAAGACGAATCGGCTACAGCAACTCGTGTTGTTGCACATCAGCCGTGAATGCAACTCGTGCGACCTCGCGGCGGAGACGGCTCGTGCCGCGTTGGCTCGTTTCGGTTCGGAGGCGAACGTCTTCGCCGCCGAGCAGCAGACACCGAGTCCGTGGTTTGTCATCGGTGAATCGTTGGCGATTGACCGAGTCGTTCCGCCTGCATCGCGAGTCCAAGCGATGTTGTTCTGACCCTCCGGCCGATCGCCGACAGCCGATCGCCGTCATACCGTTTTCCTTAGTCTGAAAAAACGGTATCACGGCCATCGGCTTTCGGCTGACGGCCGGACATTGAATCGCCTCGTGAAATCTGACAGCCTCTCGTCATGACTCGACCTCTCGTCATCATCAATGTGGTTGGACTCACGCACGAGATGCTCGGCACGAACACGCCGCACATCTCGCGTGTGGCGGCCGACGGTTTTGCGATCCCGATGGGGACCGTGCTGCCGGCTGTGACCTGTTCGGCCCAGGCAACGCTGCTGACCGGGTCTCTGCCGCGCGAGCATGGCATCGTCGCGAATGGCTGGTACTGGCGAGACCTCGCGGAAGTGTTGTTCTGGCGGCAATCGAATCAACTCGTGCGCGGCGAGCGGTTGTATGACACGGCGCGGAAGCGTGATCCCAGCTACTCGGTCGCGAAGCTGTTTTGGTGGTTCAACATGTATGCCGACGTGAATTGGTCGGTGACGCCTCGGCCGAGTTATCCGGCCGACGGTCGCAAGGTGATGGACTCGTACAGCCAGCCCGCCGAATTGAAGGATCGGCTGCAAGAGCGACTCGGCGTGTTTCCGCTGTTCAAGTTTTGGGGACCGGCGGCGGACATCACCAGTACTCGCTGGATTGCCGAGGCGACGGTCGCGGTCATGCACGATCACAATCCGGCGCTGACTTTGGCCTACTTGCCGCACCTGGACTACAACCTGCAACGGCTCGGCCCGGACGATTCACGGATCGCGGACGACATCCGCGCGGTCGATGCGGAAGCGGGGAAGATCATCGACGCGGCACGATCGCGCGGAGCGGACATCGTCGTCTTGTCCGAGTACGCGATCACCGCCGTCAGCCGTCCGATCCACATCAACCGCGTGCTGCGAGAGCATGGCTATCTCATTGCACGACGTGAGAAGCTCGGCTGGGAGACGCTCGATGCCGGCGCATCGCGAGCGTTCGCGGTGGCCGATCATCAAGTCGCTCACGTCTACGTCCGACGAACCGAAGATGTCGCCGCAGTCGCAGAGTTGCTGCGAAAGACGCCGGGGATCGAACGTGTTCTCGATCGCGCGGCTCAAGTCGAGTTCGGTCTCGATCACGAACGCTCCGGCGAGTTGGTCGTGATCGCCGCGCCGGAGTCGTGGTTCACTTATTACTTCTGGCTCGATGATTCGTTGGCTCCCGACTTCGCGCGGACGGTCGATATTCATCGCAAGCCCGGTTACGACCCAGTCGAGTTGTTTCTCGATCCGCAACTGAAATTGCCGAAACTGCGAATCGCGTCGCGGTTGATGCGGAAGCTGCTCGGCTTCCGTTATTACATGGACGTGATCGGCCTCGACGCTTCGATCGTTCGCGGCAGTCATGGCCGGCTACCGACGCCGGGTTTCGAGTCGCGTGAGGCTCCGGTTTTCGTTTGCTCGTCGAAGGGGATCGAGACCGATCGTTTGGCGATGGACGGGGTGAAAGCGGCGCTGTTGAAGTTGCAGTTTGGGGGAAGGCAGGATTGAGACAGGAAAATTGGGGACAGGAAAATGAAGCGGCTGCATGATGTTCCTGTCCCCAATCTTCTTGTCCGAACTCATTTTTCGCCCTTCATTTTCCGCCTGCTCGCCTGTCTCACGAGCGACGCTACACTCCCCGCGAAATTGGACCAGCGAGAGGTCATCAGCCATCCAGAATTTGTGAATGGAGTCGGTCATGTCGTGGCGGCGAATTGGAATCGTGCTGGCGCTCGCGCTGCTGGTTGGCGATCAAGTGTTGTTCGCCGCTGATCCCGTCCCTGTGGCTCCCGTTGCTCAGAAGACGATGAGTCTTGGAGAACTGTTCGAGGCGGGCGGGGCGATCGGCTACATCATCACCGGTTTGAGCTTTGTGATGGTCGCGTTGATCGTTGAGCATCTCTTGAGCCTGCGGCAGAACGCGCTGATCCCGCCGGGGCTGGCCGATTCGATTCATCATCATCTGGCGCTCCGGCACTTCGAGGAGGCTCGGCAGCAGTGCCAGTTTCAGCCGAGCTTCTTGGCTTATGTCCTGGCGGCGGGACTGCGAGAAACGGACCTCGGTTATCAGTCGGTCGAGAAGGCGTTGGAAGATGCGGCGGTCGAGCAATCCGCTCGGCTGTATCGCAAGATCGAGTACTTGTCGGTGATCGGCACGATCGCGCCGATGCTCGGACTGTTGGGGACCGTCTGGGGGATGATCCTCGCGTTCATGGAGTTCGAGCAGAAGGCGAATCCGCAGGTCTCGGAACTGGCTCCCGGAATTTACAAAGCGCTGGTCACGACGTTGCAGGGACTGTGCGTGGCGATCCCCGCGTTGGCGGCGTTCGCTCACTTTCGGAATCGCATCGATCAGTTGGTTGCGGATGGCGCGCTGACGGCCGAGGCAGTCTTCGCCGACTACAAACGCTTCGCACTGTCGGAGCCGCGAAGCGAACGGACGAAAGCCGCCACCAGCCTGCGCAGCAAACCAGCGACCGAGATGCAGCTTGAGAATCCCGGCACCGCGGCAGCGGCCTCTCAGGCGAAAGTGGTCGCCAAAGCGGAAAGAAAGTCCGAGAGTCCATGATCTCCCCATCCGGCTTTATCCCACTGGACTCGATCCATCTCCGAACTCTGTGAACTGCCGCACGATTTGCGATCGCAGCTCCGAAAATGTTGAACTGCGTCGTTTTCTGAGAACATTTTTCTGCCCCCAATTTTTTTGCCAATAAAAAAAGTCTTTGGGCAAAAAAATGTGGGGCAAAAAAAATGGAGCATCCGCATGAGAATCCCAACTCGCAGCCGAAAACTGGGCTTGAGCTTCGACATCACGCCGCTGATCGACGTCGTGTTTCAGCTCATCATTTTCTTTCAGGTGGCGACTTACATCGTCCGCAGCGACGCGAATGAAAAGGTCACGCTGCCGACGGCCACACAGGCACGAGATCAACCCTCCGCGTCGCCGCAGCGATTCGTGATCACGATCACCGCCGAGCGTGTCTGGCTGTTCGGCAACCAACGCACCGAGCGGGTCGCCGTCGAACAACGACTCCTCGCGGCCGCTCGCACGCCGGAGCAAGCGGCCGAGATTGAAGTCCGCTTGCGAGCCGACGCTCGCGTGCCGTACAGCGAGATCGAACCGTTGATGCTGACCTGCGCGAAGCTCGGCATTCGCAAGCTCGGATTCGCGGTGCTGCTGGAGTCGGAGATTTGAAATGTGACTCGAATCAAGTGACCCCGCTGACCTTACGTCAGCGGTTTACGGGTTTCTGCGCTACAGCCCGCTGAATCTCAAGTGAAGTTTCGTAGCGCAGAAACCCGCAAGCCACTGAGGCAAGCTCAGTGGGGGGCGCGCTTGTTTGAGAATTTGAAATTTGCCATGCGAATTCCCACTCCACGCCACGAACTGGAAAACACGTCGATGACGCCGATGATCGACGTCATCTTTCAGTTATTGATTTTCTTCGTGTGCGCCTCGGCCGGTCAGACGGTGGAGTCACACTTGCCGACCGAGTTGGCGGCCGGCTCGGTGGAGTCAGTCGCTCCGATCGAAGTCGAGCGGCCGTTCGGGGAAGTCTGGTTGCGATTGAAGCCACGGGCGGACGGCGTCACGCTCGTTGAGTTGAACGATCGCGAATACGCCGACGACCCTTCGTTGCGGAAGACGCTGCTGGCTCTGGCCGAGACCACGCCGGAGATTCCGGTGATCCTCGATATCGAAGGAGCGGTGCCGCTGGGCGAGGTGGTTCGCGTGTACGACGCCTGTCAGTCAGCACAGTTTCGGCAAGTGTCATTCGCGACGAAGCTCGTGCCCAAACAGTAGCGGCAGGGCGCAAGCCCTCCGGTTTCGGGTGGCTATTCGCCGACACCGGACGGCTTGCGCCGTTCCGCTACAGGAAGCGTGCCGGCCTTGACCTCATGCTCACGCTGGCGAGATCGGCCAGCCGAGTGCCCCGCTCCACATGCGGATGTCGGCCGCGTGTTGCTCGGCGAGTCGGATCATTTCTGTCGACGTGATGCTCATCCGGCGCGCGAGGCCCGCGAATTCTTCGGAGTCGGCGGCGGGGAGCGTGAGGTCATCGACTGTCCCACGAGCCATCCGCAAGGCATCGATCAAGCGCCGAAAGAAGAGGTACGCCGCGCGAAGTGATTCAGCGGCAGTCTTCGGAATCAAGTTTTCCTGAGCCAGTTCCGCCAGTGCGTCGAGAGTGCCGGGCAGACGCAACGAGTGGTGTCGTTCTCCGTGCGAGAGCTGCAACAGTTGCACGAGGTATTCGACATCGACCAGCGCTCCGGGGCTGAGCTTCGCGTGAAACATTCCGGCGGGGACGTACTGCCGCACTTGCCGCTCGCGCATGGCTCGGACGGGAGCGACTTCCCAACGGAAGGGGCCGAACAACAACTCGTCGCGCCGGCGAAGCACTGTCTCACCGAACGCCACGTCACCCGCGATCGGACGCAGCTTGATCAGCGACTGCCGCTCGAACGGCCAAGCGGGACCGTCGGCCGCGAAGTACCGCGTGAATTCCTCCAGTGACACGGCCAAGTTGCCGGCTCCGCCGTGAGGCCGCAGTCGCAAGTCGATCTGAAAGATGCCGACTCGCTTGGCTTGGATCGTCTGCTGAAACAACTCGACGAGTCGCTCACAAAAGTCCGACGGCGCGGAGCCATCGAAGAGAAACAGCAATTCGATGTCCGACGCGAATCCAAGTTCTCGCCCGCCGAGTTTGCCGAGCGCGGCGACGCAGTAGACCGGGATGTCTCGCCCCGTCCGCCGCGCGACGACTTCGCACTCGGCCAACTCGCACGCGGCGGCGATCACCGCTTCGGCAAGCTCCGTCAGTTCGTGAGCGAACTCGATGAACTCCGGCACCACGCCGGTCACATGCCGCATGTCGATCCGAAACATCTCGCGGTCTTTGAAGGCGTTCAGCCGGTCGCAGCGTTCGGCGAACGTCCGTCGCGAAGCCAACTCGGCCGCGAGTTCCGTCGCCAATACCTCACGCGGCTTTCGCTGTCGCAGGCCGACGATGTCGGTCACAACTGGAAATAAGTTCGCGTGCTGTAAGCGGAGAAAATCCTCCCAGAGCAAATCGCTCACTCCCAGCAGCTTCGCCAGCGCGGCCAACACCTCCGGCCGACGCAACGAGGCGAGTCGAGTGAGCCAGTCGGGTTCGAGTAACTCGCGTTCGAGCAGCTCCTGGAAGTGCAGCAGCGCGGCGGCGGGGGCCGGCGACTGCGGCAGCAAATCGGTGAAATGCTGAATGAGCACGACCGCCGTGCGGAGCACTTGCTGACGTTGCTCATCCAACAGCTTGCGGCCGGAGTCGTCTGTGACCAGCAAGGTGTCGCGGACTCGCGGGCCATCGGTGCGAATCGTCATCTGGCGAATGTCGATGCCCAGCAGCGCCAGTGAGTTGGTCAGCTCATACAAGAATCCGCTGGTGTCGTCCGAAGCGATGCGGATCAGCGTCGTGTCCGCGTGCGAGTCATTGTCGAAGTCGATCTCGACCGGCGATCGCACGGTCCCGACCGATCGAACGGTCGGCAACGCTTCCGAGAAACGGGTCGCGAGTTTCGCCTGCGCTTCGCGTCGTCGGCCGGACTGAGCTTGGTGGAACAGTTCGAGCAGTTCGCGATGCAGCGTTGTCGCGAATCGTTCTGGCAACTCCATCAACCGCGGGGCGCTAGCCCCCGGTTCGGACGTGTGTTGCGAGCCAGAACCGGACGCTAGCGCGTTCCGGCTCATCGCCACAGCCGAGCCGCCCGTTACCACGCGGCGTCGGACCACAAACGAATTGACGAATCGCAACGGCTCGCTCGGACCAGCGGAGCGCTCTTCCGTGAAGACATCCCCTTCGATGACGTCGAACCCGTGGACGAACAGCAGGCCGCACATCATTGGCAACGCTCCCAATTGGTCGAAGCCGGCGATGATCACTTCGCCATGCTCGGCCGACGTTGGCCGCCAACTGACAATGAGCGAATTGTCCTCGGACAGTTGCTTCCAGATTTGCGTCTGCGGTCTCTGCTCGGCGACGGGGCGGATGGATGGCGTTGAGTCGTGGCTCGGCAACTCCTCGGCAGCGAGCAGCAACGATCCGCTCGCGCCGCCGACGTACTTCTCGAAAATGCTCCGCACGGCCGAGCGATGTTGTTGAAAGTGATTCGTCAGGTGCTCGGCCGAAGGGAAGTCGAGCCGTCGCGCAAGCAATTCCAACTCGTCCGGCTCGGTCGGCAGTGAGTGCGTTTGACGGCTGTGCTTGAGTTGCAAGCCATGCTCGATGACGCGGAACAGGAGATAAGCCGACGTGAGTTCGCGGTACTCATCCGCGCGCAGAAAGCCGCACTCGGCCAGCCGCACGAGTCCGTCGAGCGTGTTGATGCTCCGCACCTGCGGCACCTCGCGACCGTGTTGCAGTTGCAGGCATTGCACGACGAACTCGACATCGCGAATCGTGCCAGCACCGAGCTTCACTTCACCCGCCGCTTTGCCCTTGCGCTTCAGGTCTTGCTCGATCCGCTGCTTGGCCTGCCAGACGCTGCGCCGCACATCCTCGGCCGACGCGCTGAAGATCAACGGCCGCGCTTGATCGAGAAATCGCTGACCGACGGCGAAGTCTCCCGCGATCACGCGTGCCTTCAACAACGCCTGCCGCTCCCACAACTGAGCTTGCTGTCGCAAATAATCCAGATACGTCTCGACCTCGACCACCAGCGGTCCCGCATTGCCCCACGGACGGAGCCGCAGATCAACGCGATACAAAATCCCGTGCGAGGTGACGTCCGAGAGCACCTTCGACAACCGTTGCACCAACTCCTGAAACCGAACCGGATCTCCATCACACACGCAGACGAGGTCGATGTCCGAGCTGTAATTCAACTCCTCACCACCAAGCTTGCCGAGCGCGAGCACCGCGAAGCCTTGCGACTCGGCATCCAAAGTAACCCGAAGCGTGAGCGAGGGGCTGCGGTCTTCGGGCGTCTCCGTTCCCTCGCTGACGCTTCGGGTTAGTTGTCCCTCGCTCACGCTTCGGGTTGGTGTGCCGATCAACCGCAGTGCCGCTTGCACGATCGCATCGGCCAACAGCGACAACTGATTCGTCACCGAGCGGAGATCGAACAGGCCCAAGAAATCACACACGCCAATTCGGAGCAGCTCGCCGTGTTGAAAATCTCGCAGCGCGATCGCTCGCTCATCCGTGGTTGTCGCACCGGCGACGGTCGCAATCGCCGCGTCGAAAAACTCCGGTCGGCTCCGCAGATCACGGAGCAATTGCGGTTGAGTCAATTGCGACAACAACGCTGGCTCGCACAGCAGCAGGTCTGTCAGATACGGACTGGCCGCAAAGATTTTCAGTAAGACTTCCATCGCTCGCGGCGAGTGCAGCAGTTGCCAAAACAATTCCCGCCGATCCGGCACCGCTTGCAGCAATCGCTCCAATCCCACGAGCGACGCATCCGCCGAGGGCGACCCCGCCAACAGCGCCGAGACCCACGACAAACACCGCTCCGAATCGGCATCCTCCGCCTCATCAAACAACTGCCGCAACCGATCATCGAAGCTCGGAGCGACGGGCGAGGACATCAATCCGGAATGACGGAACTCGCTCCCGTCAGAGAGATCAATCTCCTCTCGGCCATCATTCGCATCCGGGTCTCCGCGCATCGCAATTCACTCACTTGAGGGGACAAGGAAAAATGGCTCTCCGCCATTCCTGTTGACCGATGCGAGTGACATTGGGCTAGCGCCTTGCCGCTCAATACCTTCACCGCCGCGAAGAGTCCCACTTGCAGCCTACATCGTTATCGCCGAAGGCGATGTTTTTCCTCGCAGATTTCAATGTAACCCGAAGCGTCAGCGAGGGACGCAACACACACTCCCTCGCTGACGCTTCGGGTTACATGCGGCTTCGCCGCACTACAGGCTCTTCGGCGGGGTTCCTAGAATCCGCCGCCATGAACAGCACTCCAAAACCACAGCTTCGGGCCGGCATGGTCGGCATGGGAATGATCTTCGATGAGACGTATCGCCCGTTCTTCGAGCGGGTCCACGTCGCCGGTCTTTATGACCGGAAATTCGGCGACATCGATGTGCCGCTCACGGCCGTCGCGTCGCGAACGGGAGGTCGCTCGGAGAAATATCGCGCGGAGGCCGGCACTGCCATCGGCACGTTTCAGAGTTTCTCTGGAAGCGACTCGGTGCCGCAGATGCTCGCGGCCGGAGTGGACTTCGCTTGCGTCGCAACCCCCGACAACCGGCACTTCGAGGGAGCGAAGCAAATCCTCGAAGCCGGAGTTCACTTGCTCATCGAGAAGCCGTCGGTGCTCACGCTCCAAGAACTCGACGAACTGGTCGCGATCGCGAAACGCCGGAACGTGCTGGCGAAGGTGGTCTATCACAAGCTGCTCGACCCGGACCACAAGCGACTGCGGACGCTCGTCGCCGACAACGTGCTGCAACACGTCAACAATGGGTACTGCTCGCTGCTGGAGCCGAAGTCGATTTCTGGCGGCCAATTCGCCGAATGGATTCAGGGACGCAACCCCGGCACCTACGTCGCCGTGCATTACATCAAGCTGATCGATTTCAGCTTCGGCGGCCGATTGAAAACCATCACCGCGACCGGCCAGCGCGGCATCGTCGGGCCCAAAGACGGATCGACATGGGACAGCAACCAACTGCGGATGATTTACGAGTACTCGGACGGAAGAGAAGCGGCGTTCGACATTCATACGTCGTGGGTGACTCCCGACAACTTCCCCGGCTACGTCGAGCAAGAAGTTCAATTCCGATTCGACAACGGCGTCTGGAACGGCCACTCGCGCAAACGCGGTATTGAGCTGACCGTCGAAGGGAAAACTCCGATCGAGCTGAAGACGACGATCAACACGCACTACAACGGCAAGTGCCTGGAACCGTGGGGCGAGCGTGCTCAGCGCGGCTACGGCATCGAAGTCATCGAACGCTTCGTGCGCGAGTTGGCTCACGTCGAATTCGCGGGTGATGCGTCTGGTCGAGCGGCACGATTGGCGGAAGTTCAACAGCTTTCCTACAACGATCTCGCGAGCGATCGTCAAACCGTCGCGGCCGTGCAAGCGCTCGAAGCGATCCTGACTCACGCGGCAAACGGCGAACCCGATTGCGTCGTCCGAGTCAACGACCCGCACGGCGGACTCGTGCTCTATCGCCCCGGCAGTGGCGATCCTCAAGTTCTGTACGCGCCGCGCGTCTGAGGCGCGTCGTCGCCGAGTTCGCCAGAATCCGGGCTTGGACATCGGAGCCATTCTCAGAAAATCCTCCAAGGAATGGCTCCACGATCCCCATTGCTGTTTGCATCAGCCGCTCGAAACCCAGAAGAACCTAATTGTTAGCCGCGCTATCGGCTGGCTTGTCCTCGGTGGGTTTCGGCTTGGCTGGTTCAGGCTTCGCTGGTTCAGGCTTGGCTGGTTCAGGCTTCACATCCGCCGCCATTTCCGGGACGAGCGATTCGACGCGCAGCAAGCTGCCGTCGGCGGTGAGGACGACGAGCAAGTTGCCCAGACGTAGCGGGCCGTGCGTCGCGACATGGCCGAGCACGAGTTTCTTTTCCACGACGCCGGTCTTCGCGTCGATGCGGAGCACATCACCCGACTGTTGTACGGCGATCAAGACATTGCCGATCAGCAGCGGACTGCCGACCAAACCTCCCCCCTCAAGAGGCAAGTTCCACAGCGGTTGCTTGGGCAGCGCGGCGTCAAAGGCGACCAACTTTTGTCGCCCGACTTCCGCCAGCAGCAGCGGCTCGGCCACCCAAAGCGGTTTTGAGGCGGGGCCTCCCAGCGCGACTTCGGCTCGCGTTTCCGTTGTCGTGACATCGAGCACTCGCATCGTTCCGGCGGCGTCCGCCGTGATCAGTCGGCCGTTGTGCAGCGTTGGCGCGACATCAATGGGCTGCGGGAAGTCGATCGAGGAGACGGTTTGAAAGAACGTCTTCTCGCCCGTGCGATATTGCAGCTTGGACATCTTGCCAAGGCTGTCGAGCACAAACAGCGTGTCCGCGTCGATGGCCACGAGATGCTTCCATTTGCGAACCGGGCCGTCATCCACTCTGTTGACCGGAGCGAGGAAATCATCACAGGCCGGGCCGCCCGTGCGACCGGCCAACTTCAATCGGCCAGGGATCGGCAGCAACACGCCACCCGCGAATCGCAACGGCGGGCAGTCGAGCGTCTGAGCCAACGCGACTTCCGCTTGGGGCAAGGCGCTGGGGCCAATCACCCACAGCTTGCCATCCGGCCCGTTGGTCCAGACGGCCGTCCGGCCCTCGGCCAGCGCCGCGGCTTGCAACGGCTGCGTCGCGTTGTCGGGCAGTTTGAGTTGCTGCTCACTGCGAGGACGAAACCCGCCATTGAAGACTTCATTGGCGCTGAGCAGAAACGTGTCCGCTCCATCCGTGACGCAGACAATTTGCCCATCCGTTCCAAAATTCACCGCGAGGATGTTGGCACCGACGACCGTCTTCCAGTTGCTCTGCATGGATTCGCCGTCGGCTTGCGTGAGATGGACGGCCTGTCCGACGGGAAGCTGCCGGCCGACATACAGATTGCGGCCGATCATCTGCATCGGCTGAGTGCTCTGGCCGACGGCAATGGCGACCGGATCCAACTGGAGCACATCGGTCTTGAGCAGCACCTTGCGCAGCGCGCCGATGGCCAACCAAATTTGATCGTCGGCACCGGCGGCGATGTGTGCGGCCCCGGAGTGACTGGTCGGAATTTGGAGCGTCGAAACAGGCGCGAGCGTGCGTTGATTCTGGTCGTCCGAAACATTGAACACGCTCAGTCGCGGGCCGGACGAGATTGTGTAGAGACGATTGCCACGCAGGATCATGTCGTCGCGAATGTGTCCTTCGACGCGAGTCTCGGCAACATCGCTGAGTCGCTGCTCGGCCTTCGAGGCATTCAAGACTCGCAAGCGAGAGGTGGTGTTCCGGTCGTTCTCGGCGATCAGCACATGCTGTCCCATCATCAGCGGAGCGGCCTCGATCGTCCCCGCCTGATGGCCGATCTGCGTCACCAGTTGGCATTCCAGTGGGTTCAAACCCAGCGTGTAGGCGAATTCGGAATCGCCGATCACCAGGATGTGTTGGCCATCGGCCATCGCCAGCGGCGGAGCGAACAGCCGCTGCGGAAATTTGAGCCGCGATGTGATACGTCCCGAATCGGCATCAATGCGGTACAGATAGCCGCTCTGTGTTGCGAGGTAGATCTGACCTTCCACCACCAGCGGCGGCCCGGCCGCAGGTTCGATGACTTGCCGCCAGGCGAGTTCTCCCGTGCGGCGATCGAGCAGCATCAATTGATTCTGGTTTGTGTCGAAGAGCAACACGCCCGAACGGGACGTTTCGACCGCCATCGGAAAAAACGGAGTGCCGACTCCAACCGTCCGCCGCCAGAGCGGATCGCCGGTAATGCTGTCCACGGCGAAGCTGCTGTCTTGTCCCAGCGCGAAGACGACGCGATTCGCCGATTGCTCATCGCTGAGCGCCCGCGTCCGCACCGCCAACGTCAGTGGTTTTGGAAGCAACTTGGCGGGATCGTCCGTCAGCGCGTCGCGCTGCAGTTCTTCGCGAACCGTTTGCTTCTTGGCCAACTCCAACGCCTTTCGCAACGCGGCATCGAGCCGAGTCTCCTTGGCGAGATCGCGATATCGGACGATCAACTCCTGCCGCGTGACGACCACTTCAAAAGGGGATGGGGGTTCCTTTTTCAGAGACTGCTTGATGGACTCCAGCGCGTTGTCGATCGCTTTGGCCTTGTCGATGGCGGCAATCGCTTCGTCGCGGGCAATCTCGATCTCTTTCTCCGCTTCTGTGGGAGGTGAATCGGGAGGACTATACCGCTTCATCAATTCCACGGCGGACTTCGAGATCTCCAGCAGTTCCGCTTGCTTGTTGACCTTCGCGGCCTTGGGCGCGTCCAGAGCGATCTTCTTGGCGAAGCCGACAAGATCGTCGTGCAAATCGGGGAAGTACTTCGCATCACGATGCTCGACGATGAAATCTTGCAGAGCCTTCAGAGCGTTGGCAAACGCCGGAGAACCGATCAGTTCCTTTTCGATTTTGGCCTTGCCCATCTGGGCCTTCGCTCCGTCCGCGCCGTCGGTCAAAGCATGATTCGGATGCGCCTTGATGAACTCCTCGAACTTGGTGATGCCAGTCGCGAATTGAGCGGCCTTCACTTCCCGTTCGGCTTCCGAGAACTGCCGTTGAATCTGCTCACGCTCAGTCAAAAACCAGAACACAAGAGCCACGATCGTCATGAGCCCGGCACCACCCGCCAACGCCAGCACAAATGGCGATCGCATGACCGTCTGCTCTTTGAGCCGCTCGTTTTTGGAGAACACGGATCGCAGAGACGTGACCGGGCCTTCCTCTTCTGGCTCGACTTCCTCGCCGGGGAGCTGGTCCACGGAATCGAAGTCTTCTCCGGAGGTCTCCGGGAATTCGTCCGCCGTGGCTTCGTCGATCAGCTCGGCCATCGTCAATTCGGAGGTCGGCGGCGCGCCTTCAAAGTCGTCGAAATCGCGATTTGGCGGATCGTCGGTTTTGACGGTTTGCGATCCCCGTTTCCGTTCCGCTTCGCTACCGCCCGATTGCCGACGGCGCTCGATCTGATCGAGTTCATCATGCTGGTCGTCCACGTCGAGCGGCGGTTCTGCCGGGTCCGCCCTCTTCAGAGCCAGCCCCGAAGCCGTGCTCGGTTTTTTGATCGGTGCGCTCGATTCCTCAACCACAAACGCGATGTCGTAACTGCCGATGCGGATGACGTCGTCATCTTCCAGAGTCCGCTGCTTCACCAGCGTGCCGTTGATTTCGATCCCGTCTTTCCCCGCAGCGGTGAGTTCAAACGCCGAGCCGTTCCAACTGATGCGGCCATGCAGCGACGCGACCCCCTCTTCGTCGATGACGACGTCGTTGGTCATGTGCCGACCAAATAAAACCGGCTGCGACTTGGAGAGTTCTCGCACGGAGACGTTGCCGTCCGGGTCGCGAATTTCGAGCTTGGCGGGAATCGGCGGCGGGACATGGGACTTGGGCAATGCAAACGCGCTCCCCACGCGAGCAACGGCCGAAGGATCATCGTCGTCCTCATCGCCAGCCACCTTCTGTCGAGGCTCTTCGTCAGCGAGCTTTTCCTCGGCCGTGCGGAACGCGTCGAACGCGGCCTTCGCAAACGGATTGGCGGTTCGTTCTGGCACCGGAGCGGCGACGCTCGGCGATCCCAGATTGGCGGACGCATTCGCGGTCGAAACATCATCGTCCGCGGCGACCAGCGTTTCCTCTCCACACCGCGGGCACTTGACGGTCTTCCCCGCCATCTTGCTGGAGATGCTGTTGCGTTTACGGCAATGTTGACACAAAAAACGGATGGGCATTGTGGGGGTTCTCAAAACAGAGGCTGACCAGCCAACGAATCCTGAGCGGCCACAGAAATTTAGACACTTCTCGCCGATCCCGACAGTTCCCCACGGAATTGACCTCATCGAGTTCGCAATACGGCAACTCAAAACGCGGCAGCGCGTGGATTGATGTCCCAGATTTTGATCGTGCCGTCTGTTCCCGCCGACGCCAGCCGTTTCCCGTCCGGGGTAAATGTCACGCTCACGACACCTCCGGTGTGTCCTTTCAACGTCAGTGTCTCCTGACCGCTCGCGGCGTCCCACAGCTTCACTGTCTTATCTCTTATCTGCGCTGGCCGACACGATCCACTTCCCATCGGGGCTAAACGCGACGCTCATGATCCCGCCGGTGTGCCCTTTCAACGTCAGTGTCACTTGACCACTCGTAGCATCCGACACTTTTACCAATTCGTCTTTGCCGGCCGACGCCAACCGCCTCCCATCCGGGCTATAAGCCACGCTCAGGACAAACTTGCTGTGTCCCTTCAACGTCAGCGTCTCCTGACCGCTTGTGGCATCCCACACTTTCACCGTTCGGTCTTCGCTGGCCGAGGCTACCGATTTCCCGTCGGGGCTAAACGCGACACTCGTGACATAGCTGAAATGGCCTTGCAACGTGAGCCTCTCTTGACCGGTCGCGGCGTCCCACACTTTGACCGTTTGATCCTTGCTGCCCGACGCCAGCAGCTTCCCGTCCGGGCTAAACGCGACGCTCGTGACACTGTTGAAGTGGCCTTTCAATCGGAGCGACTCCTGACCGCTCGCGACATCCCACACCGTGACTTCGCCTCCCTGCTTCTTGAAATCGCCGCCGCCGGACGCCAGCCGTTTTCCGTCCGGACTAAACGCCACGCAAAAAATCTTCTTGGCATGCACGTTCCATGTGAGTGGCTCCTCATCACCCAGCAGCGGGCTGGCGAGAGCCACACAGATCGCGCCGCAACCGACTGCGGCGGAGATCCTCTTCATCAACGAACCATCGCCAAACCAACTTGCCTTGCGTGTGATGATCTTCAGCATGGTGGCTGCGTTTCTATTGTTCGTGTCCCAATCGGAATCGAGCCGCGGCGCGAACCTCAATCCTTCGAACACTGGTCTGCGCAGGGTATCTGAGGCCCTGCGTTGAATGCGAACATGAGCACTATTAGGATGCCGCCCCTCGTGACGGCGGCCAATTTCGGCGGACGTGGCGAGTGACAGTCTGTGGGGTCGGTCGGGTTGCTGGAGTCGGTGGCAGAAGTTGCCGAGGCTCAGAGCAATTGGCTTGAGGAGGATTGTGGCTGACTTCCAAAATGGCGATGCGGCGCAGTGGGTTGCGGTCGAGCATCGCCAGCCGGCACGAAGCGTGCTTCGGTGAGAAAAGTTGCGGAAGGAGTGTCTTGCTCGATGCCACTTCGTTCGCAAAACGTCGTCCAAACCGTTTTGGTTTTCGAGCCAGATTTTTGTCTCAGGAGTTGCGCTCTCATGCCTCAGAATGCTCGTGCTTCCGCGATTGCTGCCGTCATCAGTTACAAGTCCGATGCCGCGCCGTTGAACTTCCAAGAAATCCCCAGCCCGTCGCTGTTCGGAGTCAACACGTTCAACGAAAAAGAGATGCGGTCCCGCCTGCCGAAGCCGATTTTCAAGGCTCTGCTGCGAAGCATTAAGAAGGGCGAGAAGCTCGACTCCAGTATCTCCGACGCCGTCGCGACCGCCATGCGCGACTGGGCCTTGGAGAAAGGGGCCACGCACTACGCTCACGTCTTCCAGCCGCTGACCGGCATCACCGCCGAGAAGCATGACAGCTTCCTCGCGCCCACCGGCGATGGCAGCGCGATCAGCGAATTCACCGGCAAGCAATTGATTCAAGGGGAACCGGACGCTTCCTCTTTCCCCAGCGGCGGCATCCGCGCGACGTTTGAGGCTCGCGGTTACACGGCGTGGGATGTGACTTCGCCCGCCTACATTCTGGAGAACGCCAACGGCCGGACGCTCTGCATTCCGACCGCATTCTGCTCGTGGACCGGCGAGGCGCTCGACAAGAAGACCCCCGTGCTGCGTTCGATGCAGGCGCTCAACAAGCAAGCTCAGCGCGTGTTGAAAGCGCTCGGCAGCGACGACAGCGGGTATGTCTTCGCGACCGGTGGCCCGGAACAGGAATACTTCCTGATCGATCGCAACTTCTACTTTGCTCGTCCAGACCTCACCATCTGCGGTCGCACACTGTTCGGAGCCAGGCCGCCGAAAGGACAAGAGTTCGAGGATCAATACTTCGGCGCGATCCCTGACCGAGTGCTGGCCTGCATGTTGGAAACCGAACGTGAGCTGTACAAACTCGGCGTGCCGGTGAAGACCCGGCACAACGAAGTCGCTCCGTCGCAGTACGAGCTGGCTCCGATTTACGAAAACGCCAACGTCGCGACCGACCATCAGCAACTCATCATGTTGATGCTGCAAAAGATTGCTCCCAAGTACGGCCTCGCCTGCCTGCTGCATGAGAAGCCGTTTGCCGGGATCAACGGCAGTGGCAAGCACCTCAACTGGTCGCTGGGGACCGACTCGGCCAACCTGCTCGAACCGGGCGACAACCCGCACCAAAACATGCAGTTCTTGGTGTTCTGCGCGGCCGTGATTCGCGCGGTCCACAAGTACTCACGTCTGCTGCGAGCCTCGATCGCTCACGCCGGCAACGATCATCGCCTCGGAGCCAACGAAGCTCCGCCGGCAATCATCTCGATCTTCCTCGGCGACATGCTGACCGATGTCTTCGAGCAAGTTGAGAAGGGCAAGCTGGAGTCGTCCAAGAAAGGCGGCTACCTGACGATCGGTGTCGATACGCTGCCCGCTTTGCCGAAGGACGCTGGCGACCGCAATCGCACCAGCCCGTTCGCATTCACTGGCAACAAATTCGAGTTCCGCGCGGTCGGATCGAATCAATCCATCTCCGGCCCGTTGGTCGTGCTCAATACGATCGTCGCCGAGAGCTTGGACTACGTCGCCACCGAATTGGAAAAGGCCACGGGTGGCGATGCCACCAAGTTGGCCACCGCGGTCCAGACGCTCGTGCAGAACATCTACAAGCAGCACAAGGCGGTGATCTTCAACGGCAACAACTACTCGGAAGAATGGCACCAGGAAGCCGAGAAGCGCGGCCTGCCGAACCTCCGCAACACTGTCGATGCACTCGTTGCCATCAAGGACAAAGAGGCGATCGCTCTGTTCGACAAGTACGGTGTGCTCAACCCCCGCGAGACGGAAAGCCGTTACGACATCTACGTCGAACGGTACTGCAAGGACATCAACACCGAAGGCCGCCTATGCCTGGGTATGGCTCGATCCTCGATTCTGCCGGCCGCCTATCGTTATCAAGGCGAGTTGGCTCAGACCGCCGCCGCGATGAAGGCTTGCGGACGCACGCCCGACACCAGTTCGCTCGACACTGTTACGGAGTTGACCGGTCAACTCGAAGGGGCAATCAAGCAACTGCAACATGCCGTCGAGCACACCGCCAGTGGAGACCTCTTGTCGCACGCGAAGCATTACCGCGACGAAGTCTGCCCGGCGATGCTCAAGGTTCGGACGGTCGCTGACGAGTTGGAGCAAATCGTCGCCGACGACCTCTGGCCGTTGCCGACCTACCGCGAGATCCTCTTCATCCGGTAGTCGTAACTGAGTGACAACCCGAAAATCACCGGGCGAGTCCCAAGCGGACTCGCCCGGTTTGTTTTTAGACAGGCGAGCGGGGCGGAAACCGACGATGCAGTTCGACCAGCGACATCCGCACGGTTTCGCGGTCTCCGACCACCACGAAGTTGCGAAATGAAAACTCGCCCGGTTCGATCCCGTCCGCGCGGCGTTGGCGAAAAACGGTGTTCCACTTCACGACTCGCTCCCGTTCAAAGCGCCAGCGACCATAGCCAGCATTCTCAAAGCCTGCCGACGGCTGTTGTGGCGAATAGATGCCCATCGCATGGCTGCCGCTTTCCGTGGAGAGCACGATGGGTTCGGATTGCTCACCCGGCCCGAAGCTGAGCGGCTTCAGTTCGCCCGTTTGAGGTCGAAAGGACCAGAACGATCGAAACTCTTCCGGCATGTACCCGGTCAGGGCCTCGAACTGAGCGAACGTGTGTCGCTCGTTCAAAGGGACCGTGAATGTGACGTCGTAACGAATGACGTGTGGCAAATTGGACAGTCCGATCTGCACGCGCTTGGTCAGAAGATGATTCGACAATCGCGTCGTGTTGAATGCGGGATGCTCGTCGGACTTCTGACCCGGAGAGAGCCAGAACGCCATCTGGTTCGTAGTCTGCAACGAGTCCCCGGTTGCGACCGAGTGCAACAACCGGCTGGTCGAGTTCGCCCCGGCCCCGTCATCTCGCGAACCGGCTTCGGTCGGGTTGAACGCTTCGGCCCAGTGCTTTCCATCCGAGCTAAAGCTGCTGGCCGATTGCAACTGCCGTCCGTGATCGGCGCTGTCGATGAACTCTTGGTCGTTCCAAGTCAGAGAATGCACCGCCCCAGCCAATCGCGCCGTGGTACGGACCTGAATCTCGGAGCTTCCAGCCGCGCGTCGAATCACCAAATCCGCGCGCGGCACTTCAGGCTCAGCGGCCGAAACCCCACTGACCAACAACCACAGCATCCCCACCAGAGTTCGATTTGTGTGCATGTCCAAGAACCTTGAAGTGTTGAATCTCTTTGACACCGTAGCAGACTCGCGACGAGGCACAGAGGGAGAACCGAGCAACATCGCTCGTATTTCCTTCCGTCGTTTCGCAGCCAATCCAGATCGACGCCCCGACGCAGAGCGTCAGCGCCGACGTTCCCACCCGGAGCGTGAGAGAACGAGATCGTCAATGTGCCCATGTTTTTGGCATCGCCTAGATCGCTGTTTTCTACCCCAAACGGGCGAAAGCGAGACATCGTCATTTTCATTGGGCGTCGTTTCACTCACCTTCCACCAACCGTCGAATAGCGCTGGCGAAGTCTGCGGCAAAGGGTTCAAACCGCGTCGTCTCGTGATCGAAGTGGAACACGGGGTATTTTTGATTGCGGCCGCGCAGGTCGAAACACAAGGCATCGCCGTTAATCGCCTCCGCGAAAAGTAAACCGTCGGGTTCCGCATCGTCCAAGACACCTTCCTTGGCTTCCTCCACAGTCTGCCAACGCACGTCCCCATCCGGGATGTTCCACGCAATGAGTTCGCGTAGCGTGACCGAGCGACCATTCCGTTTTGTCATCCCTCCACCACCGGCAATCAGCCACCGGCTTTGGGAATCAAACGCCACGGATGCGAGACAGTGAGTTTCAATTCCTGGTAACGACATTGCGACCTTCGACAAATGAATTCACAACCTGTCATGGAACGGGGCCGGAAGCTACTCGTGGCGGAGCATTCTGCCAAGAAATCACCGACGCGCGGGTGATGTTGGGGCGATGCAAGTCGAAGGGAACGACGTGTTCGGCGGCACGGTGAACTTCGCCGCTCGCGTCGTGGGAGCGATCAGGGAGGCCGAAATCTGGCTCAGCGAACGAGGACATCGTCGCACGGAAGGCCAGGTGCAACAGTGGCCTGAAACGGCAACAGCAAAACAACGAATGAAAGGAGACGGCGAATGGGAGGCACTCATTCGTCGTCTCCTTTTCATTCGTTGGACTCATTTCCTGTTTTGAAACACATGATCGAGCGCGGCTTTCACATCCAAGCGTCGAAACGTGAGCTTAGTGCCCGGATCTTCGACGGCCGTCCCGGTCTTCTGAAAGATTGCCAGCATCGCTTCGGGAAGGTTGGTTCCGTCTGTCTTCCAGTCGTAGTTCGACTTCTCGATCGCCTCGCGCAGTAATAAGACAGCTCCGCACACGATCGCGTTGGACGATGACGTTGCTGATGCGGGCACGACGAGGTCGATCTTTGCGTGGCGATCGAGATAGACCTCGTCCTTGCCGGACCTCACGGCACCGATCGCGAAGCAGTTCGGCTGACAGGCTGGCCATGAGATTCCTTTCGTGAAGGCATGATTGCCTGCAGGCGCGCTGACCCAGATGCCCAGCTCGCGCAGCCGTTTCAGTTTGTCGTCGATCTCCGTCGCGACCGGTTGACCGTGTTCCTGATCATCGACCGGAGCCAGATTGATGGCGGTGATCCGGTACTTCTGATGATGGTCGATGACCCATTGCAGTCCGGCCGCCAGCGTCTTGCTGTCGGCGACTTTGCAATGACAACACTCCAGCGCCCGCACGACCGCCACTTGATTGTTGAACGCGACGCCGAGCTTCCCTTTGTAATTCACCGACGAGGGAATCCCGATCGTCGATCCGTGATAGCCGCGTCCCTCGTGTTTGGGATCGTTGTCCCCATCGACGCTGTCGTACGACACGAGCACCTTCGGCACGTCCCCATCAGACTGCGACCACTCCGGCATCGACAGCTTGCAGCCATCATCCAGCAGCGCGAGCGTCTGCCCTTTTCCAAACGTGAGCTTGCCGGCGTATGCCTCCCAAGCGTCGGTGACTCGCGCGTGCTTGAACGCGGGAGGATCAGCCGGCTCGGCGCGGAGCGCCGGATGTTGGGCGACTGTGACCACCAGCAAAATGCCGAAGGGAAATCTCATGGTCATCTCCTGACGTGGGACTTGAATGTGGATTCCAATCAGACGTGAAGCCATTCTCGCTCCACGAAATCCACCGTGGAATGGTCTCTCGCTCTCCATCGTCTTTGAAGGCTGCCACGACAACGCCCGAAGAACCTTTTCAAAAGGCTCTTTCGGCTTCGCCTACGACGAGCGGTGCCGAATCTTGTCGAGCAGCACTGCTCCCAGAATCACGCCCCCCAGGACGACTTTCTGCGTGTAGCTTTCGACGTTCGTCAGGTTCATTCCGTTTTGAATGACGGCGATCGTGAACGCTCCGATCAGCGTGCCGAACATTTTTCCCTCGCCGCCGCTGAGACTCGTGCCGCCGACAACGACCGCCGCGATGACATAAAGCTCATACATATTGCCGTAGGTCGCCGAGCCGCTTTTGAGCTGCGAGGCCATGATCACTCCGCCGAGTCCCGCCAGCAGAGCACTCGCGATGTACGCGAACATCAGCACCCGCCACACCGGAACGCCGGAGAGCCGAGCCGCCTCGCGATTGCCGCCGACCGCATACAAGTGCCGGCCGAGCCGCATTCGAGACATCAACACATGCGCGGCGACATACAGAATCAGCATCAGCAACACGGCGTTTGGAATCTTCCATAACCCTTCGCCTCGGCCGAGCCACACGAACGAATCGGGAAGCTGATAGATCGACTGACCTGCCGCGAGGATGTAAGCCAAGCCGCTCCCCACCAGCATCATGGCCAGTGTCACGATGAAGGGGGGGATGCCGAAGACCGTGATCATCCCGCCGGAAAACGCTCCGATCAGTCCGCAGATCAGGACGGCCGCGATGCCAGCCAGCGTCATGCCGAGCACCGAGGCTTGCTCCGCTCCGGCGTAATCGCGAATGAATCGCGAGGCCAGCACCGCCGACAACGCGATCAAGCTGCCGACGGAAAGGTCGATCCCGCCGGTGATGATCACCATCGTCATCCCGATCGCGATGATCGCGATCACCGCAATCTGATTGGCGATGTTGACCAGGTTCTCCGACTTCAAAAAGTTCGGCCACTTCTCGGTTCGTGGCTGCACCAACTGTGGATTGCCGAGCATCGGGAAGTCGGCTTTCAAATCCGCGAAGACCAACCACGCCGCCGTCGCGCGCGTGCCGGCGATCGCATCGAGCGACTCACCATTCGCCACGATTTTCAGAAGCGCCGCGCGAGCATCCTTCGGTTCCCCTTTCACGACGGCCAACACCTTCGCCCCGCTGGCCACGAGAGCCGCTTCGAGCTTGCTCGCAAACAACGCCTCGTCCGCTTGATCGCGAGCGACAATCAACACGCGCGGGGTCTTGCCGAACTGTGCCTCGAGCGTCTTGGCGACTTGCTTAGCCGCCGCTTCGCCGGTTGGAGATTGCTCGCTGAATGTCGCGACGCTGAAGAACGCGCACAGCAACGCCAGCACGAAGATCATGCCGTAGTCGGTCAGCAATCGGGAGAACGTAGGTTTCATCGGCAATCCAATGAGCCAAGTCACAATGGCACGGTTCATCGAGTTCACTTCGGGTTCTTTGCGACCTTTTGTTCAAAACACAGTTTGGAACAGAAGGTCGCAAAGAACGCGAAGTGGGAAACAGTTTTGCGAAACAACTTGTGTAAAAGTCTTGATTGGGAAGACGCGAAGTAATCTCACATCATTCTGCCCACTCATCATTCTGCTGAATTCCGGCGAGCAGAGTGACTGCGTCGATATCGTCTCTTGATCTTCTCTTGGCTGAGTTCAGGCAATCGCGAGCTTCATAATCTGTTCCTGTGTCGCGCCGCGAGCGTCCGCGATCTCGCCGGTCACGCGGCCTTCGTGCAGAACCAAGATTCGGTCGGCCATGCCCAGCACCTCCGGCAATTCAGAGCTGATCATGAGGATCGCCTTCCCCTGCGCGGCCAGCTCGTTCATCAGCAGATAGATCTCATACTTCGCTCCGACGTCGATGCCGCGAGTCGGTTCGTCAAAGATCAGCACGTCGCAATTCTGAGCCAGCCATTTCGCCAGCACGACCTTTTGCTGATTCCCTCCCGACAGAGTGCCGGCTCGCTGCTCGCTGCTGGAGGCTTTGATCCGCAGCGTCTCGACATACCGCGCGAATTCGTCTCGTTCGCGGCGAAGCTGCACGAAGCCTCCGCGAGTCAGCCAATTCAAGTTCGGCAACGAAAAGTTCTCCCGCACCGAATGGCCGAGCACGAGTCCTTGCAGCTTGCGATCCTCGGTGAGCAACCCGATCCCGGCAGCAATCGCATCGCGCGGCGAGCGAATCTCCAGCAAGCGACCATCGAGCCGGATCTCTCCCGCTTCGCGCGGATCGGCCCCGAAGATCAGCCGCACCGTTTCCGTCCGACCCGCTCCGACCAATCCGGTCAGAGCCACGATCTCACCGCGCCGCACCGAGAGCGACACGTCTCGCACAGTACGACCGCGCCGCAGGCCGGTCACTTCCAATCGCGGCGGGCCGATCGTGGTCACACGCTTCGGAAACTCATCGCTCAATTCGCGGCCGACCATGAGTTCGATCAACTCTTGTCGCGTGACTTGTGTAATCAATCGCTCGCCGACGTTCAGGCCGTCTCGCAGCACGGTCACTCGGTCGGCCACCGTGAAGATTTCATCCAGCCGATGACTGATGTAGACGCCGCCGATCCCCTGCCGCTTCAGCTCTTCAATGATCGCGAACAACCTTTCGACCTCGTGGGAAGTCAGCGCGGCGCTCGGTTCGTCCATGACGATGATGCGTGCTTGAAACGCGAGTGCCTTCGCGATCTCGACGAGTTGTTGCTGCGCCGTCGTCAGCCGTCGGCACGGAGTGTCGAGATCGACAGCGACTCCGAGCCGCTGAAATAACTCGGCCGCTTGTCGCCGTTCCTGAGCCTGCGCGACGAAGCCGAGACGAGTCGGCTCTTGTCCCAGAAAGATGTTCTCGCACGCGGTCAGACCGGGAACGAGATTGAACTCTTGATAGATGACGGCCACTCCGGCTCGGCGCGAATCCTGCGGCGAGTTGAAATGTTGAGTCGCGCCGTTGATCTCAATCGTACCCGCATCCGCTCGAAACGCTCCGCCGAGCACTTTCATCAGCGTGCTTTTGCCGGCTCCGTTCTCGCCGAGCAACGCCAGCACTTCGCCAGCTTTCAGCGAGACATCGACGCCGCGCAACGCCTGCACGCCGGGAAACGACTTCACGATGTCACGCATTTCCAACAGCGGCGAGGGAGTCATCATCGTCGTCTATTCCAATGCTGTTGCGAGAAGCGAAGAGCGCGGAGGTAACACGGACACAGCGTCACCAAACATCTTCTCACGAAAACAAGACTTTCGCCATTTGAGAAGCAGAGCCACCTTCATTGGCCGATCGCCGTGGAACGCTCGGCTCGTCATCAGGGAGCGTGGCGGCTACGTTGATCGCTATGAGTGATTCATCGGCAACTCGACGTGACTTCCTCGCGGGCCGCGCGCTGCGCGATGAGATCGTTGCCATTGGCCAATCAACGGGCGACGCGATGCTCGGCGAGGCGGAGGAGCCGCGTCGCGAACCGACCAGCGGCGCGACGATCCGACTGGCGACCTCCGCGATGGCAACCGACTTTGCCGTGATCTTGAACGAGGCTCACCGCGACGATCCTCGGCAGCCGTTGCGATGGGCGAGCGAAGCACTCGACTTGATCCATCTGCTTGAAGATCAGATGAGCGTCTATCGGCCACACACCGAACTGTCTCAGCTCAACCGAGTCGCCGCGTCTCGGCCGGTCGTGGTGGAAGAGCGGTTGTTTGAGTTGCTTTGCTGTGCTCGCGAGATCTGGCGTGAGACGGACGGCTGTTTTGATCCGACATCCGGGCCGTTGATCGCGCTTTGGCGGCAGTGTCGAAAGGAGGTGCGCTTGCCGACGGAGGCCGAGTTGGCCGAGCGGCTGGCGCTGGTCGGGATGCAACATGTCGCGTTCCCACGCTCCGGCTGTGAAAGAATTGGCGAGCGTTCCCGCGCGGAGCGTGGGAACGAGGAGCGTGGGAACGAGGAGCCAAGTAACCCGAAGCGTGAGCGAGGGGCGGCGGAGCGAGGGTCCGTGGAGCGAGGGTCCGTGGAGCATTCGCCCTCGCTGACGCTTCGGGTTACTTTTGATCGGCTTGGCGTCGAACTCAATCTCGGCAGCATCGGCAAGGGATATGCCCTCGACCGAGCGGCGGAGATTCTCAACGAACACGAACTGACCGAGTGGCTGCTTCAAGGGGGACACAGCAGCGTGATCGCGCGAGGCGGACACAACGGGCTGCCTGGCTGGCCGGTCGGGTTGCGGAATCCTCTGCTGCCGCAGCGGAGGCTCGGCACGATCCTGTTGCGCGATCAAGCACTCGCGACCAGCGGCACGGCGGTCCAACATTTCCGCTTCGAGGGGAAGCGTTACGGTCACATCATCGACCCGCGCACCGGCTGGCCGACGGACACGATGTTATCGGTGACGGTACTCGCCCCGACCGCCGCCGAGGCAGATGCTCTCTCCACCGCGTTCTTCGTCGGGGGAGTCGAAATCGCTCGGCGCTATTGCTCTAATCACCAGTCCGTTTCGGCCCTGTTGATCCCGCCGCCCGTTGGCGGACAGCGGCTGGAACCGATCAACATTGGCGTTTCCGAGGACGCCCTGTTCTGGAATGACGAATGACCGACTCCAAAAAATGCTGCTGTCTCGCCATCGTGCTGATCGTTGTCCTGCGGCTCTCGATTGGCTGGCAATTCCTGTACGAGGGATTGTGGAAATTCGACACGCTCGACAAGCCCAATGCCTGGTCGGCCGAGGGATATCTCAAGAATGCTCAGGGGCCGCTGCGAAATACGTTTCGCAACATGACCGGCGATCCCGATGATCTCGCTTGGCTCGATCGGGATGCTGTGGCCGCGAAGTGGGATGTTTGGGCCGCTCGGTTTGAAACGCATTACGGATTGGATGACCGCCAGAAGCAGCGGTTGGCCGAGTTGGTGAACGGCGTCCCGGACTTTCGCGTTGAGCTGGCCGAGTTGCCGGAAAGCGTGTCCGCCAAGGATCTCGGCAAGAACGTGAAGTTCGACGCGAAGGCCAAGCGGCTCATCTGCGACGGCAAGCTGCGAATGCTTAAGGCGGAACGAGACAAGTTGCTGGGACTCCTCAACGACGATCCGGCCGTTGAGATCAAATCCGAGAAGCTCTTCAGCGAGGCGGTCAATCGACTGTATGAGTTGGCGACTCGGCCGCAGGGAATCAGCGCGAAAGAAAAGTTGGGCGCATTGCTGATCGGCAATCCTGAACTCGCCGGCCGAGTCTTCAAAGAGCACGAAGGGACGATCGACCACAAGCGAATCGGCGACATCGAACTCTATAAGTCAGACCTCGCGCGCTACGAAGCGAACCTCGCCAAGGCCAATCAGCAAAGCGCGATGCAATTCCCTCGCGACCATTTGCAGAAGCAGTTCTCTGACCTGCAACAACTCAAAGCCAAAGTCGTCGGCCCGGTCAAATCGCTGGACGCGGAACTCAAAGTTGCCGCGAAGAAACTGCTGACGACCGAGCAACTCGCTCGTGGACCGGTGCGTCTCCCCTCCACGCCGGTGGACCGGATCAATCAGCAAACGATGTGGGGGCTGACGATCCTCGGCGTGCTGTTGCTGATCGGCCTGGGCACGCGCTTCGCCGCGCTCGGCGGAGCGGTCATGCTGACGATGTTCTATCTCGCGATGCCGCCCTGGCCCGGAGTCCCCGAAGCCCCCGGCCCGGAGCACAGCTTCATCGTCAATAAGAATTTCATTGAGGTCATCGCCCTGCTCGCCATCGCCGCCCTGCCAACCGGCCAATGGTTCGGCCTCGACCGGTTGTGTGCGAAGCTCTGCTGTCGCAAGAAGCCTGGCTGTTGTGGCACTGAACCGGCGGCGTCCTCATCCTGCGGGACGGCCACGCCAACCTCTCCGGTCCAACTCCCGGTCGCCTCCGGTGGTGGCTGAACCCGCTGATCTTGTCGCAGTTCGCGACACAGGCAACTCGTGATGCGGTCACAATCTGTGACCGCATCGTTGTAAGGTCGCAAATTGCGACCTTAAAGATCACAGTTTGTGATCTTAAACGATCGGATGCGGTCGCAATTTGCGACCGCATCCAAACGCAACGTGCGACATTCCCCCTTCGCTTTCACCGAACACGGTGCGTTCATGGCTGCGACGGTGTTGAACTCGCCGCAGGCGATTGATATGAGCGTGTTCGTGGTGCGGACGTTCGTCAAGCTGCGGCATTTGGTGCTTGGGCATCAGGAGTTGGCCGCCAAGCTGGATCAGCTCGAACGCAAAGTGGACGGCCACGATGAGTCCATCAAACAGATCGTGGCCGCGATCCGACAACTGGCCTCCGCGCCGGAAGCCAGACCGAGACGCATGGGCTTTCACACGATTCGCGATCGAACCAGGAAAGAGAAATGACTCGGCGAGCACGCCGCTGCGAAGTCGATTCGGCAACAAAGCCTGGATGGCGGAACTCTCACAGCGAGGCAGATTGACCAATCCAAAGTCCACGCCGAAAATTCACGCCAACCGTTCCACCGAAAAGAAGACGCGTCGAATTCGCAAAACAACTGCCGCCGCGAACGCCTGACGCGCCGAGCGCACATTCATAACAGTTCCGAAAAACTGACAAAGGACAAAATCATGCAACTCACACCAGAACAAAAACAGCTTGGCAAGGACAACTTCAACGAGGCGGTCGGGTACAGCCGGCGCGATTGGCTCAAAGGGGCGGCGGCCGCTGGGACGGGACTCGGAGCGTTTTACTTCGGCTATGAAAAGCTGAAGGGTGAGCGCGTGCGAGTCGGCTTCATCGGGACCGGCGATGAGGGGAGCGTGTTGCTGACTCAGCATCCGCCGGAATACATGGATATTGTGGCGGTCGCCGACATTCGGCCGACGAACCTCAAGCGAGCGTTCCTCGGCGATGGCAATGATGACCGCGTCGGACTCAACAAGAAACTTGGTGAGGCGACGGCCGCGAAGATCAAACGATACTCCGATTACCGCGAGCTGCTGGCGGATTCTCGCATCGAGGCGGTCGTCATCGCGACGCCGCTCATCTCGCATCACACGCTGGCCATCGAAGCCATGAAGGCCGGCAAGCACGTCCTGTGCGAGAAGCTGATGGCCAAGACCGTCACCGACTGCAAGTCGATGATCAAGGCCGCGAAGGATACCGGCAAGCTGTTGGCCGTCGGACATCAGCGGCACTACAGCGTGCTCTACGACAACGCTTACAGCATCATCAAGATGGGACTGCTCGGCGACATCAAGCACATCCGCGCTCAGTGGCATCGCAATAACAGCTTCCCCGGCCGCGATTCGTGGAACAAGAAGATCGATGCCGATGACTTCGCCGCGCTGAAGGACAAGAACGAATACCTCAAAGGCTTCGGATTCGATGATGTCGAGCATCTCGTCAACTGGCGCGTCTACAACGCGACCGGAGGCGGGTTGATGGCGGAGCTTGGCAGCCATCAGCTTGATGCCAGCAGCATCTTTCTCGGCAAGGTGAAGCCGATCGCGTGCAGCGGATACGGCGGCAAAAATTTCTACGGCGTGAAGGGAGTCGGCTCGAAGGACAAGCAAGAGGACAAGCGCGAGATCGACGATCACGTCTACGTCACCTTCGAGTTCCCCGGCCCACACTACGAAGAGGACCACAACGACGTCGCCGTCGTGACGTACTCGTCGCTGAGCACGAACCGACTCGAACCCTACGGCGAACAAGTCATGGGGAGCCGCGGCACGCTGGTCGTGCAGACCGAGCAGCAAGCGTTGCTCTTCAAAGAAGCCAGCCCGGAAACCGGCGGTGGCGGAGTCGAGCAGCGGCTGTACGTCATCAACGGCAACGACAGCGGCCCGGTCCTCTCCGCCAGCGCGAGCCTCGCCCCCACCGCCGGAGCCGCCGCCGCCGGAGCCACCGTCGAAAAGATCAGCCGCGGCTACACCGAAGAGATGGAGCATTTCTGCCACTGCATCCGCAACAACATCCACGCTGGCCCCAAAGACGGCGGCCTCCGCTGCAACGGCACCGTCGCAATGGCCGATGCGATCATGGCCCTGACCTCAAACCTCGCGATGAAGCACAAGAAACGAATCGCCTTCAAACCCGAATGGTTCGACCCGGAGAACCCCGCCGCACCGGAGACGGATAAAGAGGTCGTCGGCTAATCGAAGCGAAGCAACCATGAAGAAGCCGACCATCTATCTCGACACGAACATCGTGTCGGCGCTGCACTACGACGGGAAGATATCAACACGTTGTCGCGCCGGATGGCGACGCGTGAGTGGTGGGATTCCGAACGGCGTCATTTCCGGATCATGGCGTCATCGTTTACCGAATTGGAATTGGCTGGCGGTTATTACTCGGGCCAGGCTGACTGTGTGCGGTTTGTCAGGCATTTGCCTTATGTGCCGATCACCACAGTGGTCCGCAACTTGGCTGATCAACATCTGGAGACATAAGTCATTCCACCCGGAAAACGGGGCGATGCGATGCAGTTGGCCGTGGCGGCTGGCCACAACTTCGATTACTTGCTGACTTGGAATTATGCCCATTTGGCAAATCCACTGACTCAAGCCAGAGCCGAGCGTCTGTTTGCCAAACGTGGCTGTCGTGCCCCGTTGCTTGTGTCACCGGAAACGATCCCACAAGTTCGATTCAACAATACAATCAGGAGATAGTTTCATGATTGATTCGCTGATTGAAAAATCGCACGCCGCTCGCGAACAACTCTTGCTCCAATACGGTGGAGTTGCTGGACTATTTGACAAGCTTGAAGAGATGGATCGACAGCGGCTTGCTTCAAAGTCGGCAAAAGCCAAACGAGTTGTCAGGACTGCGAAAACTTCTAAGACGACAACAGCTAAGAAAGCCCAAACACATTGAGCCGCAGGTTTCTTGATGTGGCACGTTGGGAGTAACTCATGCTGCCGTGGGCTGAGTGTCCGTCGTTGACGCTGAATCTGGACTTGCCACCTCAGGAGCGGATCGCGGAAGCGGCGGACGAATTGCTGGAGCGATCTCGGCAGTTGTTGGCGGCGGTGCAGGCGGAGATTTCTGGTGGGCAGCGGTGGCTGGCGGATGCGGTGCATTTGCGAACTGGCGATCGCTTTCTCGCGGAGATGAAGGCGAACGCGAGCCGACTGGATGTCGATTGGCGCGATCTGACGTTGGCCAACTTGAGCTACGAGTTGGTCGTTGGGATGTTTGCCTGCTCGACGATTGCGTTGCCGACGGCGACGGGGCCGGTTCTGGCTCGGAACATAGACTTCTGACCGGAGAAGTGGCTGGCTCGCGCGAGCACGTTGATCCGATTCACGCGCGGCGGAGAACTGGCGTTCGCGAACGCTGGCTGGCCGGGGGCAGTGGGGATCGTTAGCGGACTTTCCGCGCGCGGTTTCGCGGTCGCGTTGAATGCCGTCGGCGGTGGCTCGGACATGCTGGGCTATCCCGTGTTGCTGCACCTGCGGCGAGTCATCGAAGAGGCTCCGGACTTCGACGGGGCGGTCGATTGACTAGTGCCTCAAATCGTAGTTGGCCTTCCATGAAAGACGGACTTTATGTGATGACACCCACTTCATTCCTTGAAGGAGGTGACGCGATGCCAGGGAAGGCTGCAAAAATACATTTGTCGGAAAA
>JBJXEX010000257.1:0-19383 GCA_046156195.1 Planctomycetaceae bacterium | reverse complement strand
TTTCAGATTTCAGATTTCAGATTTCAGATTTCAGATTTCAGATTTCAGATTTCAGATTTCAGATTTCAGATTTCAGATTTCAGATTTCAGATTTCAGATTTCAGATTTCAAATTTCAAATTTCAAATCTGCCATCTGCCATCTGCCATCTGAAATTGAGAACGCCCGCCGCTACGGACGGTTCCATCGAACATCACAAAATCAAACTTCAAACTTCAAAAATCATCCTCCCTTGGAATGCGGCTTCGTCGCGCGATTTCTCAATGACGTCCTTTCAGGAAACCGATCATGCGATTTCTTTACCAAGCCAAAGACACGAACGGCTCGCTGAAAACGGGCGAGTTGAACTGCGAAAGCCACGAAGCCGCTTCGATGCAGCTTCGGCAGCAAGGCTTGTATGTCGTCTCGCTGGAGGAGGCCGCGGCGGCGACCGCTCAGAGCGGGCCGTCGCTGTTTGCCAAGAAGATCACGCGGCGGGATGTTGTCGAGTTCGCCAGTCAATTGGCGGTCATGGTCGATGCCGGTGTCCCGATTGCCACCTCGCTGGAGGGACTCGTCGGGCAGACCGACAATCCCACGATGAAGGCGATGGTCGAGCAGTTGCGAGTCGGCGTTCATGCCGGTGAAGACTTTTCGGTGGCGTTGGCCAAGCATCCCAAACATTTCGACAAGGCATTCGTGAACCTCGTCAAAGCCAGTGAGGCCAGCGGGCAGCTTGGCCCGATGCTCGAACGGATCGCGACGCAGTACCGCACGGAATCGGAAATGCGCTCGAAGATCAAAGGCGCGCTGATCTATCCAGCCGCGATGGTCACGATGTGCGTCGGCGTGGTGATCTTCCTGCTGACCTACGTCTTTCCCAAGCTGATGCCGATGTTCGCGGGACGTGAGAAAGACATCCCCGCGCCGACGAAATTCTTGCTGGCACTCTCCCAGTCGATGACGAATTACTGGCCGTGGTATCTGGGGGTGTCGGCCGTCATGTTGGCTGCCGGGATCTATTTGTTTCGACAACCCTCCGGCCGCATCGCTCTCGATTGGCTGAAGATTTATTTGCCGCCGTTCAACACGCTGTCGCGGAAGGTCGCGCTCAGCCGCAGCCTGCGGACGCTCTCGACGACGCTCAACGCGGGCGTGCCGATGCTGCAAGCGTTGGAGCTGAGCGCCGGCACCTGTAACAACCACTTTTACGAGAAGTCTTGGCTCAAAGTCGGCGAGCAAGTCACCACCGGCCGGCAAGTTTATGAGGTTCTGCAAGGGGAGGCTCTGTTTCCCAAAATGGTCGTGCAGATGATCGCCTCGGGCGAGAAGACCGGACGGCTAGGCAACGTGTTGGAGAAGGTCGCCGAATACCTGGAGCGTGAAGTCGCCAACGCCGTGAAGACGGTCACGAGCCTGCTGGAACCGCTGATCATCACGGTTCTGGGAAGCGCGATCGGCGGCATCGCCATCGCCATGCTGTTGCCGATCTTCAAGCTCAGCAGTCCCTCGCGGTAAGGCTGTGAAACAATTGACGCCCCGCTCGCCTACGCGTTCTCTCGTTCCCACGTCCCCATTCGGCTTATGCGGATGGTGAAGAAGATCGCGGCACTCACATGCGACGAAGACTCTGATTCACCAACCGGACAAGGCCATTGGTCTCTACACAATTTTGCGAGACTCGTGAAAACGTGATCGTCTTACCTCTGCGCTCCAAACGGTGAAAGTTTTGTTTTGGTGAGAAGATTTTCGGTTTCGATCTACCGAGGAGCCTGAGTACGAGCGGCTTGGGCTGCGGGAAGGTGTGGCGAAGGCCGCCCCACGGACAATCAAAAGAAATTGCCTGTCACCAACAGTGATTCACAACCGCGATCAAGAGGTGTTTTTGGTTGCCGCTCTCACATCATTCTGCCCACCCATCATTCTGCTCGCCGGAAATCAGCAGAATGATGGGTGGGCAGAATGATGTGAGATTCTTTGGCGTCTTCCCAATCGGAACTCGCCAATGTTTTGGTTGCGGCTCCGCCGGGCCAAGCTCTGCGCTTCTCTGCGGTAGAAGTGATGGAGATGTCTCTTTCACCGCAGAGAAGCGAAGAGCACAGAGATGTCGCAAGTGCCGACGTTTTCGAGTTGTGTAGATATCAATGTCCCAAGGCGGATGGGGCTGATCTGATCGTGCGGATTGCACCTGACCTGAGTCCTGTACCGACTCCGGTTATTCCAGAGTTACTCAACCTAGCCTTTGCCCGCGGTGAGTTTTCCGAACGCCGACCGGCGGCCCCGTGCGAGGCTACGGCCGAGGGGCGGGTTGTTCCGAAGACGATTGCTGCCGATGAGCGCGCCGCGTCACGGGATGCCGGTGTGCTCGCGGTCCCCTCCCCAGGGAATCGTCGTGATGTGTTTACCGCGAGAGAATGTTGTGGCCCGCGCACGCTGGTCGGCGCGAGCCAAACTGATTTGCTGGAGCGGCACGCTCACTGCCGCGTGGCTGAGCTATTCGGCATGGGCCGGTCCTTACGGACAAGCTCCGTCGAGCCAGACTCCGCGCACCGATCAGCGGGCGCTGGTGCAGCTCGGATTCATCGCGCTGGAGGAACCGCTCAGCGAGCCGCGGCCACTTCCGCCGGGACTCGCCCCGAATGCTTTGCTTCAAGAGTATCCGGCTCCAGCTCCCGCCTATCAGTCTGGCAATACCATCAGTCAATGGCCGCAAGCTCCTGCTCCAGACGCGAGACTGCAACGTGACGCGACCGCGTATCGGCAGATCCCTTCCGTGCCGACTCCGTCGCAGGCCGTCGATGACGAGTACGACGCACAGCCGCGTGATCTCGCCTCCGCTTGGTGGGCGGTCTTCGTCACCGCGCCGCTTCGCGAGAACACGACACCCGTCACATTGACCATCGAAGAGATCCTCGTCCGAGCGATTCGTTGTTCGTCGCAAGTGCGAGTCTTCAGCGACCTGCCGTTGATCCGCGAGACGTCGATTACCGAAGCGGATGCCGCGTTCGACTTCACCGCGTTTCTCGACACTCGTTGGCAAGACTTGAACGATCCGGTCGGCAGCACGTTGACGGTCGATCCCGGTCTCACGGTCAATCGTTACCGGGACGAGCATTTCACGACTCAAGGCGGCCTTCGTAAGCGGACTCGTCAAGGCGGCACGTTGCAGCTCAGCGAGCAGCTTGGCTGGCAGCGGACGAACTCGACGTACTTCACGCCGAATCCTCAAGGCACCTCACGTCTGGTGCTGGGCTATACGCATCCTCTGTTGCGCGGCAGCGGACAGGTCTACAACGAAAGTCTGATCTGCCTCGCGCAGCTCGACACGCAGATTGCCTTTGATGAGTTCTCGCGCCAGTTGCAGTCGCACCTGCTGGAAGTGCTGCGAGGCTACTGGGGCTTGTATCTCGAACGGGCGAACCTCGCTCAAAAACTGCAATCGCTGAAGCGGTCCTCCGACACGCTGGGGCTGTTGAAGCAGCGTCAACAGTTGGACGCCGTGCGGAGCCAGATCCTGCGAGCGCGTGCCGAAGTGGCCACGCGACGCTCGCAAGTCATTCGTGCGCAAATGGGCGTGAAGAACGCCGAGGACCGCATTCGGGCGCTCGTCAACGATCCCGTGTTGGGAGACTACGACACGGTCGAACTGATGCCGTCCGAACCTCCCACCGTTCGCGAGTCCGCGCTGAGCATGTCGCTCGCGCTGGCGACGGCCGTGAGCACTCGGCCAGAGGTCAATCAAGCGTTGCGACAGATTCAAGCCGGATGCACGCGGCTGAACATGTCCAAGAACGAAGTGCTGCCGATGCTGAATCTCGTCACCGAGACTTATGTGGCCGGCCTGCAACCGAATAGCGCGTCGGCCGCGTTCAACCAATCGTTCCACGGCACCGATCCAGGTTACACGGTCGGTCTGCAATTCGAGATGCCGCTGGGCAACCGTGCTCCGCAGGCTCGCCGCGAACGTCGCGAACTCGAACTGCGGCAGCTTCGCCATCAATACGAGACGACGCTCAACACGCTGCAATTGGAGGTCAAGGTTTCCGTCCGCGAAGTCGAGACCGCTCTGGCCGAGATGCTTTCGCAATTCCGCGCGATGGAGGCCAGCACCGCCGAGTTGCATTACCTCGAACAACGCTTTGAACGACTCCCCGGCGAGGACGGCAACGCGAGTTTGATGCTCGACAACTTGCTGCTGGCGCAACAGCGGTTGGCCACCAACGAGTTCAACTTTCTCACCGCTCAAGTCACCTACAACCTCGCGCTGTGGAACGTGAAGAAGGCCACGGGCGAGCTGCTGCAAACGGAACAAGTCTCCTGGGGCCGTGCCTGTGTGGACGATCTCCCGACGCTGGTTGTGGACAAGTACGGCAAGCCGGTGGAGTACCAACATCAACAGGGAGGTTCGCCGGCATCGACACTGATTGCGCCGATACCTCAGCGCGACTACCCCACTCCACCGCCCCCCTTTGAAGAGGATCCCACCGGGCCGAACTTGAAACCGCTCAGCGGCCGAGTCGAACCGAGAGCCAGCTTCTGGCAATCCACGAAACACAAAATCCTGCGCCGAGATCCGTAGTTGTGAGGTTTTGGAGCCGCGACCGTCAGGAAGCGGTGCTGAGTCCTCACGAGCAACCGCTCCCTCACGGTCGCGGCTCAAAAAGTCCACAGCCTCGGAGCGTCATCGTCGTGTCGGAATCGATTCCTCAAATTCAGATGTTGCCCTCCGCCCGAAAGCTCGGCCGGAGTAGCGAGCTTGCGCGCGAGCCATCGAAGAAGGAATGGAGCGCCGTCAAACTCGTCCGGGAGCGAGCGAACGAACTCGAAGCCGCGGAGGATTCTGATCTGCGTCACATCGCCGCGACGTTGCGTGAAACGGCGGAACGCTTCGGGCCGGCGATCTCGCCGAGCGATCGGCTGCAACAACAGGTCGAGGGAACGGCTCTCGTCCGCGAAGCAGTGCGACGCACGCGCGGGCGGCGTTATCACGGAGTCCAATTGCTGGCGGGAATGGCTCTGGCCAACGGCAAAGTCGCGGAAATGGCCACCGGTGAAGGCAAGACGATCGTCGCGGCGATCCCGGCGTTTCTCGCCTGGCTCAATGGCCGGCGATCGCATGTCGCCACGCCCAATGCCTACCTCGCGCAACGGGATTGGAAACAGCTCCATCCGGTGTTCGAGATGCTGGGCCTGACCTCCGAACTGCTGCCCGAAGGGAACAACCTCCGCGGCAAGAAGTCCGCCTATCAGGCCGATGTCGTCTACGGCACCGGTTATGAGTTCGGCTTCGATTATCTCCGCGATCAACTGGCACTCCGCGCACGTCCGCGAGAGAAGCTCGGCTTCAACGTGCTCGATACGCTGGTCGGAAACGAGTCGGTCGGCAAGGCGATGCTGCAACCGGGACTGCAACTGACGATCGTGGATGAAATCGACAGCGTGTTGATCGACGAAGCCATGACGCCGCTAATCCTCAGCGAAGGAGAGAGCGGATTGGAAGTTCCCACGCCATACCTCGCCGCGCGGGATCTCGCGGACGAATTGGTCCGAGGCACGCATTTTCACCTCGATGCTCCGAGTCGCACGTTGCGGCTGACCTCTGCCGGCCGAGACTTCATCTTCGCCGCATTGAAACGCCAGCCGTTGCCGGAACTCCGCCGGCCCTGGGATGCGTTTGTGCTCAACGCGCTGCACGCGGAATACCTGCTTCATCGAGGAGTCGATTACGTCATTCGCAATGGCAACGTGCAACTCGTCGATCAACACACCGGACGCATCTTCAACGAGCGGACCTGGCGCGAAGGTCTGCATCAAGCGGTCGAGGCGTACAACCATCTCACCATCAGTCGCGAGAAGTGTTCGACGGCGCGGATCACTCGCCAGCGCTTCTATCAGTTGTACGACTCGCTGTGCGGAATGACCGGCACGGTCATCGGAGCCGATCAGGAGTTCTCCACCTTCTATCGGCTGAAGACGCTGCTGATTCCCCGATACAAGCCCTGTCGCCGAGTCGATCTGCCCGACCGCTACTTCGCCTCGAAAGACGCCAAGCTACGAGCGATCGTCACCGAAGTTCTCGAACGGCATCGCTGTGGCCAACCGGTGTTGATCGGCACGCGAACGATCGACGACAGCCAAATCCTGTCGCTGATGTTGGGATCGTTGAAGCTCAGTCATCAAGTGCTCAACGGCCTGCAAGACGCCGACGAAGCCGCGATCATCGCCAAGGCCGGACGCTACGGAGCGGTCACCGTCGCCACCAACATGGCTGGCCGAGGCACCGACATCAAACCGGACGAACGTGCTCTCGCGGTCGGCGGATTGTTCGTCATCGGCACCGAACGGAATGACTCGCGCCGTACCGATCTCCAACTCGCTGGCCGAGCCGGTCGCCAAGGGGATTTCGGATTCAGCCGCTTCTTCGTCTCCGCCGACGACGATCTCTTGGTCCGTTTCGATCCCAAGTTCAAAGACCGACTCCGCAAAACCGCCGGCAGCGACGGCGAGGTCCACGACAACTACGCCTCGCTCGTCATGCAGTTCCAGCTCCTGGCCGAACAAAAGAGCTACAAGATGCGCCGCAAAATGGTCGAGCACGATCATTGGCTGGATGAAGTGCTGGCGGGCGTGCTGGGGGAGGCACCGTGATGAAGACCGCTAGATGGCAAAATGCAAATGGCAGATGGCAAATGGCAGATGGCATTCGTCATCTGCCATCTGAAATCTGCCATCTGCCATCCGCCATCCGCCATCAGCCCTTTGCCATGCCACTTCTGCTTCTCGTTCTCCTCGGCGCGAACCGCGTCGAAGCCAAGCGTTCCGAAGGTTTCACCGAGCCTTATCAAACCATCGACGTGGCCGCCGCTGAGTCGGGTCTCGTCCAAGACGTCCGCGTCGAACTCGGCCAAGCGGTGAAGAAGGGGGAGGTGCTCGGCACTCTTGATGACGAACTGCTCAAAGCGAGTCTGGAGATCGCTCAGCTCAAGGCTAACTCGACCGCCGCCATCGACGCGGCCAAGGCCGAGCTGGAACTCAAGCAACAACGTCTGAACGCTCTGACGGAGATCAACCGCACGGGGGGCGGAAGTCGCGACGAATTCTCGCGAGCAAAGGCCGACGCCGAATTGTCGCGAGCCAAGCTCAAGGCCGCCGAAGAATCGCTCGCCGCCGATCGCCTGGAGGTCAAGAAGATCGAAACGCAATTGCAGCGTCGCACAATCCGCAGCCCGATCGACGGCGTCGTCACCGACATTCATCGCGACCCCGGCGAGTTCATCTCGCTGACCGAACCGAAGCTGTTCACTGTCGTGCGACTCGATCGCCTGCGAGCCAAGTTCTACATCCCGGCCGATCAGACCATCCGGCTCAGCAAAGGCCAGCGGGTCAAATTGGCCGGACAAGCCGATGACAAACCTTTGACGGGCGACATCGAATTCGTGTCGCCGGTGACACACGCGGAAAGCGGCCTCGTGCGTGTCGACGTGATCCTCGACAACCGCGATGGCCGCTTGCGCAGCGGACAACGCCTGACGCTCGCGGGGGAGGGGCCATGACAGTCGGTGTCCTTCATCCGCGGTTCGGCTTTGCCATCCGTGGGCAGCATTCCCAGAACGACTCATCACTCCAACATCATTCTGCCCTCGCATCATTCTGCTGAAATTCGGCAAGCAGAATGATCCGAAACTCCGGGGTCGGGGGTACGAATTTCAGAAATCGCCGCCAACGGTTTAGAAAATGGAAAACGCTACGGCGGCGATTTCTGAAATTCGTACACCCGACCCCTCGAACTTCAGAAATTGAAATCATGCTGACGGTCAATCCTCCTCAAAAACGTGACGACATCGCCATTAGGCAGGTCTCCGGCGACAGGGGGCAGGCACCGCACAATTCAGAATTGGCGGAATTCAGCGTTGAGGCGAGATCACACGTTGCTCCGCCAATTCTGAATTCTGCGGTGCCTGACCCCGGACAAACTCTCGCCGCCGCCACGGCCGCGATTCTCGATTTGAACTCACGCGCCGCTCGCGCGAACGGACTGCAAGCCGCCTGTCGGGTCGTGGTTGAGCAACTCGCCGCACACTTATCGCTCGACCGGGTTGCACTCGCTTGGCGTCGTTCGTCGGGACGCTGCACGTTGCGAGCAATCTCCGGTCTACCGACCTTCGATCAACGCTCCGAGACTACCGAGCTGTTGCAAGCGCTCGCCGACGAGGCGGCCGCGCGGCAGACGGATGGCAATTGGCCACCGCTTGGCTCATCGAATCGACATGCCTTGTTGGCTCATCGCCGTGCGGTGGAGACGTGGCGAGTCGATGCCGCCGCGACATTCGTGCTGACGGACAACGGTCGTGTCGCGGGCGTGCTGATGATCGCTGGCTCGCGAGCCACCGCTCACGATCCGGCCAACATTCGCTTCTTGCGGACCGCGGCCGATTGTCTCGTCAGCACGCTGTCGTTGAGTACTCGCGCCGAGGGGGGATTGTTGCGTCGCGCGTGGACGCAGCTTCGCCGCGTGATCGGCCGGCGAGCGTTCGCCGTGATGACGGTTGCCGCCGTGATCGTCGTTGTGGCGATGGCTTGGCCGATGCCGTATCGCATCTCATGCCGCTGCGTCGTCGAGCCGATGCAACGGCGGTTCGTGGTTGCTCCGCATCAAGGCTTGATCGCCACGTCGCTCGTGCAACCGGGGGACACCGTTCGCGCGGGGCAGACGCTGGCTCAAATGGACGGCCGCGAAGTCCGTTGGGAATTGGCGGGACTCGAAGCCGATCGCCGACAGGCTCAACAGCAACGGGACAGCAGCTTGAGTCGCGGGGACTTGAGCAAGTCGGAACTCGCGCGGTTGGAAGTCGAGCAGCTCGATGCAAAGGTGGAGTTGCTGCGGCGTCGCGAAAGCTTGCTGGAACTGACCGCGCCGCTGGATGGCATCGTGCTCAGCGGCAGCATCGACAAGCTCTCGTCCGCGCCGGTCGAGACCGGACAGGTGCTGTTCGAGATCGCACCGCTTGATCAATTGCGTGTCGAGGTCGCAGCCCCTGCCGCCGATTACCGGCATATTGCCGTCGGTGACACCATCGAGTTGCGATTCGACGGCCGGCTCAGCGATCCGGTCATCGGAAAGTTGTCGCGCATCCGACCGCGCTCCGAGATCCGCGACTCGGCCGATGTGTTCGTCGCCGAAGTCGAATTGCCGAACCTCAACGATTCATTGCGTCCCGGCCAACGGGGCCGAGCCATCATCTTCGGCCCGCAACACCCGCTGGCTTGGAACCTGTTTCATAAAGCGTTCGACCGAGTGCGGCAGTGGTTGCCGTGGTGAGCGGGAAATGACGAATGTCGAAATACCCAATGACGAAGGAATTCCGAATGTCGAATGACTTTGTTTTCTGAGAATATTTTTTTGCCCCCAATCTTTTTGCTAATGAACTTTTCGGCAAAAAAATGAAGGGGCAAAAATATGAAGCTGGGCATTGTTGTTGGGGTGTGGGCGAAGCCCGCATCAAGCTCTCCGCGCCTCTGCGTTGCTCGAAAAGTTCGCAACATTGGAGCAACGCAGAGGCGCGGAGAGCGCAGAGTTGGAATCCTTCGTCATTGGGTCTTTCGTCATTCGTCATTTGAATCATGCCCGACTACCGCACCTACGAACTGCGTCAGCTTCGACCGCGATTGCGGGAGGAGGTGTCGTTCACCTGGCAGTCCTACGGCGGGGCCGAGTGCTATGTGTTGGAAGACGCCAGCCGCGGCACGTTCTTTCGGATCGGGTTGCCGGAGTACACGTTCGTGTCGCTGCTCGACGGACGCACGACGGTGGGCGATGCGATCACACAATCCATCAATGTGCTCGGCCGCGATGCGTTCGATGAGCATCAGGCCGGAGTCCTCTGTCATTGGCTGGCCGAATCGAAACTGCTCGCGCCGGAGAGGCCGCGCGATCAGGACGACCGCGACGATCAGGCCGAGGCCAAGAAATTCGCGCGACGACTCAACCCGCTGAGCATTCGACTGCCACTGGGTTGCCCGCAGCCGCTGCTGTCGGTGTTGGATTCGCTGGCAGGTGGCTTGTTCAGCCTCGGCGGGTTGCTGATGTGGTTGACGATCCTCGCTTGTGCGGCGTGGCAGCTCGCGCCGCATACGGAGCAACTCTGGCGAGACTCGGTCGTGATCCTCGCGCCGCACAATTGGTTGTGGATCGCGCTCTGGGGATTGGGCCTGAAAGTCGTTCACGAAGCATCGCACGGTGTGGCCTGCGTCCGCTTCGGTGGCCGAGTGCGCGAAGCGGGGATCGTCTTCGTGTTGCTCGCGCCGGTGCCGTATGTCGATCTGACTTCAACATGGCGATTGCCGAAGTGGCAACGCATCGTCTCCTCAGCGGCGGGGATGTTCGCCGAACTGCTGATCGCGGCGATCGCGGGGATTCTCTGGGCGAACACGACTGATGAGCTGCTGCGTCAGCATCTGTTGCAACTGCTGCTGACGGCCAGCGTGGTGACTCTGCTGTTCAACGCGAACCCGCTGATGCGGTTCGATGGCTACTACATCCTGTCCGACTGGTTGGAGCTTCCGAATCTGGCAGTTCACGGTCAGCAGTGGTTGATCCACTTGGCGAAGCGTGGGCTGCTGGGCGTGAGATCGAATGCACCGACTTGGCCAGAGGGACGCACATGGCTGGTCGCGGCGTATGGCGTGACCTCGGCGCTGTGGCGAACGCTGGTGAGCATCTCGCTGATCGTCGCCGCCGCCGTTTGGTTCGAGGGGGCCGGGATCGCGCTGGCGGCGGGAGCGGTCCTCGCGTGGTTCGTGCAACCGCTGTGGCGCGGACTGCGCTATGTGCTGATCGGCTCGAAGTTCGAGCAGCCACATCGAACGCGGTTCGTCCTCATCACCACTTGTGTCGCCGCGAGTTTGACGTGGCTGCTGACATCAGTCCCGGCCTGGCATTCGATCACACTGCCGGGCGTCATCGAGTCGATCGATGCCGCGACCGTGCGGGCCGAGTCCTCCGGCTTCGTCGAAGAGGTCATGGTCGAGTCCGGCCAAACAGTGCAGATGGGAGACGCTCTGATTCGGCTGAGCAATCACGAACTCGAATCGCAGCGACGGCAGTTGATCATCGAGCTTGAACGCTCGGAGTTGCGCGGCCGCACGTTTCAACAGGCGGGAGAACTCGCCGCTCGCAATGCCGAAGACGACAACCGCGTCGCGCTGCAAACTAGGCTGCGGGAACTCGATCACCTGTGCGAACAGTTGCTGATCCGCGCTCCGCAGGCCGGCGTGGTGGCCGCGTCGGATTTGACATCGCTGGTGGGCACCTACATCTCACCCGGACGGGAACTGCTGGTGATCGGCGATGCCGAGGCCAAGGAAGTCCGCGTGCTCATCTCTCAAGAGCAGTTCGAGTCCGCGTCACTGAGTCTCGATCATGCCGTCCGCGTGCGGTTGACCGATGACGGCTTCGCGATGGATGGCAAGCTCCACAAGCTCGAACCGCGTGCGACAGTCCACGCCCCGCATCCCGCGCTGTGCGCCGGAGCGGGCGGGCCCCTCGCAACCAAAGTGGCGGCGGGTCATCCACAACAGCGAGACCATGAATCACCAGAACTGCTCGAACCGCACGTCGTCGGCTCGGTGTCGTTGGATCGCGCGACAAGCCGACTGCTCGGCCCCGGCCAACTTGCGATCGTGTTCATCGCTGAATCACCCCGACCACTCGGCCACTGGCTGCTGGAACGCAGCCAACGCTGGCTGACCGCGCAACGCGAACATTGGACGGGTAATCGTGACGATCATTTGATTGCAAAACGCCCGGCTCCGTTCCGCGAGTTCGACGTGGCCGAACGACCCGCGAGAGAACTGCGGTAAAACCGCAAGATTGTGGCGCGACGCTCCGCGTCGCGAATCACGACGCGGAGCGTCGTGCCACCGTGCGAATCACGACGCGGAGCGTCGTGCCACATTAGCAGTCAACGCGATAGCGCCGCAGCTTCTCCGCATCGACCTCGATCCCCAATCCGGGACGAGTCGGTACGGCAATCGTCCCCGATTGAATCACGAACGGTTCGGTGATGACATCGTCCTCCAAGCCGTAGTAGGTCGAGTCGTTGGCCAGCGAGTACGCCGGGCACGCGGCCGCGACGTGCAACATGGCCGCCGTCTTCGGGCCGAGGTCGTGGCCGCAGTGCATGATGCACGGCAACCTCGCCGCCTCGCAGACATGACCAATCTTCACGCAGGGCCAGATGCCTCCGGCGATGTGCGTGTCCGGCAGGATGAACTCGGCGGCATCGGCACGAATGATCGCCAACACGCTGGCCGGATCGGTCACGCTCTCGTTGAGCGCAATCGGCACCCGCGTCTGTCGGCGCAGCTCCGTGGCGTCAGACAACGGCTCGGCGGGGATCGGCTGTTCGAGGTATTCGAGGTTGTACTGTTCAAGTTGCCGGCACAGCTCCGCCGCTTGCGCCGGTGAGTACGAGCGGTTCGGATCAATTCGCAACTTCAGCCGATCACCCACCGCGTCACGAATACCGCGGACCATTTCGAGGTCTTCGGTCAGGTCGGCACCAGCCTTGGTCTTGAGCGTGCCGAAGCCCATCTCGACATACCATCGCGCGAACTCGCCGGCGCGCTCATAAGTTTGAATCCCCATGCAAGCCGCGAGCGCGACTCGTGGCCGAATCACACCGCCCAGTAACGCGGACACCGGCAACCCCACCGCTTTGCCGCAGATGTCCCACAGAGCCAATTCGATCCCCGACTTCAATCGCGTCTCCAGCGGACAGTCTCGATGAAAGGCCGACAGGTTCCGCGGGTCGCGGCCGATCAACCACTCGCGGGCTTGCTGTTCCATTTGCCGCCCACTGAGGTTCGGCAGGAAGTTGACGTTGTGCTCGCCCCAGCCGATCAACCCCTCGTCAGTCTCGACACGCACGATGCCACTCTGCGTCGTCGAACTGCTGCGAATGTGCGAACGATACGGAGCCAGCGGAGCCGTCTGCGGCACTTCCACAATCGTCACGGAAACGTCGGTCACTCGCATGATGTTTTCCTCTGTCCGTTCGACCGTAATCTCGTTCCCAAGTTCTGCGTGGGAACGGGCAAACCAACCCGAAGCGTGAGTTTTGAAGTTGCGCTCTTTCGAGCAAATTCGACCGCGACACCAAGAAAATGGCCCGAATTCACTCGTTTCATTCCTTTGACCAGATGCCTTTGATCGCAATCCGGAGACACAGGTTCGCCCCAGGAATCAAAGGAATCTGGTCAAAGGAATGAAGACAACCTGAGGCGTCTGAATTCAGAACACGACCTTCGACGCCGGAAAGACCGGACCTTCCAGGCACGTCCGGCGATAGTCCCACTCGCCGTCGTCTTGCTGAATCTTCGCGACGCAACTGAAACAGATGCCGATGCCACAGGCCATCGGCGTCTCCAGCGACAACCAACACGAGACGTTGGCCGCCACCGCAATCTTTTGAACCGCGTGCATCATCGGCTCCGGCCCGCAGCAATAGATCAGGTCCGGCGGACAATCTGAGGCCAACGACTGCTTGAGTAACTCGGTGACAAAACCGTGATGACCTCGGCTGCCATCATCGGTCGCGAGTCGCACATCGAGTCCTTCGATCGTGAATTGATCCAACCCGGCGAGGTAATCGGCCGAGCGTGCTCCATAACACAGCGAGACTTTCAGCGGCGCTCGGCGCGGGGCTCCCGACCCTGCCGCACGAGTCGGCGAACCGTACCGGCGCGACGTCAACAACTCGCGCGCGACAGCCAGGAACGGCGTCTGCCCGATACCGCCCGCCACGCACATCAAGTGTTTCGTTTCCTCCGGCACAATCGGGAATCCGTTGCCGAGCGGCCCCCAAACGGAGACCTCGTCGCCGACCTTCCAACTCGGCATCAATCCCGTGAGCTTGCCGACCGTCACATAGCCGAACTCAAAGCCGACGGGCTGACCTTGCTCATCGTCATAGGTGTCAAACAGCGCGAACGGCCGGCCAAGCAACGGGTCGCTTCCGCGAGCCGGTCGGACCATGAAGAACTGACCGGGAACGATGCGGCGAGCGATCTCCGGACAGTGCAGACGGAGCCGAAACGTGTTGCGAGCCATCAGCTCTTGCTCGACCACGCGAGCGGTCGCTTGCACTGCGGAACAGGGCGGAAAGGCGGGTTGATTCATAGAGCGTTGAGTACTGCGAACGACGCGAGATTGCCAGTCCGCATTGTCGTTGGCGGTAAACCATCGCGGCGAAGCCGCAATGTGGCTCGACGCTCCGAGTCGAGAATCGCGACGCGGAGCGTCGCGCCACAATGCGACTTTGCTGTGCTACGTCTTCGGCACACGTTCCAGAATCGACCACATCCGGGATTCGAGCATCGGCGCACCGCGAACGATCTCGGTCCCGATCTGCACCGCCCACAACGGGCGGCCGGCGAGTTCCGTGTCGGGAATCTTCACGAGGTCTTTGTGCGTCGTCAGCAGCACGTCGGCATTGGCGGACTTCGCTTGCTTGCCGAGCCGAGTGAGATCGTCCGACGTGAAATGATGATGATCGGGAAACGACTCGAAGCCCACGACCGCTAAGCCAGGTCGTCGCAGCGTCTGCTCAAACGATTCCGGGTTGCCGATACCGCAGAACCCGAAGACTCGCTGGCCGAGCAAGTCCGTCAACGACTTCGATTGACCGGCGCTGTTGATCAGTTGGCTCGGCCGAAACGTCACCTCGATCACCGTGCCGATGTGGTTGCGCCGCACCAACTCCGCGCGGATCGCCGTCAGCTCCTCAGCCGAGACTTGATCGGTGCGTGTGACGATCACCAAGTCCGCCCGTTCGATGTTCGCTATCGGCTCACGCAACAAACCGCGCGGCAAACAATGCCCGTAGCCCCACGGATTCGTCGCGTCGATCAGCACAATGTCGAGATCGCGATGCACTCGGCGATGCTGGAAGGCGTCATCGAGGATCAGCAAATTGCATCCATCAACCACCGCCCGCTTCGCCGACAGAATGCGATCGGGATGGAGCCACTGCGGCACCCCCGGACAAAGCTGATCGAGCACGAGCTTCTCGTCGTTGACCTCACTCACCCGAAGAGTCCGCGAGGGCGAACAATCCTCCGAGCCTCGCTCGCGCTTCGGGTTCGCATTGGGGGCGAGCGACTTGTACCCGCGACTTAACAACCCGACCTGCACTCCCGCGTCGCGAAACCAATTCGCCAGGAACGCGACGATCGGCGTCTTGCCAGTCCCGCCCGTGGTGAGATTGCCGACACTGATGACCGGCACGCCGACTTGAAACGGTTCGCGGAACCGAAAGTCAAACGCCACGTTCTTGCAGGAGACCCCGACGCGATACGGCCACTGAGCCGACCACAACCCCGCGCGCAGCAGACTCGCCGCGAGACCGCGTCTCCGGCCAGACATTACTTCGCGGGCAAACTGCTCCATCGTCGGTCCTTCGTAGCCTGACTCTCCGCGTCGGGATTCTCCGTGGCGACTTTTAACCGATCCGTCCCGACTCGGAGAGTCGGGCTACGTCTTGTTAGCGACGATGATTATTCAAAATCCCCCGATTGCGTTTCATCAGGATTTGCCCCACTCACACGACGACGAATGTCGCCGTCCCCACAATGACCCAGATCCAGCCAAAGGATCGAACGCCTTGATCATCGGGTGCTGAAGAGAGCAAAGCCGTGCAGCAGTTTGAACGAGCCGCTCAGTCGATAGATCGAAAGAGCGGTCACAAGCATCACCAGCATGGATAACAAATAGGCATATCCAAGGAACCGGTGCAGCCTCCCCGCTTCCTTGCGGAGAAAAATCACGAGGCCGCTCAGGTTTGGTCGCTGTACTGCACGCCGAGTTCTGAAAATCGGGATTGGGCGAACTGCTTGAATCGGGCCGCCTGCTTTTCGCTCAAGCAAACCCAAATCTTCCGGTTGCCTTTGAGCACAAATTCAATTTGCATGTATGTCCGATCCGCCTCTTCGAGGTATTCCCAAGCGAGCTTGACGTTTTTCACGCTCGACCACTTCCGAGTCCCGCCGCCCAATAACATGCGATAGCGGAACTGATCGCCAAGCTCGACCCAAAGCGCATAACGCCGAAAGACGAGATACACCCAACTGCAGCCGCTAGCAATCACGCCGACGATCACAATTGGCACCATCCAGCTTGGGAGTTGAGCTTTTGACGGATCTGGCTTGACGCCATCTCCCGTCAACCAGCTCACCCCAATTGCAATTCCACCAACGAGCAGGACAAGTGCCCAAACCGCTTTGCCACCGAGATGGTTCCAATTGTTGAGCCGGACAGACGACCTCGCCATGAGTCTCTTCCTGGTTGATGAAAACTAGGTGTGTCCAATTCGGTATCACCAGACTCGCTCCAGCACCGCGACCGATCTCGATTCATTCATTCCGTCACGTCAGTAAACGCTTCGCTCAACGGAATCACCAAGTCGGGCAGCAGCGGAGTCGAATAGAAATCGTGCTCGGTCAGAGTGTGCTCGGCATATCCGTCGGGCTGCCATCTCAGCACGAGGACCAAGCGTTTGAAACGATCGACGATGACGTACTCTTTCGCGCCGATGGCGCGGTACTCGTCGCGTTTGTGGATGTAATCCCGTTTCTGGTCGGAGCGACTCTGGCTGACGAATTCAAAGATCATCGCGGGGACGCGATCGGGAACACGATGCTGGGAGTCATCGCCAACGAAATAAACGCAAATGTCCGGCAAACGATCGTCGTCAGGCGATGTCGCGACCCAGCCCTCGACGGCCACATCTTCGACAAGGCTGAGGTGCTCTTCCCAAAATGTGCAGAGCTTTCGCCGAAACGGGCGGGAGACAAACCGATGCTCTGGTCCAGCCGGTGACATGACGACCAACCTCCCATGAACTCGTTCGTACTTGTATGGCTCGGCGTAATCGGCGTCCGCGTATTCCGCGCGGGTCAGTCGCCGTCCCGCGTCGTCGGGACCGAGACGCAAACGCTGAGCTTCCATCGGTGGGAGCGTGGCGGCAACCATGATGACTCTTTGGGATGGGCAGGAATCACTTCTGGGGAAAGCGCGAGGTTCGGAGCAGAGGCTGAGAATCAGTCATTCAACAACTCGGCCCAACTCTCGACATCCAGAACGCGGTCGAGCAGTTTGTCGAGTCGTGCTTCGTCGCAGATCGCGAGGATCGACTCACGCACCTTGCGGTTCGGCTTCCCCAATCGCTTGGTGCAAATTCGCAGAATGTCTTCGGCTCGCGCCTTGACGAACCCTTTGGCCAATCCCTCGGCCAATCCCTCTTCAACGATCAACTGATAGGTCGACGATTCTTTCATGTTGTTTCGAACTCCTCGTAAGATCGCTTCGGCGAAAACGCGGTCGTATCGTAATCCCACAAGTACGAATGTCGCAGTCCAAAGTTCCGCGGCCACAGCGGGTGACACCTCGTCGTGAAACCGTTCCGCCATGCGGCTCACCAAACCGGGAATCTCCGCACGAGTCACTTTGCTCACCGGGACGAGCGGCAACACCCCGATTCCCAACGACAGGAGTTTCTCGGCCGGCAACTCCCAAACTTTGATCAGGTCGTAATGAAACTCGGTTGAGCAACGGCCAAGAGGCGACTGGGTCTTGTAGCTGCCGGTATTCGCCTTTCCCCAAGCCGAACGATGCAACAACAAAACGCTCGTGTGAACGCACTGCTGATGGCGCTTCGTCAGCCGAGCGTTGCCTTCAAACATCCGAATGTCGAGGAACTTGTCGAAATACGACTGCGGCTCCAGATGCAGGACATAGGGCGTCGCACCGCCCACTTCGATGACCCGATCAGCGAGCGTCGCCAGCGTCGAAACATCGCTGTCCACGACATGCACCGGAGTTCCCCGCCGCACTCCGACAAGCTCGGACCAGTCCTGCGGGAACTCCGAAATCGGATGCTTCATCGCGACATCAATTCCCGCCATGATCTCGTCTCATTGAGGCTTGAACGAAGTCATGTGGATTGTCTAACCCAGTTCCGCCATCCGTTTGCAGATCGCCTCGGCCATTTCGCGGGTGCCGACGGCGGTCGGGTCGTTACGGTCGGGCTTCATGTCGTAGGTGACGTACTTGCCTTCCTCAATGATGCTGGCGACAGCTCGTTCGAGCTTCGCGGCGGCGGCCGCTTCGCCCATGTGTTCCAGCATCAACTTGCCCGACAGGATGAGCGCGGTCGGGTTGACCTTGTTCTGGCCTTTGTACTTCGGGGCCGATCCGTGAGTCGCCTCGAAAATCGCCGAGTCCGGGCCGATGTTCGCGCCGGGAGCGACTCCCAAGCCGCCGACTAATCCCGCACACAGATCGCTGAGGATGTCGCCGTACAAATTGCCCATCACCAGCACGTCATAGTTCTCCGGCTTCTGGACCAACTGCATGCACATGTTGTCCACGAGCCGCTCGATGTAATGGATGCCCGCCGCGCTCGGAACTTTGCCGACGAGAGTCGGATCAGCCTTCACCCCTTCGGCCAGCTTCGGGTCTTCGTACTTCGCGCCGAACGCGGTCGCGACGGCACGAGTCTCGTCGTACCACAGGCCGTCGGTGAACTTCATGATGTTCGCCTTGCAGACGCTCGTCACCGCCTTGCGGCCGTTCTTGACGGCCTAGTCGAAGGCGTAGTTGACGATCTGCCGCGTCCCCTCGACCGAGATCGGCTTGATCGAGATGCCGGTCGTCTCCTCGCGGGTGCTGATCTTCCTGCCAGTCGCAATCGAGTTGATCTGCTTGATCAGCTGCGTGGTCTTTTCCTCGCCGGCCTGGAATTCGACGCCGGCGTACAGGTCTTCGGTGTTCTCGCGGACGAGGACGAGGTCGACGTTCGTGTTTTCGAAGTACGAGCGAACACCCTTGTAGCTCTTGCAGGGCCGCAGGCAGGCGTAGAGGTTGAGCTCCTGGCGCAGGTACACGTTCACGCTACGGAAGCCCTTGCCGATCGGGGTCGTGATCGGTCCCTTGAGGGCGACCTTGTTCTTGCGGATCGATTCGAGCACGCGCGGGGGGACGCGGCCTTCCTTCTCGATGACTTCAATGCCGCATTCCTGGACGTCCCAGGCGATCTTGACGCCGGTCGCCTCGACGCACTTTTTGGTGGCTTGAACGATTTCCGGACCGGTCCCGTCGCCGGGAATGAGCGTGACGTTGTACATGGGCGTGCTGTTTGAGTGTCTGTTTTGTGAGCGACGCGATCGTAGGGGAACGTCGAGCGCGCTTCAAGCGGCCCACCCGTAGGGCGAGCGTCCCGCTTGCCCGGTGTGCAAGCGGCGGGGAAGCAGCCCGGCTGCTGGGGAGTCGACGTCAATCGGTGAACACGATCTCCAGCAGCCGGGCTGCTAGGCGACGTCGCCTGCACTGAGACGCGCAAGCGGGACG
>JBJXEX010000234.1:0-24053 GCA_046156195.1 Planctomycetaceae bacterium | reverse complement strand
TTCCGAAATTCCGAAGTGCCTGACCCCTGGGCGATACGCTCGCCTAACGAATGCCAAGCTACTGTCCGCCACACACACCTTCCAGGCAGGCGATCAATCGCGGCAGTTGGACGGTGACGGCGTAGCGTTGCTCAACCGTGTTTCGAGCCGCCTCGATCACCGCCGCTCGACGAGCCGGCTCCGACACGAGTTGCCGCAGCACGAACAACCATTCGTCGGGAGTCGTGGCCAGCCAGCCGTTGACTCCGTGATGAATGATTTCGGAGTTCACTCCGACGGGCGACGCGACGGCGGGGATGCCGACGGCCATGTACTGCAAAATCTTGAGTCCGCATTTGTAGCGCGTCCAATCGGTGTCAGGCATCGGCATCAGCCCAATGTCGAACACGCCGAGATCGGTCACTTCGTTCGCGGCGGACCAGCGGACGAATCGAGTCGCGATGCCCTCGCGATCAAAACCCAGGCGTCGCAGCGGACGATCCGATTCGGCGATGACTCGCAACTCGATCGGGAACTCGCGGGCGAGTTGCTTGAGCGGTTCGCGCAGGACTTCGAGGTATTCGATGTTCGCGGCGGTCCCCGTCCAACCGAGAACGTGAGGCGGTTGAAAAACGGTACGACGGCTTTCGGCTGTCGGCTGTCGGCGTTCGGCCGGACGGTATCGGTCCAGATCGACGCTCGTCGGGATCACGGTCACGCGCGGGTTGATCATTCGCGAGCGAACCGCCAGCAGTTCGTTGCCAGCAATGATGTGATCGCTCAGCCCGCAGAGCACCTCGAACTTGTGCCGGTGCAGCACGAACAGGCCGTCGTCGATGTCGAGCACCAGCCGCCTCACGCGAGATCGCAAGGCTTGTTCGATGTCGAACGAGTCATCGCTGAAGAGTTCGCGTTCGAGCACGACGACATCCGGCGACCAGCGTTCCAGAGTCGCCAAGTCGCTCCAACGATGCCAGCGTTTCACGAAGTGGCTCAATCGAAAACCGAGCAGCGGCCACGCGGCGTATTTTTCGGGGCGGCTGGGAAGCACCAGGCATTCATGGCCCAAACATTCGAGGTGCGGCACGAACGGCAACACTCGAAAGCGGCTGCTGGGAACCAATCGGCCGGAGGTCAGGAAGGCAACTCGCATCAGTCAAAACTCCGCGAACCATTTGACCGGATTGTTCCGGATGTATCAGTCGGACAGCAACAAGCCCGCGACGAATCGCCTAGGCGAAAGGAATGAATTGAATTCAGTTTGAGTTTCGTTAGGCTGGCTCACGTTGCATCGGTCGCGTGAACCGGTTCTGTTGTATGAGTCATTTCCCAAAGGAGAACAACCATGTTTATGCGGGCCTGGCATCAATGGTTGAAGATTGCCCAATCGAATCGAATCCATCGGCGACGTTCACTGAGTTCGTTCCCAGTCGAGAGTCTCGAATCACGCTGTCTGTTGGCCGCGACGGTCAATGGCACCTCGACGAATCCCAGAATCACTCTGTCGGGGACTGAGTCTGTCACTATCTCAGACAATGGGACGAATCTGACCTTTCAACTTGGTTCGGGAAATTCGGGCACTTTGGGCGGGAGTCTGGCCAGCCTGAGCACGCTGACGGTCTCGGGGTCATCGTCGAGCAACACCATCTCGATCGTGTTGAGCAGCGGCAATGGCCTGTCCTCGTCGTTCCGAGTCATCGTCAGCAGCGGCGGCGGAAACGACGAGATCGACGCTTCGGGCAGTGACTTCTCCGTGAGTCTGAATGGCGGCTCCGGCTTAGACACACTCACCGGGGGCAGTGCCAACGATACGTTGGATGGCTCCAGCAACAACGATGTCCTGGACGGCGGCGACGGGAACGACCTGCTTCTGGGCGGCGCTGGCAACGACACCATCAACGGCGGCATGGGCGATGACCTCGTCAACGGCATGGGGGACAACGATTCCTTGATGGGCGATGATGGGAACGACGAACTCTATGGCGGAGCCGGCCGCGACTTCCTGGATGGGGGCGATGGCGATGACCTCGTCAAAGGGCAAGGGGGCCTCGACACCATCACCGGCAGCCGAGCTGACGCCACCGACGAATTGGTTGGTTTCCGAATCTCGTCGGGACGAGCGGCGGCCGCGCTGGACCCACGCGACACGAGCGCGGAGTTCGAGAACGGGTAGCCGGTGCCATTGGCAAGAAAGATTCATCACGGGCGACCGCGACAATTCGTGCGGTCGCCCGTTTTGCATTTCGGCCGAACGCTTGTCATGGCTCCTGATGCAACTCCGGCCGACAGCCGTGAGCCGATAGCCGATAGCCGTTATCCCCTTTTTTCAATTCGGAAAGATCAAGGAGATCGGCCACCAACGATTCGCGGTCGAGATTCTCGCCAATCATTCGGTGACTTGGCTAACATCCGCCCCCCGCCGTGGGACGGGCGGCTCGCCTGTCCCTGATTTGTGACTTCGTTATCACGAAAACTGCGGCACAGGCGAGCCGCCAGTGCTACGAGGACTCATGACACAACGACGAATCTTGGTGACCGCCGCGCTCCCTTATGCGAACGGTCACATCCACATCGGCCACTTGGTCGAATACATCCAGACCGACATTTGGGTGCGGTTCCAAAAGCTGCGCGGCCATCAGTGCGTCTTCCTCTGTGCCGACGACACGCACGGCACGGCGATCATGATTCGTGCTCGGCAGGAAGGCCGCAGCGAGGAAGCGTTGATCGCCGACATGCGCGACGCTCACGTCCGCGACTTCGCCGGTTTCGACATCGAGTTCGACAACTACGGCAGCACCAACAGCGAGACGAACCGCGAACTCTGTCACCGAATCTGGGCCGAGCTGCGTAACAGCGGCTACGTCAACGAGCGACCGGTGACGCAATTGTTCGATCCGGTCGCCGGAACCTTCTTGGCGGATCGGTTCGTGCGCGGAACGTGTCCGAATCCCGAATGTCAGGCCCCTGATCAATACGGCGATAGCTGCGACAAGTGCGGCCACACGCACAGTCCGGCCGATTTGGTCAATCCCGTGAGCACGCTGTCCGGCGCGACTCCCGAACTGCGATCCGCCAATCACCTCTTCATCAACATCGAGAAGCTGCACGGCTTCCTGGAAGAGTGGACGCAATCCGGCGAGCACTTGCAGTCCGAGGTGGCCAACTACCTCAAAGGCCACTTCCTCGGCGAGCCGCTGCGAGATTGGGATGTCTCGCGTCCCGCTCCGTATTTCGGCTTCGAGATTCCCGACAGCCCCGGCAACTACTGGTACGTCTGGTTCGATGCGCCGATCGGCTACATGGCCTCGACGCAAGAATGGTGCGAACGGAACGGGGAGCATTTTGATGACTGGTGGCGTTCCAACAAATCTGATGTCTCAAATCAAAAATCAAAAATCGAAAATCAAAAATCCGAAATCCATCACTTCATCGGCAAGGACATCACTTATTTTCACACGCTGTTTTGGCCCGCGATGCTCAAGGCGTCTGGATTCAAGCTGCCGACGAAGGTTCACATTCACGGCTTCCTGACGGTTGCCGGCGAGAAGATGTCGAAGTCCAAAGGGACGTTCGTGCAAGCCGCGACGTACCTCAAACATCTCGATCCGGCGTATCTGCGGTACTACTACGCGTCGAAGCTCGGCTCGCGTCTGGATGATCTCGATCTCAGTCTCGAAGAGTTTGTGGACAAGGCCAACAAGCAGCTCGTCGGCGGCGTCATCAACATCGCGTCGCGGACGAAGTTTCTCGGCGGCAAGACGCTGAGCGAAACGTACCCGGCCGATGGCGGCTTGTTTCTGTTCGCGGCCGCGGCGCACGAGTCCATCGCCGATGCCTACGAACGCTGCGACTACCAAGCGGTGATTCGCACCTGCAAAGAACTCTGCGACCGAGCCAACGCCTATCTCGACGAGCAAGCTCCCTGGACGTTGGCCAAGCAGCCGGACAAAGCGGAAGAGGTCCGGCGGATTTGCTCGGTCGGATTGAATCTCTTCCGGCAGATTGTGGTTTATCTTGCCCCCGTGTTGCCCCGATTGGCGCAGCAGGCGGGCGAGTTGCTCAGTTCCCCTATCGCGCGTTGGGAGGATGCACAGTCGCCGTTGACTGGGACTCCCGTCGCGAACTTTCAGCACATGCTCAAACGAGTCGAACTCAAACAGGTACAAGCGATGATCGAAGAAAGTAAGCCCATTGAATCCATCACCCTCGTGGAAGCCGCGGTGTCCGCGATTCCCTCGCAAACGAACGATGGCCCCGAGGCTTTGGAAAAGGAACCGCTGGTTGCCGAGCTTTGTTCGATCGACGATTTCACAAAGATCGACCTGCGCGTCGCGCGAGTCGTGGCAGCCGCGCATGTCGAGGGAGCCGACAAGCTGGTGCAACTGACGCTGAGCCTTGGTGGTGATTTGCGTCGCAACGTCTTCGCAGGCATCAAGAGCGCGTACACGCCGGGACAACTCGTCGGACGCCTCGTCATCGTGGTGGCCAATCTCGCCCCGCGCAAGATGCGTTTCGGAATCAGCGAAGGCATGGTCTGCGCGGCGGGGGGCGGCGGCACCGAAATCTACCTGCTCTCCCCCGACAGCGGCGCGGTTCCAGGCCAGCGAGTGCATTGATTGAAACGCGAAACACGAAACACGAAAAGGGGGCGGGGTGCGAACTTCAGAAACTGCCGTTCACGACTTCTCTACTTCCTAAGCGAACAACGGCGATTTTTGAACTTCCGTGTAAGGGAGAGGCCACCCTCTCCCTCCCCGTTGTCGCGAGGGAGGTTAATTCCCCCTATTTTCCAGCGTCCGTTTTCTCGCACTGGGCGGCCCCGCGGCGCGATCCGCCTTGCGGCGACGCTGCCAGAAAGAGGTCCGAGTGTCGAGGGCATGGCCCCTTCGATGCCACGCCACTGCAAGCTGCACCCAATCGTTTGCGAGACATCTCATGCGGCAACGAACTCTCATACTGAGCTTGGCCGGACTGCTGCTCGCTGCGGCTGGGATTCGTTGGTGGCAGTCGATCCCCAATGGGGAAGACACGCTTCTTGAGTTCCGGCCGCCGAATGCTCAAGCACGGTTGACGGCGATCGGTGATCTGCGGTCGCTGAATCCCGAACAGCAACGAGTGTTTGATCCCGGCCAAGACTTCGCCCCGATGTCGGCACCCGGATCGCGCGACTGGCTGGCGAAGTATCACGAAGGAGGGCAGACGTTCGCGGAGTTTCTCCAAGCCGAACCCAACCGACCCGATCGCGAACGACACACGATCTACTTGCTGCCGCTGAGCGACTTCTCGGTCGAACGCGCTCCGTCGCTGGAAAAACTGCGCGAGTTCACCGAGGCATACTTCACGCTCGAAACCAAGCTGCTGCCGACGCTGACGATCCCGGCGGACCAAATCACCACGCGAGTTCGCGAAGGAACGGAACGTCCTCAATGGTTCGCCAACGACCTATTACAAAGACTCGAACCGCAGCTTCCTCCCGATGCCTACTGCCTGTTGGGGATCACGCTGACCGATTTGTACTCGTCGCAAACACCGACCTATGTCTTTGGGCAAGCCTCGTTGCGAAACCGAACCGGCGTGTTCAGCTTCGCGCGGTTCGATCCGGCTTTTTATGACGATCCCGATCCGCCCGCTGTCGCGACGCTGATCCTGCGGCGAAGTTGCCACACGTTGGCTCACGAAATCTGTCACATGTTCGGCATGCAGCATTGCGTCTTCTTTGAGTGCGCCGTGAACGGCAGCAACAACCTTGATGAAAGCGACTCGCGGCCGTTGCACGTCTGCCCGGTCTGCCTGCGAAAGCTGCACGCCAGCGTCGGCTTTGATCCCGTTGAGCGCGATCGAAATCTGTGGCAGGTCTATAGGCGATTCGGATTCGATCGCGACGCGGCGTGGCTGGAGCGACGGTTGAAGACCGTGGCCGGTGCGTTTACGCGAGCCAGCGATTGATGACTTTGCCGCCGACGTCGGTCAGGCGGAAGTCTCGGCCTTGGTGGCGGTGAGTCAGCTTCAAGTGATCGAGGCCGAAGAGGTGCAGCAGCGTCGCGTGGAAGTCGTTGGCGTGAACGGGGTCTTTCGCCACGCCCCAGCCAATCTCGTCGGACTCGCCGTAGATTTGGCCCCCTTTGATGCCGCCGCCAGCCATCCACAACGTGTAGGAGAACGGATGATGGTCGCGGCCGGAGGGGGGCGTTCCCGGCGTTCGATTCTCGCCGAGCGGCGTGCGACCGAACTCGGCTCCCCAGACGATCAGCGTGCTGTCAAACAGTCCGCGCTGCTTGAGGTCTTTGATCAGCGCGGCGATCGGCTGATCGACGACCCACGAGTTATATCGTAGGTCGCCTTCGAGATTGCTATGTTGGTCCCAAGCCTCATAGATAATGTTGACGAACCGCACGCCCCGCTCGACCAGCCGCCGCGCGAGCAGACAGTTGCGAGGGAATGTCAGATGCGCATCGAGCACGTTGCCGCGTCCGGTGGCCTGCGGATGCTGCGCGCGGTCGATGCCGTAAGCGTCGAGCGTCGTCTTGGTCTCGCTGTTGAGGTCGATCAATTCGGGCGCGGCGGACTGCATCCGAAACGCGAGTTCGTAGCTGGCGATACGAGACGCGATTTCGGGATCGTGAATCTCCGAAAGGCGGCTCTCGTTGAGCGACTTGAGCGTGTCGAGTCCGCGCCGCTGCAACTCCGCCGGCAGGCCGCTGGGGTTCGATAAGTTCAACACCGCTTCGCCCTGATTGCGGAACAACACTCCCGCGTAATGCGACGGCAGGAAGCCGTTGCTCCACAGCGAGGCACCTCCGCTCGAACCGCGACCGCTCGTCAGCACGACATAGCCGGGCAGATTCTGCGACTCGCTGCCGAGACCGTAGGTCAGCCACGAACCGATGCTCGGCAAGCCGAATGTGGCTCGACCGCAGCTCAGCAGGAGTTGCCCGGGGTGATGATTGAACTGCTCGGAGTACATCGAGCGGATCATCAAGATGTCATCGGCGCAGGTCGCGATGTTGGGGACGAACTCGGAGAAATCCATGCCGCACTCGCCGTGCTTCGTCCACTTGCGAGGCGAGCCCATCAGGACCGCCCCCTCTTTCTTGATGAACGCGAATCGGACTTTCTCCAGCATCGAAGTGGGGAGCGGCTGGCCGTGCAACTCATTGAGCTTCGGCTTCGGATCGTACAAGTCGAGATGCGAGGGCGCGGCGGCTTGAAACAAGAAGATGCAGTTCTTCGCCTGCGGAGCAAACGGCGGCGGCTTGATCGCCAGCGGATTGGCCGCGAGCGCCGAGTCGGGATTCGCCGCGAACAGTCCGTCGTTCGACAGCATCGCGTTCAATGCGGCGGCACCCAAACCGCAGGCCGAGGTAGTCAAGAAGTCGCGGCGAGCGCGAGCGATGTCATTGAGCGTTGAAATCATTCTGAATGCTCCTCGCCGTGACTGGCCGAGTCCGGCTTGGCTGATTGTTTTCCAAAGAAGTCTCAGGATTTGATGTTCCTGGCGACTGACAGAACCAGTTTTTGGGAAATGACATCTTCAATGAACTCCTTGGCCACTTGGACCGCAGAGACATTGTCGTCGTACTCAAAGTTGTCATTGTCAGCTTTGCGTCGTCGTAACAGCTTGTTATCCATAAATAACAGCTCGCGGCATGAGGTTGGAGAGCCTTCCAAGTCTTCCAAAAGCACCACTCGTTGATCACCCGGATTTTGTTCGCTGACATGCAACCCGACGAGTGCTCCCCGGATATTCGCCGCTTCGTCGCCATCCGTGGGAACATGGGGACCAAAGGTGAAGATGTATGACACGGTTTGTCGTTCGTGGCAGAACCACACGCGGAAAAACCAAGTCTTTCGCGTCCAGTCTCCGGCACCAATCCGTTCCCAGACCGACTGGTCAATGAAATCGTAGCGGTGAACTCGGACTTGAAGCGATCGGCTCCCACTGCTGGAGATCAAGGTCGCACATCGTTCAAAGGCATCTCGTATTCGCTCCACCGCATGTCGCCACCTTTCGTATTCGAGACGGCGGAGTTGCTCTGCCTGTGTTGTCATTTCTCCTGTGAGGTCAGCGGCCCAATCCTTCAGTTCGTCCGCCTCCTCCTGGGCCGTAAGGTAAATCTGCAAGGTGTTCTGAACTCGGCGACAAACGAGCTGCATAAGGGGATTGCAATTGCCATCATCTGCCGCTGTGAGCGAGTCGTAATAAGACTCCCGGTCCTCGGGACGAATAATGGCAGCGGTCAGTCGTCCCCGAAGAAGCATGAGATCCTGCCAGAGTCGCGCCATTCGTCCGTTGCCATCCTCGAAAGGATGAATTCGGGCAATCGCCCAATGCACCCAAGCGGCCAGCACCAGCGGGTGCGAAGGCTTGGATTCCGGGAGGCTGGTCTTCATCAGAACTTGGTAAAAGTGGTTCATCAGGTCGTGGACGAGATGCGATCCCGGCGGTTGATACATCGCACCTGGCAACATCACATCGCAGGCACGGTAATGTCCCGCAAGATCATCATTCACTGAGGTCATCAGCTTTCTGTGGAGTTCCAGAAACGTCGTTTGATTCCAAAAGTCGTTTGGCGATTCTGTGTACTGTTCGATCTGTCGATAGGCCCCACCAAGGTTGAGTGCCTCTTGTGCCTCGCGACGGCGCGGACCACTCAAAATCGAGCCCGTTTGCAGAATCAGCGTCGTTTCTCGCAGAGTCAACGTGTTGCCTTCGATCGCATTGCTGCTGAAGACTCGCTCGCCTAAGAGTTTCTCTTTCACTTGAATGAGTACGGCAGGAGTCAGCGGTCGCAAATGGTTGATCAAATAGGCGGACTCGTCCAAATCACCCAACAATCCCAGTGTGGCTTCATCGAGAGACCATTCCGACGGTTCGGTGAGTTGCATGGTGGCGATTACTCCCTCGTAATGAATTCGTCGAGATTCAGCAGGATTCGAGCGGTTGCGATCCAGGCCGCCGATTCATCGGGAGACGATCCGCTGATCGTCGAACTGCCGAGCAGCTTTTTCGCATCGTCTTGATGAGCACGATAGGACTCGCGATTGACGTTGAGCAGCGCCACCAGTTGATGGAGTTCACGGTCGCTCGGTTTGCGAGCAACGCACAGTCGGAAGGCTTGAGTCAGTCGAGCCGCATCGTCCGTCGCGGGCTGACTGAGCAATCGCTTGGCGAAGGCTTGCGCGGCTTCCACGAAGGTTTCGTTGTTGAGCGTGATCAACGCTTGGAGCGGCGTGTTGGAGGCTCGGCGTTCGACGCAGGTGAGGTTGGCGTCGGGGCAATCGAAGGTCGTGAGATTCGGATGCGGAGCGGTTCGCTTGAAGAATGTGTACATGCCGCGGCGATTGCGGTCCTCGCCGGTGCTGTTGGTCCATTTGAAGTTGCCAGCGTAGCTGAGGTCCGTGATGCCGGCCGGCAATGCGGGAAAAACGCTCGGCCCGCCGATCTTTCTCGACAGCAAGCCGGCGACGTCGAGGCTCAGGTCGCGGACGATCTCGGCCTCGACTCGCAACCGATTCTGCCGCGCGAGCAACGTGTTCTGTGGATCGACATCAAGTAACTCCGGCCGATGCCGTGAGGCTTGGCGATACGTTGCGGAGGTGACGATCAGCTTGAGGAGTGACTTGCGAGACCAAGTGATTTTCGATTTTTGATTTTCGATTTTCGATTGTTCGGAGAACGCGCTCGCGAGCCAATCGAGCAGCTCGGGATGCGACGGCTTCTCGCCTCGGATGCCGAAGTCGTTGACGCTGGCGACGATTCCGCGACCGAAGAGCTGCCGCCAGATGTGATTGACTGTGACTCGCGGCGTCAGCGGGTTGTCTGGTGCAACGAGCCAACGCGCGAGATCGAGCCGATCGGCCATCGCGGATTTCTCATCGCGCGGCTTCATCGGCGGGAGCGTCGCGAACGCAGCCGGGACGACTTCTTGCTCGGTCAGCGGTTCGAGAAATTCGCCGCGCCGCAACACGAATGTTTTGCGCGGGTCTTTGGCTCGTTGCAGAATGACTCGGACGGTCAGTTCTGGTTTCGGCGGCTCTTTCTTTTTGAGGTCGTCGAGTTGCTTGATCAGAGTCTTGGTGGCCGCGTCGAGACTGGAGTAATAGTCAAGCAGTTGCTGCGACTGCTCGGCCGACCGCTGAGCGGGTTTCACCGCGAGCAGCTTTTGGATGTTTTCCGGCAATGTGATCGACGGCTCGATGCCCGACTGTAGCGACAGCTTGAAGCGGCCGATCGTGTGCTGCTGACCGTACAACTGGCGGAGTTGGATGCGGACAAAGACCGCTCCATCAACCACGAGCGGCTCTTTCAAACCAATCACCAGCCAATGCTCTTTGCCGTACTGCGGGGCGATGGCCCAGCCGGTCTCCTCTTTGCCGTCGATGACGTCGGCCGCTCGCCACGGCCTGTCGGCTTGCTCGAAGTCCGCTTTCGCTCCGGCAAACTCCAACTTCTGAGTGATCAGGAAGTCGGCAGTCGGCGAGACTTCGACGGTCATCTCGCTGAGCACGAAGTTGCCATGAGCGACTCGGCCCGGTCCCTTCGCTGGCAGCGAGTTGTCAGGCAGAACGTCCAAACGAATCGCATTGATCCCGGCGACCGTCGTCTTGCCGCTGATCGTGTAGATGGCGGAGTTCGGATTCGGGCCGCTCGCCAAGAACGAGCCGTCCTTCTGAACCGTGAACTTCACGTTGCCGTCGCTTTCGACTTTCAGATTCTCCAGCGCGTGCAGCTTGAGCGGCTGAGCCGTCGATTCCGCGAGCGCCGGCTGAGCCTTGGATTCCCAAGCCGCGAAGGCTTCGCCGAGCTTCGCTTGTTCGGCTCGCAGTTTCGCCGTGAGGTCGGCAAGTTCCGCATCGAGCGCGGCCTTGGCCCGTGCGTATTCGGCGAGTTCGGCGGGGGACTTCGGAACGACGGACGTTTCCTCATCGCCGTTGTTGAAGGCGGCGAAGAGTTGGTAGTACTCGCGCTGACTGATCGCGTCGTACTTGTGCGAGTGACAACGGGCACAACCGACGGTCAGTCCGAGCCAGACGGCTCCGGTGGTCTCGGTGCGATCGAAGCAGGCTTCGACGCGCCACTGTTCCTTGTCGGTCCCTCCTTCGGTGTTGGTCAGCGTCTGCCGATGAAAGGCGGTCGCGAGTTTTTGCAGCGCGGTCGCTTCCGGCAAGAGGTCTCCGGCAATTTGCTCAACGGTGAACTGATCGAACGGCAGATCGCTGTTGATTGCGTCGATGACCCAGTCTCGCCAGCGATAGGCATCCGGTCGCGGGTTGTCCTTTTCGTAGCCGTCGCTGTCGGCGTAGCGAGCCATATCGAGCCAATGCCGCCCCCAGCGTTCGCCGAAGTGCGGAGACTTGAGCAGTCGATCGACCAGCTCTTCATAAGCGTTCGGCCGCGTGTCGTTCACGAACGCATCGACCTCTTCGATGGTCGGCGGCAGGCCGAGCAGATCGAGATTCAACCGCCGAATCAGTGTCGAGCGATCCGCTTCCGGTGATGGCGCGATGCCGCGTTTCTCCAATTCGGCCAGCACGAATTGATCAATCGGATTGCGTACCCAGTCGCTCTGCTTCACAGCGGGGGGCGAGACTCGGCGAATCGGTTGATAGGACCAATGCGTGTTCTTCAATTCCTTTTTGGGGGCCGCCTCGTCGGGCCAGTCGCAACCCTGATCGATCCAAGCTCGGAGGATGCTGACCTCCGCGGGCTTGAGCTGTGGACCTTCGGGGGGCATCACCGTTTGCGAATCGGTCCCTGCGACGAGTCCGATGAGCCGACTCCGTTCGCTGTCACCCGCTGCGATCACCTTGCCGATGTCGCCGCCTCGCAACAGAGCTTCGCGGCTATCCAACCGCAGACCAGATTCCTGTTTCTTCTCGCCGTGACACTTCCAGCAGTGCTTCTCCAGCAGCGGGCGAACATCTTTGACGAAGTCGATCTGGCGGTCAGTCGGCGGCGGCAGCTTGTCGGCGGCCAGAGTCAGAGTCGTCACCACGACAAACATCGTGGCCACGAGCACGAATCGCGGAGTCATGTGGAGGTCTCCGGAGGCAAGTGGATCATGTGGCGCACGCGGCTCGCGTGCATCGCAAATCATTCTGCCGAGCAATGAATGCAGGGGAAAGTCTCGTCGAGAAATGCAAAGGGACTCACCAAAGTGAGTCCCTTGCGATCGAAGACGCCGTGAAAGAATTGGCGAGCGTCCATTGTTCCGTAGCCGCGTTCGCCAGAACGCGAGTGCCAGAACGCGAGTGCTCCGCACTCTGGCGAGTGCGGCTACGCGGTCGCCTTAGTCCCGTTTGACGGTTGTCGCCGCGCGGCTGTTCTTGGCGGAAGCGATCGCCGACTTATCGGTCTTCTCGTCCCGTTCTTTGGCACGAGCGACCGCCGCCGTGTGGATGTTCTGAGCGTGGCTCAAAGTCTCGGCGGAGAAATACGGGGTCGCCGGTCGGCCGATGTGAGGAATGGATTTCGCCGCCAGTTGTCCCCAGCTCATCTTGTCTGTGATGTGCCATGTGGCAGCCTGCCCCGCTTGTGGATCGAGCTTACCACTGGCCACCAGCGTTAAGGTTTCTTCCAACACGGGATCGGTACTGAACTCTTCAACCTTGGCAATGCGATAGATCGATCGCGACGACGGTTCCGGCTTCCCATGTTCGAGGCAGACGGAGCGATACGGCACGCGAACAATTCGATCGGCGGGAACCGAGAAGAATCCACCACCGCCACCGCCACCCTGCTGGCCGCCACCCCCAAAGCCACCGCCACCTCCCTGTTGCCCACCGCCGAACCCGCCCCCTTGCGATTGCTGTTGGCCGCCGCCGCCCCCGCCGCCAAAACCACCTTGTTGACCGCCGCCGCCAAAGCCACCGCCGCCACCCTGTTGACCAAATTGCTTCAGCACTTGCTTGCCAACGAACGCCGCCGGGAAGTCCACGTTCAGCGGCTTGTCCCCTTTGTTCTCGATGAGCATGTTGCCCCCCATCGCGTCATTGGGAATCATCCTCACTTCGAGCACTCCCTGCTCGATCCCCTCGAACACATCGAGATGTTCTAGCGCGGCATCCACCTTCACGGCGGGACCGACTTTCTTCTTGGTTTCCTTCTTCGAGTCAGCCGAGATTCCGGGAGCCACGAGGCTCACCGCCAGTGCTCCGACCAACGCCCACGGACGCCAACGAGAAAACATGTGCGAGTTCCTTATCCAAGAGAGTGAGGGCCGATCACGGGGGAGGCGCGTGACGGCGTATCGAACCTTATCGCCGCTCGACGGCCAGAATTCAACAGAATCTTCGCGTGACCGGCCAAATTCGCCGCTGCTCGGCCGCTCCCTCCGCCGATCCGGCAAGGCTTCTGAGAACCCCTGCCGATCATCTGCCGCGTGCGGTTCAAAGCGATCATGCCGATCACGTTCTCTAACAGGATTCGGCAAACAGGAACCTTGAACCCGCTCATTGGGTGGCAGGCGCAGCCCGTGCCAAGCTACTTCAACGCCTTCAATTTCTCCTCCGCTTCGGCGCGAGCCTTCTTCATCACGCTTTCGAGCGTGACGCTCGCACCGTTCTGCCGTTTGCTTTCGTCGGCCGCTTCCATGAAGGCATAGATTTCGAGCGTCTCGGCTTCGCTGACCGGCGGCTTGCCGGAGCGGAAGAATTTCAGAATCTCATACAGCATTGGGTCGTAGCCGTCGGACGAACCGACCGGCCCTTCGCCTTTGTCGCCGATTGCTTTGCCGGTGTAGCCCCCTTCGCGAAAGATCCCGACTCGGCCTTCGGACCATTGGCCGACGACTTCGATTTTGCCGTCGGCGGTCTTGCCACGTTTGACCGAGACGCAGCCGGTGCCCATCACGGTGAAGAGCGACTCGACGCCGTGAATGCCGTACCAGAACAAATCGGGATGCGTCGGATCGAGGCTCGCCGGACTGGAAGTCTCACAGCGATTGATGGTGCCGAACGCTCCGGCCCGCGCGGCCTGAGTGTTCTTCGCGAACCGCAGCGACGACGACGAGAAGACCGGCACTTTGTATTTCTTGGCCGCCTCGAAGATCGCGACGGCGTCGGTCAGTGACCCGGCGATTGGCTTGTCGATGAAGCACGGCTTCCCCGCTTTCAGCACTGGGAGGATTTGCTCGTAGTGCGGACGGCCGTCGTTGGTTTCGAGGAAGACGACATCGACTCGCTTCACCAACTCTTCGATCGAGTCAACGATCTCGACCCCCTTTTTCTTCACGGTCTCGGTGTACTCCGGCACGCGCTTGGTGCTCGATTCGATATCCGGGCTGCCCTTGGGGTAAGCTGCGACAATGCGACACCCCACCGCTTCGGGCTTGGGAGTTTCGGCATTGAGCGTGTTCGTGAAGGCGATCACATGCGACGTATCCAAACCGATGATGCCGGCCTTGAGCGACTTCGGCTCGGCGGCGACGGCGTTCTGAACTGTCGCGTCATTCGCAGCGTTATCGACCGCAGCCACGACCACCGGAGCAGCCGGAGTCGACGTCGCGTTGACGAACGACACGTCCCACAAGCGGACGCTGTTGTCGTAGCTGGCCGTCGCGACCGTCTTGCCGTCCGGCGACAGTGCGAGTGCGGCAATCTTGGCCTCGTGTTCCTCGGCGGTGCCGAGCACTTCGCCGTCGGCGATGCGCCACAGTTTCAATTCGTTCTTCCCCTTCGCGCGTCCGCCACTGCCGGTGATGGCGATCTGGTTGTCGAGGCTCATGGCGATGCTCGTCACCGGCCGACCGTGTCCGCCGAAGAAGCCGAGCGGCTTGCCGGTCTCGATCTCGAAGACATACGCCTTCTCATCCATGCTGCCGACGATCAATCGTGTTCCCTTCTCCGCGAAGGCCACGGAGGTCGCGGCTTTGGCCATCCCCTCGAAGTCACGGAGCAGCTTGCCCGATTCGATGTCCCACAACTTGGCGATGCCCGGCCGAGTCACTCGTGTCTCATCACCGGCCGCAGTCGCCAGCAGCTTTCCGTCTGCCGAGAACGCGACGCTCTGCACGGGATCGCGGTCGTGCTCGAACGTTTTGAGCAATGCCCCGTCTTCAATCCGAATCAGCCGAGCGGACTCATCATCGCAACCGGTCGCCAGCAGTTTGCCGTCGGGCGAAACGGCCAGCGATGTGACGAATCCACGATGCTTGGGCAGATCTCGCTCTTTCGCTCCGCTGGCGACATTCCACACGCTGGCCGATTGGTAAGCCCCGACCACCAACTGCTTGCCCCCCGGCAGAAACGCCAGCGACCTGACATAACCATTGCCCGTCTTCCAAACGCCCGTCGCCTGTTTGGCGGCGATGTTCCACAACTGCACCGAATTGTGCGTGCCGACCGCCAACGTCTGGCTATCGGGCGAGAAGGCCACGCTGGTAGCCCAATTGCTCAAGCCGTCGAGGTGCGCGGTGCTCTTGAGTTCCTTGGGCTTGTTCGCCGCCGGTTTCGGATCTTCGGCGGTTGAGAATGGGATCGTCGCCAGCGAGACGAGCAGTCCGATACCAAGCATCCAGCGTTGAGTGAGCGACATGGAACTTCTCCTGTTGATCTTTGGAAATCGACGAGGCGGGATTATGGAACGCTCATTCTGAAACGCAACCGCGTGTTGTGGGCGATGCCATTCAATCCAACATCATTCTGCCCTCCCATCATTCTGCTGAATTCCGGGCAGCAGAATGATGGGTGGGCGGAATGATGTGAGCACGCCAAGTGTCGGTTGTTTTTCCTTGTTTCTCTGAGCCGCTACTCTGCCGCCCGGCATCTGCGACACGCGGGCCGCGTGTCGCCACAAGCTTCAAGACAAGAGGACTCATCCATGAAAGCAGCATTCATTCGTCAAACGGGAACTCCCGATGTCATCGAGTACGGCGACTTTCCGACTCCCGAACCTGGTCCGACCGAGGTCTTGGTGAAGGTGGGAGCGGTCTCGGTCAATCCGATCGACACTTACATTCGCGGCGGCATGATCAAAATCGCGACCTCGTTCCCGTACATCGTCGGCTGCGATCTGGCGGGCACGGTCGAGCGTGTCGGAGCACAGGTCTCTCGATTCAAAGCAAGCGACCGAGTTTGGGGGAGCAATCAAAGTCTGTTCGGCCGTCGCGGTTCGTTTGCCGAGTTCGCGGCGGTTGATGAGAAGTGGCTGTACCCGACTCCCGCCGCGATGACTCACGAGCAAGCGGCCGCCGGAGCGCTGACGGGGATCACGGCTCATCTCGGACTGTTTCTGAACGCGGGGATCAAAGCGGGTGAGGTCGTGTTCGTGAACGGCGGAGCGGGCGGAGTCGGCTCGGCGGTGATTCAGTTGGCGAAAGCGGCCGGAGCGAAAGTCATCGCGACGGTCGGCAACGGGGAAAAGAAAGCGTTGTGCGAAAGCTGGGGAGCCGACTGCGTTGTCGATTATCACTCGGCGACAATGGACGATGAAATCAAAGCGTTCGCAGCGGCCAACGGCGGTTTGCAGGTTTGGTTCGAGACGCTCAAACCGACAAATTTCGATCGCACGATCGGGCTGATGTCACCGCGCGGGCGAATCATCGTCATGGCGGGCCGAGACGCTCGGCCAGAGTTTCCGAACGGAGCGTTCTATGTCAAAGACCTGCGACTGTTCGGCTTCGCGATGTTCAACGCGACTCCCGATGAACAGCGAGCGTGTGCCGACGCGATGAACTCGTTGGCGACGAGCGGCGATTGGAGGCCATTGATCGGTCGCACGTTCAAGCTGTCGGAAGCCGCCGCCGCGCACCGCTTGCAGGAAGAGAACACGTTGCAGAAGCAAGGGACGCTGGCGGGAAAGATCGTGCTGGTGCCGTAGTGCGGGCGGCTCGCCTGCATCGGCGTCGCCAGTGGCGACGCGACTCAGGCGGGCCGCCTGAGCTACGGACTTAGGCTCGGCATCTTCTGTCACCGCCGATACCATGCCCCGCCTTTGTGGCGAGGGATTGTTTCGCATGGATGCGAACGCTCGCCGTTTTCGTCAGCACCTCCACGGCGGACCTGCGAGCGTTCACACGCTGGCGAAGGTCGGCCCTCGCGATCAACTCCCTATGAGCCAATCCGCTACGTCCGCACCTCACGACACGCAACTGACTCCTTATCAGGGAGGGCTGCTGTCGAGCAGTTTCCTGGGCGTGCTATTGGCTCAGTTCTTGGGGACGATCAATGACAACGTCTTTCGTTGGTTCATTGTCTTCGTCGGCGGCCGGACGATCGGTGAGACGGAAGCGCTCTCGCTGGGACTGTTCTGCTTCACGCTGCCGTATTTGCTCTTTGTGACGTTGGCCGGATATCTCGGCGACCGCTTCAGCAAGCAGAAGGTCATCGTCTATTTGAAATTCCTGGAACTGCCGCTGATGCTGCTGGGAGTCGGCGGGCTTCTGATGGGGAATGTGCCGTTTCTGTTTTTCGTCGTCGCGTTGACGGGATGTCAGTGCGCGTTGTTTGGCCCGGCGAAATTTGGGGCGCTGCCGGAAGTCTTGCGGCCTGACAAGCTGTCGGCGGGCAACGGAGTCATGGGCTTCGTCACGGTCATCGGCACCGCGATGGGCTTGGTGGTGGCGGGCTTTCTCGATGACAAATCGAAGATCAACTTGAACGACGCCGTGTCGCTCTGGCAGGTGAAGTCCGAGGCGATCTTCTTGGTGTCGCTGGCGATCATCGGTTGGTGCTGCACGTTGCTGATCAAGCCGCTGCCGCCGGCGGACCCGCATCGCAAGCTCGCCAAGAATCCCGTTGCCGAGACTTGGCAGAATCTCAGCCAGTTGTACCGCAACCGTCCGTTGTTTCTGGCCGCGCTGGGCATGGGGTATTTCTGGCTGCTGGGGAGCTTGGCTCAGAACGGCGTGCTGGAGTTCGGCCTCAACGAGCTGCAACTCTTGAACAAGACTGAGGTCACACCGCTGCAAGCGATGCTGGTGCTCGGCGTGGCGGCAGGGAGCATCCTGGCGGGGCTGTGGTCCGCGGGCAAAGTGGAGTTGGGCATCGTCACGATCGGCGCGGCGGGCATGGCGTTCAGCGCGTTGATGATGTTCGCGGTCGGTTGGCCGATTGAGCCGCCCAAGCCCGATGCGATCGAGCAAACCACGATCCGGCTTCTCAACGAGCGACTCGCGAAAGCTCTCGACGAAGCGGACAAGACCAAGATCCTCGAAGAGCACGACAAGGAACACGCGAAAGCTCAGAAGAAGGGTCAACCCTCGCTGTCGGTCTATTCCGAGTTCCGTACTCCGTCCGCTCGACGCGCGATCCCGTGGGCCTGTGCCTGTCTGCTGCTGCTCGGATTGAGTGCCGGGTTGTTCAACATCCCGTTGGAAGCGTTCTTGCAGCACCGCAGCGATCCGAAGATGGTCGGAGTGAACATCGCCGCCAGCAACTTCATCGTGTTCTCGTTCATTCTGGGATCGTCCGGGTTGTACTACGTTCTGCGTGAGTTCGTCGGCATGACTCCTTCGACGATCTTCTTGGGCTGCGGACTCGTCACGATTCCCATTACGGTGATCGTGTTTCGTCTGATCCCCAAGGAGACGATTCGCTGTCTGTTCTGGCTGGTGTTTCGTGTGACCTACAAGGTCCGGGTCTTTGGTAGCGAGCACATTCCAACGACCGGTGGGGGGCTGATCGTCTGCAATCATGTCTCCTGGCTGGATGGCATTTTGCTGATTCTGAATTCCGAACGTCCCATTCGGATGATTGCCTGGGCCGAATATGTCAGCACGGGAGCCTCCGGTTGGTTGGCTCGACTGTACGGCACGATCCCGATTCGGCCGGAAGACGGCCCCAAAGCAATTGTCACCGCCTTGAACGCCGCCAAGGCCGCGGTCAAGAACGGCGAGCTGGTCTGCATCTTCGCGGAAGGGGGGATCACGCGCACCGGACAGTTGCAGCCGTTCCAGCGCGGCTTGCTAAGGATCATCGACGGCACCGATGCACCGGTGATCCCGGCGTATCTCGATGAACTCTGGGGGAGCGTCTTCAGCCATCGTGACGGCAAGATCTTTTGGAAGCGACCGCGGATGTGGCCGTATCCCGTCACGATCGTCTTCGGCTCGCCGTTGAAGAACCCGGATCACGTCAATGAAGTCCGTCAGGCCGTCGAAACGCTCGGCGTGGAAGCCTCAATCAAGCGCCGCCATCAGGAACTGATCCCGATCCGGATGTTCCTGCGCAAATGCCGATCCGCTCGGTCGCGTCTGAAAGTCGCCGATTCTTCCGGCCAAGAACTGACCGGCGGCAAGACGCTGATCGGCACGCTGGCCATCAAGCGAGTTCTCGAACGGCTGTGGCTGACGAAGGACGAAAAGAACGTCGGCATCCTGCTCCCTCCGTCGAACGGCGGACTGCTGGCGAACATGGCCATGACCCTCTCCGGCCGAGTCACCGTCAACTTGAACTACACCCTCTCCGACAAAGACATCCGCTACTGCATCGCCGAGTCCGGCATTCGGCACGTCATCACCAGCCGCAAGTTCCTGGAAAAGAAGCCGGTCGAGTTTGATCCGGCGACGCAGATCATTTTTCTCGAAGACGTCAAAGAGAAGATGACCGGCGCGGACAAAGTGCTGAGCGCCATCGCGGCTCATGCGGTGCCGATGTTTCTGCTCGAACGCTGGCTCGGCCTGACACGCATCCAATCGACCGACTTGATGACGATCGTCTTCTCGTCCGGTTCGACCGGCCAACCCAAGGGGGTGATGCTCTCGCATCACAACATCAGCTCAAACATCAGCTCGGCCGATCAACTCTTTCAGATCGCTCGCACCGATGTGATTCTCGGCGTGCTGCCGTTCTTTCACAGCTTCGGCCACACGCTGATGATGTGGCTGCCGATGAATGTCGATTGTGCCGCAGTCTATCACTACAACCCGCTCGACAGCCGCACGGTCGGCGAACTGTCGCTGAAATACAAAGTGACCATCCTCGCCGCGACGCCCACTTTCCTGAAGTCGTACCTCAAACGCTGCGAGAAGGAACAATTCGCCACGCTCGACCTGGCGATCGTCGGAGCCGAGAAGCTCCCGAAAGCCCTTGCGGAAGAATTCCTCGCCAAGTTCGGAGTGACCCCGACCGAAGGCTACGGCTGCACCGAACTCTCGCCGCTCGCCGCCGCCAACGTGCCCGATCATCGCTCGCACGAAGCCACGCAGCTCGGCACGAAACTCGGCACCGTCGGCCGAGCCGTCCCGAACGTCTGCGCGAAAATCGTCGATGCCGAGTCGCTCGCCGAACTCGGCAACAACAAGCCCGGCCTGCTGCTGATCGGCGGCCCGAACGTCATGCTGGGCTATCTCAATCAGCCCGAAAAAACCGCCAGCGTCATCACCGACGGCTACTGGTACAACACTGGCGACATCGCCGAAATCGACGACGATGGCTTCATCAAGATCACCGGCCGACTGAGCCGCTTCTCCAAAATCGGCGGCGAGATGGTGCCGCACATCCGCATCGAAGAAGAACTGGCACGAATCGTCGAAGTCCCCGGCAGCGAAGACGCCGAGATCAAACTGGCCGTGACCTCCGTCCCCGACGCGAAGAAGGGCGAGCGACTGATCGTGTTGCACAAGCCGCTCTCGAAATCCGTGGCCGACGTGCTCAAGGAACTCGGCCAGTGCGACATGCCCAACCTGTGGATTCCGAGTGCCGACAGTTTTCTGGAAGTCGCCTCGATCCCGCTCTTGGGAACCGGCAAGCTGGACCTGAAAGGGATCAAGGATCAAGCGCTCGCGGCGTTTCCGCCCGTCGATTCTCACGCTTAATGAGCCGCTGGCGCTAGCCACGAGCATCTGGGGTCGGGTGAGTCGTACTACTAGTTGTCAGATTCTTGTCGGCGTGCGCGCATTGTGGCGCGACGCTCCGCGTCGCGATTCTCGACGCGGAGCGTCGAGCCACATTGGTTGCGGCTTCGCCGCGTTGGACTACTAGTTCGCGATTTCTTGCCGGCTTGCACGCATTTCTGAGCCTCGCCGACAATGTAACCCGAAGCGTCAGCGAGGGAGGATCCTCCCTTGCTGACGCTTCGGGTTACATTTGGTTGCGGCTCCGCCGCGATGTTTAACCGCAAGCCGGAGGCGTGCGTGCCGGACGTCGCGCGCGCCACCGGCTTGCGGTTAAACGATCATGCCAAACGTCTCAATAATGGCCGCGTGAGGTATATCGTGTCAGCGGCCAACAACAGTGACCTCCGAGTCGCAACATCATGAAGCGAGAACGTGAAGAACACGACCTGAGCGGGACTTCGCAAGAGCAACCCGCAGTGATGGACATCACCGCGCCACTCGAACCGGCGTCAGAAGTGACGCTCGTCGAGAAGCCGAGTGGGCCGCCGCCTGAAATCACGCTCGTCGAGCAACCGAGTGGCCCGGCTTCCGAAGCCACGTTGATCGAGAAGCCGAATAGTCCCTCGTCTGAAAACACACTCGTCGAGCCGATTTCGCCCCCCGCCGGAAGTGGATCGTTCGGCCGACAGCAGCCAGGGCCAATCGGCCAACCGGCCAGTAGTTCGAGCGGTGATCGTTTCGAGCGGCGTCACAAGTTGGGTGAGGGTGGGCAGGGTGAGGTCTGGCTGGCTTTTGATCCGAAGCTGGATCGCTATGTGGCTCTCAAAGAGATCAAACCGGGACTGCACGGGTCGCGGGACGTCGTCAGCGGATTTCGGAATGAGGCCAAGCTGACGGGTGAACTCGAACATCCCAACATCGTCACGGTGTATGAAGCCGAGCACATGCAGGAGTCGGCGGGGGCTCGGCCGAAGGGGTCGGCTCCGTTCTATGTGATGCGAGTCTTCGGCAATCGCAATCTGATGAAGGCGATCACTGAGTTCTACGCTCGCGAGCGGACGGCCGAAGCTCAAGCGCTGCAGACCGCGCTGTCCAACGTGCAGACCAAACCGACGGCTGAGCATCGCCAGCAACTCCGCGCCGCGCTGGAGCAATTTGCATTCGACGAACAGCATCCGAGCGACGCCCGACTGCGCGAAGCGATCCGGAGCTATCTCGATGATCCGCAGGCGTTGGACGGCCGCAGCCTGCACGATGCCGTCCGTGAACTGCACTCCGGCACTTGGTCGGCGGAGTCTGAGCGGACGCTGCGCGAGTTGTTGCGGCGTTTCATCCACATCTGCAATGCGGTGGCTTACGCGCACAGCCGCGGGCTGATCCACCGCGACCTCAAGCCACAGAATGTGATGCTCGGCGGGTATGGCGAGACGCTCGTCGTCGACTGGGGCCTGGCGAAAGTCGTCGGTCGCGACGAGCTGCACGCGAATGGTTCCGAGGGGACGGTCTCGTCCGTCCCCGGAGCCGACGAGACCGCGATGGGCAGCATCAAAGGCACGCTTGCCTACATGCCGCCGGAACAAGCCCGTGGCGAGATCACGTCGCTCGGCCCGCGTTCGGACATCTACAGCCTGGGCGGGATCTTGTACGCGCTGCTGACCGGTCAACCGCCCGTGACGTCGCGCAACCCGCGCGAGATTCTCGATGCCGTCAAAGCCGGCCGCTTCCCGAAACCGACGGAACGCAACCCGCACGTTCCGAAACCCCTCGAAGCCGTCTGCCTGAAGGCCCTCGCCAAGGAACCGTTGGACCGCTACGGCACCGCGTTGGACCTGGCCGCCGACGTCGCCCGCTGGCTCGACGACGAACCAGTCTCCGCCTGGCCCGAACCCTTCACCATCCGCGCCAAACGCTGGGTGAAGAGCCATCAAACCGCCGTGACCTCCACCGCCGCCGCCATTCTGATGGCGACCGTGACTCTCTCCGTGATGTTCGCCGTAGTCACCGGCCAAAAGGCGGAGATCGCGAAATCTCTCCAACGCGAAACCGAAGCCAGTCAACGCGAACGCGACGCGAAACTACTGGCCCAGAACAACGAACGCCGTGCCATCGCCGGCGAGAAGGAAGCGAAACTGCAACGCGACGCAGCAACCACCGCACGGCAGCTTGCGGAAGCCAACGCCAAAGTCGCTACCGAGCAAAGCCAACTCGCGCTGAGCACGCTCAACTCGGTCATCTTCGACCTACAAGGCAGCCTCAAAAATGTCCCCGGCGGAGCCACCGTTCGCAACCGCCTGCTGACCAAAGTGCTTCCGCAGTTAGACAAAGTCTCCACCCAGTTCGTCCAGAAGTCCTCCGTTGACCGCAACACCATGGCCGCGCTCATCGAACTGGCCGACACGATCCTACAACTGGGTAGCACAGACGGCTCATCTGCCCCGCATAGCGCAGGCTGCCCGCCTCTGCCGAACGGCGAGGCCGATCCCAATATGCAGGCGAGCCGCCCGCTCCACGATCAATCTGCCGTCCTCACTGCCGAACGCCTCTACCAACGCGCACACGAAATCGGAAAACAACTCGCCGCCGCGAACCCTAATGACACCAAAGCCTCACGCTATCTGTCGGGCTCGTTTGATCGACTAGGCGACGTGTTCGTGCAGCTCGGTCGCACTGCCGACGCCCTCACGCAGTATCAAGCCGGGATGAAAATCCGTCGCGTGCTGGCCGACGCCGATCCCGACGACGTTCAGAAGCAGCGCGACCTTTTGGTCTCGTTCAACAAAATCGGCGACGTGTTCCTGCAGCTCGGTCGCACGGACGACGCTCTCACGCAATTTCAAGCGTATGAAAAGCTCTGTCGCGTGCTGGCCGACGCCGATCCCAACGACGCCCAGAAGCAGCGCGATCTTTGGGTTTCGTTCGTCAAATTCGGCGACGTATTCCGGGATCTCGGTCGCACGACCGACGCCCTAACACAGTTTCAAGACGGGTTGAAAATTAGTCGCGTGCTGGCTGAGGCCGATCCCAACGACACCCAAAAGCAGCGCGATCTGGCGAGTTCGTGCGTTCGTCTCGGCGACGTCTTCCTGATGCTCGGTCGCACGGACGACGCCCTCACGCAGATTCAAGACGGGTTGAAGATCCGTCGCGTGCTGGCCGAGGCCGATCCCAACGACGCCCAGAAGCAGCGCGATCTGGCCGTGTCATTCGAACGTCTCGGTCAAATCTCACTGTCGCTCGGTAAGACAGATGACGCACTCAGATACTTCAGCGACGAACTGGTGATTGCCGAGCGGCGAA
>JBJXEX010000216.1:0-13828 GCA_046156195.1 Planctomycetaceae bacterium | reverse complement strand
GGGACGAGCACGCTGACCGCGGCATTCCTCGCCAACATTGATGTGCTGTGGCTCAACAGCGTGGCGAGCAACACGTCCGCCACCACGGCACTCAGCGCGGCCGAGCAATCCGCGCTGCTGAGCTTCGTCAACAACGGCGGCGGACTGCTGATCTTCGGCGAGAACGACTTCTTCGATGACGAGAGTCTGCTCGATCCGTTCGGAGCCACCTCGACCGGATCGCTCTTCGAAGTGCAGTCCGGGACGATCACCAACGTGGCACATCCGGTGACCAATGGCCCGTTCGGTGCCGTGCAGACGATTCGCGGCAACTACCCCGGCAACCTGACCACGCTCGGCTCGGCCACATCGCTGGGAACCTGGAACGCCAACGGCCTGAGCAGTCTGGCGGTAATTGATCCCGGCGTGCTGACTCCAGGCAGCGGCCGAGTCGTGCTCTTCTCGGATGTGAATTTCTACAGCGATCAGCTCGGCGCGGCGGACAACTCGAAGCTGATGCTCAACGCGCTGAAGGCGACTCAACCCTCGAACCGCTTGACGTTCGCGGGGACCGCCGGTGAGACCAAAACGATCTCCGTGACGGTCAACGGCGACACGCAGGCGGAAGGGAACGAGACGCTCAGCGTGCTGCTCAGCAACATCGCTGGGAACAACGAAGTCACGCTGGCTGACGCGACCGGTGTGGGGACGATCCTCAACGATGACGCCGCTCCCGCCGCGCCGGTCGTCAACGATCAGACTTTTAGCATCAACGAGAACAGCGCGAACAACTCGGTCGTCGGCACGGTCATCGCCACCGATCCGGGTGACGTGCTGACCTACTCGATCCTCAGCGGCAACACCGGCGGAGCGTTCGCCATCAACAGCAGCACGGGGCAGTTGACCGTCGCGAACTCGGCGGTGCTCGACTTTGAAACGACTCCCTCGTTCCCGCTGACGGTGAAAGTCCAAGACGCCGGCGGCCTCAGCGACACGGCGACGATCACCATCAACCTCAACAATCTGCAAGCCACGCTGTCGATCAACGATGTCAGCCAAGCCGAGGGAAACAGCGGCACGTCGCCGATGACGTTTAACGTGACGCTCAGTTCGGCGACCGGGGCCGCCTTCAGCGTTCCGTTCAACACGCAGGACGGCTCGGCCACGACGGGGAATAACGATTATGTCTCGCAAAGCTCGAACAGCAGTTTGAAGGTCGGAGCGTTCAACGGAACTCGCGGCGGGGACTTCAGCTTGTCGAACGGATCGAACGGGGCGGCGATGAAGGCGTCGATCCTGGCCAACTTTCCGGGCGCGACGATCGTCGGCACGAACACGTTGGATGCGGCGTTTCTCTCGACGGTCAACGTGGTCTGGCTCAACAGCGTGGCCACGAACACGAACGCCACGTCGCCCCTGTCGGCCGCCGAACAATTGGCGTTGCAGAACTTCGTCAACGCGGGGGGCGGAGCGATCCTGTTTGGCGAACACAATTTCTTCAACGACACGAGCCTGCTGTCGCCGTTCGGACTGGCCACGGACAGCAGCAACGACGGAGTCACCACAGGCACGATCACCAACTTGTCGCACCCGATCACGGCCGGGCCATTCGGAAACGTGACGACAATCAGCTCCCACTTCTCCGGGAACTTGACGGCACTAGGAGCCGCGACCTCGCTGGGGACTTGGAACAGCAGCGGACTCTCAGCACTGGCGGTTCTGAATTCCGGATCTGGCAAAGTGCTCGTTCTCACGGATGTGAATTTGTACTTGGACCAATTGGCCGTCGCGGATAACTCGAAGCTGCTGCTCAACGCGCTGGCGTTCGCTCAACCGGCGGGCGATTTGCAATTCGCCGGCACGGCCGGAGAAGTGAAGACGATTTCGGTCAGCATCAACGGAGACGGGTCGCTTGAGTCGAACGAAACCTTCAACGTGCTGCTGACGGGAGTCACCGGCAGCAACGACGTCACGATTCTGGACAACACGGGCATCGGCACGATCACCAACGATGACTTCCCGGTCGTCCTGCGGATTGGCGATGCCGTGGTCTCCGAACGGCCGAAGCAAGCGGCCAGCGCGACCTTCAACGTGACGCTTTCGTCCCCCAGTTCTCAGCCTGTGACCGTCAACTTCAGCACGCTTCTAGCCAGCAACGAATTGGCGGCGATCGAGTCTGGTCCGTTGGCCACCGTTGGCAAAGACTTTCAGGCGCGGACGGGCACGCTCCGCTTCGCCCCCGGTCAGTTGAGCCAAACGATTTCGATCCCCGTTCTCGACGATGCGTTGCACGAAGGGGATGAAACCTTCTTCGTGCAGCTCAGCGCGGCGACCGGAGCGATCATCGCGGATGAACTCGCCCAAGCGACGATTCGCGACAACGACGCCGCTCCGAATTTGTCGATCAGCGATGTCCTCGTCACGGAGAAAACGAATACGACCGTCGCCGCGAAGTTCACCGTCAAACTCTCGTCCGTCAGCGCGATGCCGGTGACGGTGGATTTCTCAACGGTCTCCGATTCAAGCGCCGGCTCGGCCACAGAGGGAGCCGACTATCAAGCCTCTCGCGGCACGCTGACCATCAATCCCGGCGAAACCTCGAAGACGATCATGGTGCTGACGAACGATGATTCGCTCCACGAAGCCAGCGAGACGTTTTTCGTCAACCTGTCGAACTCCATGCAAGCCGCGATCGTGGATGCTCAGGGACGCGGAACGATCAAGGACAACGACAAAGCCCCGCGTCTGTCGATCGGCGACGTGAGCGTGATCGAAGGCACGACGGCCGAGTTCACCGTCAGCCTCTCGGCCCCGAGCGGCCAGGCGGTGACCGTCAACTTCGCAACGGCGAATGGGACCGCCCTCGCGGGCCAGGACTTCTCGGCGACCTTCGGCACACTCACCTTTTCGCCCGGTGATACCACGAAGACCATTCGAGTGGCCATCGCTTCCGACACGATTGCCAGTTCGACAAAGTCGTTCAAAGTAAATCTCTCTCGTGCCGTCAACGCTTTGTTCGCCGACAGCCAAGCGCTGGCGACGATCCTCGACAGCGGCAATTGACGAGAGATCGGCGAGCGGGACGGCACCATTCCAATTGCACAAAGTTTTCATCTTCGTTCAGTCCGAAAAGTCTGCCGCAGCCCACGGCGGCAACAAGACCGATGTCTCCATCTTCGGCCAGGAGTCCAACATCGCCCATGTTTGAACAAGCCTTCAAGAACATCGACGACGTGCTCTGGAAAGAGGCGGGGTGTTCCAGCGAGTTGGACTACACCGAGCAGACCTCTTGGCTGCTGTTCCTGAAGTACCTCGACGGGCTGGAGCAGGACAAGGCGGACGAAGCGGCGCTCGAAGGGAAGAAGTACGCCTTCATTCTCGACAAGCCGTACCGCTGGGATGTGTGGGCCGCTCCGAAGGGCAAGGACGGGCGGGATTGACCACAACCAGGCGATGACCGGCGACGATCTGCGGGACTTCGTCAATCAAAAGCTGTTTCCGTATCTGCACGGGTTCACGCAGAAGGCGAGCGGGCCGAACACCATCGAGTACAAGATCGGTGAGATTTTCGGCGAGATCAAAAACAAGATTCAGTCGGGCTACAACCTGCGGGAGATCCTCGACCACATCGACGAGCTGCGGTTCCGTTCGCAGACCGAGAAGCATGAGCTGTCGCATCTGTACGAAGCCAAGATCAAAAACATGGGCAACGCCGGGCGAAACGGCGGCGAGTATTACACGCCGCGTCCCCTCATTCGGGCGATTGTGAACGTCGTGAAGCCCAAGCTCGGCGACAAGGTCTATGACGGCGCGGTCGGCTCGGCGGGCTTCTTGTGCGAAGCCTATGACTACCTCAAGCAGACTCACCCCAAACGCACGACCTCCCAAGACAAGACGCTTCAAGAAAAAACCTTCTACGGCAAAGAGAAAAAATCGCTGGCCTACGTCATCGCGATCATGAACATGATCCTGCATGGCATCGAAGCGCCGAACATCGTCCACACGAACACGCTGACCGAGAACCTCGCCGACATTCAGGAGAAGGACCGCTTCGACGTCGTGCTGGCCAATCCGCCGTTTGGCGGCAAGGAACGGAAAGAGGTTCAGCAGAATTTTCCTATCCGCACGGGCGAGACCGCGTTCTTGTTCTTGCAGCACTTCATCAAGATTCTGAAGGCGGGGGGACGAGGCGGCGTGGTCATCAAGAACACGTTTCTCTCCAACACCGACAACGCCTCGGTGAGTCTGCGGAAGCTGCTGTTGGAAAGCTGCAACCTGTACGCCGTGCTCGACTGCCCCGGCGGCACGTTTCAGGGGGCGGGCGTGAAGACCGTCGTGCTGTTCTTTGAGAAGGGAGCACCGACGCGGAAGGTCTGGTACTACCAGCTCGACCCCGGCCGCAACATGGGCAAGACGAACCCGCTCAACGACGACGACCTTGCCGAGTTCGTCGAGTTGCAGCAGACCTGCGCCGATTCGCCGAAGTCGTGGAGCGTGGATGCCGCCACGATCGACCCGACGACGTTCGACCTGTCGGTGAAGAACCCCAACGGCGGCGAAGAAGTGACGCACCGCAGCCCCGAAGCGATCATGGACGAGATCGCCGCGCTGGACGCTGAGAGTGCCGAAGTCCTGCAAACCATCCGGAGGCTGCTATGACACAATTGATTCCCGACGATTACGGCCCGTTTCTGGCGGACCTCAAGGTTCGCATCCGACAGGCTCAGTACCGGGCGCTCCGTGCGGCCAACAAGGAGTTGCTGCAACTTTATTGGGACATCGGCGAGTCCATTCTCCGTAAGCAGGAGGAAGTTGGCTGGGGTAAGGCGGTGGTCGAAACACTGGCCCGTGACCTGCAAGCCGAGTTCCCTGGCCGCAACGGGTTTTCGGCCCAAAACCTGTGGTTGATGCGGCAACTCTACGCGGAATACCGGAATCAGCCAAAACTCCAATCGTTGATTAGAGAAATTAGCTGGACCAAAAACCTCGTGATTATGGGTCGGTGCAAGGATGAACTGGAGCGGGAATTCTACCTCCGGGCCACCGCACGGTTTGGTTGGACAACCGCCGTTCTCCAGCACCAGGTCGATAACCAGAGCTACGAAAAGTACCTGCTCAATCAAACCAACTTCGACCAAACCTTGCCCGCCGAGATTCAGGCTCAGGCGGTGTTGGCCGTGAAGGATCACTACACCTTCGACTTTCTCGATTTGGCCGACGAGCACTCGGAGCGGCAATTGGAGTTGGCGCTGGTCACGAACATCCGGCGGTTTCTCACCGAGATGGGCGGCGCGTTCGCCTTCCTGGGCAATCAGTATCGGCTGGAGGTCGGCGGGCAGGAGTATTTCATCGACCTGCTGCTGTTCCATCGTCGGCTGCGTTGTCTGGTGTCGATCGAACTGAAGATCGGCGCGTTCGAACCGGAGCACAAAGGGAAGATGGAGTTTTACCTGGAAGCGCTCGACCGTCAGGAACGGCTTCCCGAAGAGAACGCACCGATCGGCATCATCATTTGCCGCGACAAGAACAAGACGGTCGTGGAATACGCGCTCCGCACGTCGAGCCGTCCGATCGGCGTGGCGACCTACACCATCGTCCCGGAACTCCCCGAAGCCTATCGCGCCGAACTCCCCAGCCCCGAAGCCATCGCCGAACGCCTGCAAGCCTGGACCGAAACGGAGGCGAACGATGAGTGAGTGGCAATGGACAATGGAAAATTGGCAATGGGCAACGATCACCGCCGCCGAGAACGCCGAAGTCATGCAAACCATCCGGTGTTCCCTGAGCCCAGTCGAAGGGGGGCTGAAATGAAAAACGGCTGGGATTGGAGCACGATCGGTGAGTGTTGCGAACTCACAAGCGGTGGAACGCCTTCAAAACAAAACGCAAGTTTTTGGAACGGCGATGTTCCATTCGTATCAGCCAGAGATTTGAAGTCAGATCAGATCGAAACAGCTTTCCTACACATCTCTCGTGAGGCAGTCGAGCAGTCCGCGACCAAACTTGCGCCAGTTGGTTCGCTTCTGATGCTGGTCCGTGGGATGGGGTTGGCGAACGGAATTCAAATCGGTGAAGTCACATCGCCCGTCGCATTCAACCAAGACATACGAGCGATTCTCCCACCGAAGGCGCTAGTCGTTCCACGTTTTCTTCTACTCGCGCTGAAAAGCAGTTTCATGCAAGGGGAGGGTGAGCGTGTCTTGAGTTCAGCGGCGCACGGAACTCTTAAAATAGACACGGACGCACTTCGACGGATCGCCTTTCCCGTTCCCCCGCTGGCTGAGCAGCGGCGGATTGTGGGGATTCTCGACGAAGCGTTTGAGGGCCTCGCCACCGCCAAAGCCAACGCCGAACAGAACCTCCAAAACGCCCGTGCTCTGTTTGAAAGCCACCTCCAAGCCGTCTTCACCCAACGCGGCCACGGCTGGGTGGAGAAGAGCGTAGGTGAATTGGTTGCCGAAGGCGTTTTGGTCAAACCGTTCGATGGAAACCACGGCGAGATCCATCCTCGGAAGGCCGACTACACCGACTCAGGTGTGCCGTTCATCATGGCGTGCGACCTTCAAGACGGCAGCGTCGATACGGAAAACTGCACATTCATTTCGAGGAAGTTGGCAGATTCGCTTCGTGTCGGCTTCGCAAAGGACGGGGATGTTGTGATTTCCCACAAAGGCACAATCGGTCGGTCTGCCATCGTTAGGACTGCGGACGATTACATCATGTTGACGCCGCAGGTGACCGGCTATCGTGTCAAAAATGCGAGCAAACTCTTCAACCGTTTCGTCCGCTTCTATTTCATGAGTCCGCTCTTCCAGCGTGAGATGATCGCTGGCGCAGCGGATGGATCGACTCGCGCCTACATCGGAATCACGAAGCAACTCTCATTGCGCTTTCGGTTCCCACTCTTGGCCGACCAGAAGAGAATCGCAGCCAAATTGGACGTCCTTGACCGAGAGACCCAACGCCTCGAATCCCTCTACCAACGCAAACTCGCCGCGCTCGACGAGTTGAAAAAGTCGCTACTGCACCGAGCCTTCAGCGGACAACTGTAGGAGAGTCGCTCAATATCATGATCACCACTCCCGAACAAATTGACGCTTGGCGTGCGGCACGCTCGGAACATCAAAACCTGGAGTTCAAAGAGGCCAAGAACCAATTCGACAATCGCAAGCTCTTTCGCTACTGCGTCGCTTTGGCCAACGAAGGGGGCGGGCACCTGCTGCTGGGAATCGAAGACGTTCCGCCTCGCAAAGTGGTGGGGACGTCCGCGTTCAACGATCCGGTGGAGATGGCGGCGAAGTTGTTTCAAACGTTGAACTTCCGAGTGGAAATCGAGGAAGTCGCTCATCCCGATGGCCGCGTTCTGGTGTTTCATATCCCCAGCCGACCGTTGGGAACCGCCTATCAATTCGAGGGTGCCTACCTGATGCGCGCCGGCGAAGAGCTTGTCGCCATGAGCGAGGATCGCTTGCGGCAAATCTTCTCCGAAGGGCAGCCGGACTGGCTTTCGCAATCCGCCAAGACCAATGCCCGCGACGATGAGGTCATTGCGTTGCTCGACACGCAGGCTTACTTCGACCTGATGAAGTTGCCGTATCCGACGCAACAAACCGGCGTCTTGGAAAGGCTGGCCAGTGAAGGTCTGATTCAGCGAGCATCCAATGGATGGAAGATTTCAAATCTCGCCGCCATCTTGCTGGCGAAGAAACTCGATGCGTTCTCACCGGCCCTGGCGCGAAAAGCGCCCCGTGTGGTGATCTACGATGGAACGAACAAGCTCAGGACAAAAGACGACAAGCCTGGGAATCGAGGCTACGCAGTCGGTTTTGAAGGGCTGGTGGACTTCGTTCATTCAGCGGCTCCGAAGAATCAGTTCATCGAAGAAGCCGTGAGACAAGAAGTCAAAATGTTTCCAAAGCAGGCCCTGCGCGAACTCATCGCGAACGCTCTCATTCATCAAGACTTTGTGATGACCGGAGCGTCGGTGATGATCGAGATGTACGACGATCGCGTGGAGATTTCCAATCCCGGACTTCCGCCGATTCATGTCGAGCGGTTCATTGACGAGTATCGTTCCCGCAACGAACGCCTCGCCGATTTAATGCGTCGCCTGGGAATCTGCGAAGAGAAGGGCAGCGGCATCGACAAGGTGATCAGTGCGTCGGAAGTGTTTCAACTTCCGGCCCCAGATTTCCGAGTCGGAGTGTTGCGAACAACGGCTGTCTTGTTCGCCCATCAGGATCTGGATCAGATGAATCGGAACGATCGGATTCGCGCCTGCTACCAGCATTGCTGCTTGCGGTATGTGATGAACGGGCCAATGAATAACCAAAGCCTTCGAGACCGGTTCAAGTTGTCCGAGAAGAAAGTGGCAACGGTCACGGCCATTATCACCGCGACCGTGGAAGCCGGAAAAATCAAGCTGGCCGACTCAACCCAAACATCGACTCGCTACCGAAGTTACATCCCGTTTTGGGCCTAGTTTTCTTTTTAGGACAGACCGCCCGAAGCAGCCTTGTGGGCCGCAACTCATTACGAGCAATCAGTTTCCTTCTTTTATCGCAAAACGCCATGAACGAAGTCGAAACCCGTGCCGAACACATCGCCCCCGCGCTCGACGAATTGAAAAAGTCGCTGCTGCACCGAGCCTTCAGCGGGCAACTGTAGGAACAGCCGATGGCCGACCAGACGCCTCAATCCGAGATGATCCTCTACCAGACCGAAGACGGCCGCACCCGCATCCAATGCCGGTTCGAGAGCGAGACGATCTGGCTCTCGCAGGTGATGATCGCGGAACTCTTTCAGACCACCGTGCCGAACATCAATCAGCACCTCAAGGCCATTTACGCCGAAGGGGAACTCGCCGAAGCGGCAACTATTAAGTCTTACTTAATAGTTCGATCCGAAGGCGTGCGCGAGGTGACCCGCGAAGTGCTGCACTACAGCCTGCCCGCCATCCTCGCCATCGGTTACCGCGTTCGGTCGCTGCGCGGCACTCAGTTCCGCCAGTGGGCCACGGCTCGGCTTAGCGAGTATCTGGTCAAGGGCTTCGTCATGGACGACGAGCGGCTCAAGAACCCGCCCGGCAAAGGCCAGAAGGACTACTTCGACGAACTGCTGGAACGCCTCCGCGACATCCGGTCCAGCGAGCGACGGTTCTATCAAAAGGTGCTCGACATCTACGCGACCAGCGTGGACTACTCGCCCAATGCCGAGCAGTCGCAGCAGTTCTTTGCGACGGTGCAGAACAAGATGCACTGGGCGACTCACGGCCACACGGCCGCCGAGGTGATCCACCAGCGGGCCGACTCCAGCGAGCCGCTGATGGGTTTGAAATCCACTCGTCCCGGCGGCGTGATCCGCAAGGACGACGTGTCGATCGCCAAGAACTACCTCGACGAAGACGAACTGCAAACGCTCAACCGCATCGTCAACGCCTACCTCGAATTCGCGGAACTCCAAGCCTTCAGCCGCAAGGCCATGACGATGCGGGATTGGATCACGAAGCTGGATGAGTTCTTGAAATTGACCGGACGAGAGTTGCTCAGTCATGCGGGAAAGATTTCGGCGGACGATGCCAAAGCGAAAGCTGAGTTGGAATACCAGCAGTATCGCCAGTTTCTCGACTCCCAGCCGCACCGTGTTGACGACGATCTGGACCGAGCCGCAAACGAGATCAAGAAACTGCCGAAGCCAAAGAAACCACGCAAGCCGAAAGACGGCAGCGAAAGCGGATCGCCGTGAATGAGTCCCGACTTGACTCATTACTTGACTGATACTTGACTCATCTGGCCACGTCCTGAGGCAGCCATGAACGCAGCCGAAGTCCGCGCTGAATTGATCGACCTCGCCCTGAAAACCGCTGGCTGGGACGTCGTCCGAGGGAGCCGCGTTCGTTGCGGTGACATGTCGTTGGTTTCGACACGTCGCCTGAATGTGTCGAAATGATACCATTTATTCGACACGTTTCGTTGACGTGTCGATGGCATCGACATAGTCTGGCAGCCATGACAACCACTCAAAAAGCCCAGAAATCCGCGTACTTCTGGCGTCCGGAGCTCCCTTTCAACGGGTTGCCACCGCTGCCGCCAGCCGTCGAATTGGAAACGAAAGCCATCCTCAAGCAGTGCATCGGTGCTCGTGCCGCCGTCGCGGCGCTGAAACAGGCGGCGGAACTGATTCCCAATCAGAGCGTCCTGATCAACACGCTTCCGCTGTTGGAAGCTCAGGCCAGTTCGGAAATCGAGAACATCGTCACCACCACGGACCAACTGTTTCAGTTCCGCGAGGATGACGGCAACGCCGATGCGGCGACGAAAGAAGCCCTGCGGTACAGCCAGGCCCTGCTGGAAGGCTACCGCTTGATGCAGCAGCGTCCGCTGACGACGAGAACTGCGGAAGAGATTTGTAGTCGCATCAAAGGCACCCAGATGCACGTCCGCCGCGTCCCCGGCACGGCACTGGCACGAGGACAGTCCGGCGACATCATTTACACGCCGCCGGTGGGAGAAGATCTACTTCGCACGTTGCTCGCCAACTGGGAGCGATTTCTGCATGAGGCGACCGACATTGATCCGCTCATTCGGATGGCCGTCGCTCACTATCAATTTGAGGCAATCCATCCCTTTACTGACGGCAACGGGCGCACGGGCCGAGTGCTCAACAGCCTGTACTTCATCAGCCAGGATTTGCTCACGCTGCCGATTCTCTACTTGAGCCGGTACATCATTCAGCACAAGCCGGACTATTATCGCTTGCTGCTGGAAGTGACGCAGAACGCCGCCTGGGAGGATTGGTTGCAGTTCATGCTGCGGGGTGTTGAGGAAACCTCGCTCTGGACGGTCGCCAAGATTGCGGCAATTCGAACGCTGCAGGCGCAGACGGTGGAACATGTGAGAAAGGCTGCTCCCAAGATCTACAGCCACGAACTGGTGAACCTGATTTTTGAGATGCCCTATTGTCGCATTCAAAACGTGACGACACGGAAAATCGCCGGTCGCCAAACGGCATCCATGTATCTGAAGGAATTGGTGAAGATTGACGTGTTGGAAGAGCGATCGTTCGGCCGTGAGAAACTGTTTATCCATCCGAGGCTCATGAAATTGCTGACGCGAGACTCGAACCATTGGAAACCTTTTCCATGAACGAAGCCGAAACCCGTGCCGAACACATCGACCCCGCTCTCGCTGCCGCTGGTTGGGGCGTCGTCGAAGGGAGTCGCATTCGGCGCGAGTATCCGATTGCGCCGGGACGCCTTGAAGGCTACGGCCGGCGCGGCAAGTCCCTATCGGCAGACTATGTGCTCGAATATCGCAACACCAAGCTGGCGGTCGTCGAAGCCAAGGCGTGGGACGAAGCTCTGACCGAGGGAGTCGCTCAAGCGAAGAACTACGCCGGGAAGCTGGCGATCCGCTTCACCTACGCCACCAACGGACAAGGCATCTACGGCATCGACATGGATGAGGGGACCGAAGGGGACGTGTCCCGCTACCCGACTCCCGATGAACTCTGGAACCTCACCTTCGCCGAGCAGAACGCTTGGCGCGACCGCTTCGCCGCTGTCCCGTTTGAAGACCGGGGCGGCTACTTCCAAGGCCGCTACTATCAGGACATCGCCATCGAGCGAGTGTTGGAATCCATCGCCACCGGGAAGCAACGTATCCTGCTCACACTGGCGACTGGCACGGGCAAGACCTTCATCGCGTTTCAATTGGCGTGGAAGCTGTTTCAAAGCCGCTGGAACCTGAGCGGTGAACCAACTCGCCGGCCGCGCATTCTGTTCCTCGCCGATCGCAACATCCTCGCCAACCAAGCCTTCAACGCCTTCTCGGCATTCCCCGAAGATGCGATGGTCCGGATCGAACCGGCGGACATCAAGAAGAAAGGCAAAGTCCCCAAGAACGGCAGCCTGTTCTTCACGATCTTCCAAACCTTCATGTGCGGACCACCGAAGGACGGCGAGCCGTCACCCTACTTCGGCGAGTACCCGGCGGACTTCTTCGACTTCATCGTCATCGACGAATGCCATCGCGGCGGGGCGAACGACGAAAGCACTTGGCGCGGCATCCTCGACTACTTCGCGCCGGCGGTGCAACTCGGCCTGACCGCCACGCCGAAGCGCAAGGACAACGTCAACACCTATGCCTACTTCGGAGAGCCGGTCTACATCTACTCGCTGAAGGACGGCATCAACGACGGCTTCCTCACGCCGTTCAAGGTGAAACAAATCCAGACGACGCTCGACGAGTACGTCTACACGTCGGACGACAAGCTGATTGAAGGCGAAATCGAGACGGGCAAGCGATACGAAGAAAAGGACTTCAACAAGATTATCGAGATCAAGGAACGCGAAGCGTTCCGAGTGAAGTTGTTCATGGACATGATCGACCAGCGGCAAAAGACGCTCGTCTTCTGTGCCTCGCAACTTCACGCGCTGGCTGTGCGCGACCTCATCAATCAGTTGAAGACCAGTAAAGATCCGGACTACTGCGTCCGCGTCACTGCCGCTGATGGGGAGCTGGGAGAAAAGCAGTTGCGCATCTTTCAGGACAACGAAAAGACCATCCCCACGATCCTGACGACATCACAAAAGCTCTCGACCGGAGTCGATGCCCGCAACGTGCGGAACATCGTGCTGATGCGGCCGATCAATTCCATCATCGAGTTCAAGCAGATCGTCGGACGCGGCACCCGCCTCTACGACGGCAAGGACTACTTCACGATTTACGACTTCGTGAAAGCTCATCACCACTTCGCCGACCCGGAATGGGACGGCGAGCCGGACGAAGACGAACCGTGCGAGACATGCGGGGCGTGTCCCTGCGTCTGTGAAAAGGTGCCGACGCCACCGTGCGAGAAGTGCGGCAAGAGTCCGTGCGAGTGTGAGCCTCTGCCGTGCTCCAAATGCGGCCAGACACCCTGCGTGTGTGAGAGGCCGATCAAAAATAAAATCCGGATCAAGCTGGCCGACGGCAAGGAACGAACCATCCAACACATGCTGGCCACGAGTTTCTGGCACCCGGACGGAACGCCGATGTCGGCTCAGCAATTCATGGAAAGCCTGTACGGCAAGTTCCCGGAATTCTTCCGAGACGAAGCCGAACTCCGGTCAATTTGGAGTGCGCCCGACACAAGGGCGAAGCTGCTGGAAGGGCTGGCCGAAAAGGGATTCGGCAGCGACCAAATGATCGAAATGCAGAAGATCATCGAGGCCGAGAAGAGCGACCTCTTCGACGTACTGGGGCATGTCGCGTTCGCGCTAACGCCACTCACCCGCGAAGAACGAGCGGCTCGGGCGAAGGTCGAAATCGAAACTCATTTTGACAGCAAACAACAAGCGTTTCTCGACTTCGTGCTGGCTCAATATGTCAAAGTCGGAGTGCATGAACTCGACCAAGCAAAGCTCTCGCCACTACTCAAGCTCAAGTACAACAACGCACTCGCCGACGCGATGGCGGACCTCGGCCAGCCCGAGCAAATCCGAACCGTGTTCGTTGGGTTCCAGAAGTACCTTTATCTCCAGACGGCAACTTGAGATTTCGCGAATCCGTGACATCGCTTCACCCATCGGCAGCAAGCGGACGCTCGAAACTGTCACCTCTCCAAATCACAAAATCATGACCACGCTCCGAATCACATTCCGTCTCGCTGCCTTGTCCCTGCTGCTCGCGCCGCTCGCAGCGTTGCGGACTGGTGATGATGGCACCATCGTCAGCGCGATTCGCTGGGATGGAGAGGGGACTGTGACAAAGGCGGTCGAGGCATCGCTCGGACAGCCGAAGTATCACTTTCGCCTGCCGTGGTTCGCGCAGTTGCAGAGCGATGGCTCGGTGCGGATCAACGGCGATTC
>JBJXEX010000214.1:0-29353 GCA_046156195.1 Planctomycetaceae bacterium | reverse complement strand
ACCGCCGAGATTCTCAACGAGTGCCGCCAGCGATTGGGATTATCGCCGATCGCGTCGGCCACCAAGGCTGTTTCGTCATCGAGTTATTGAGTCCGCCAACTTCTGTAGCACGACGAAAGAGCGACCGAGTGTGACTGAATGCTGAGATTTGACGTTCGTTGAGATACTTAGATACGTGTGGTAGGTTGCCTCACTCGTCGGCAACCGTTGCCCAGTGGGTTCTGATCCGAGCAGCCGAAAGTTCTTGGTGACCGATGATACGTGCATTTGTAATTGCCAGCATCATTTGCCAATTTGGCTTCCTTGCGTTCGCGTCTGCAGATGATTCGATCGCAGAACGTCTGGCCGTCGCCAGAAAAAAACATGCCGACGAATGCGATCATCTTCGCCAAGAGGTCGAGGCTGCTTTTGAGAAACGCGAGGGTTCAGCTCGACAAAGCGGCAATAAGAAGTTGCTTGATCAACTTGCGCTTGATCGCCGCGCCTTTGAAGACAAAAGGGAACTGCCATCCTTTACGCCCGATGCGGCACGTAGGCGAGTCGCAACGGCAAGACTCGCGCTGGAAAGTGCCTACAACATCGCGATTAAACAGTTGATAAAGGCGAATCAGGATGTAGAGGCGCAGTCACTTGAGAAAGAACTAAGAGAGTATTTGATTGCGTCACATGCGCAGCGTTTTTTATCCGAGCTCACGCCGTCAACCGTCGAAGTCGACGGGGATCTCTACTCAAACGACGGAAAGATCGTCGGAAAGCAGATCAAGATTGAAGGCCGCGAGCAGTCACACAGCATCTTTTTGCACGCGAAGCCTCGTGGTCATTCACTTGCGTCCTATCGGATGAATCGCAATTGGTCTCAATTTCGTGGCGAAGTATTCATTCCCCGAATGGGAGACGAGCGAGGGCGAATTGGCTCACCGGTTACATTCGAAATCATCGGTGACAATAAGGTGATCTGGTCTTCAAAGCCGATTCAAGACTTTGACCAACGTCAGGTATTCGAGGTCGATATCGACAAAGTAGACATGCTTCATTTGAGAGTGAAATGTGCCGGCAACGCTTCCTACGCCAGGGCTGTATGGATCGAACCAAAGTTATTTCGCTAGCCGAGAACTTGAGACAGGATGATGCTCGCTTTGAGCTCGATGAAGAATGAGTTTGACGGAAACGGTGAGTAATTTCGGAAAATTCGGCGAACAAGGCGGTCTACCGGAAGGCCGGGTAGCGCGTTTTCTATCCCAGGGTTTCTGGCCGCTGCTCTGGTAGCTTGGTCATTCGAGGATGCACAGTGCAACGGTCATTGTCCCCTTCAATATGCGCCACGCTGAGCAGCGACTTGACGCTTGGGAAATCGCTCGATGAAACTCTCGGACCAGAGAGTTTCCATGAACAAGGCCTTCGTTCGCGAATCTAATTCGGGTGTGCGGCACTGTCCGTTTTGCGGCTCGCTGGGGCAGGCGGTCGAGCGGATCACGCTAGATGCTTGGCTGAAGCCGGAATCGCGCGGGCAGATTGGCGAGTCGGCGATGTTCTGCATTCAGCCGGAATGCGAGGTCGCATACTTCGATTCGTTCGAGCGAGTGGTGATGATCGACAAGCTGGTCCGGCCGGCGTATCCCAAGTCGGCGGACGCGGCGATCTGCGGTTGCTTCGGACTGACGTGCGGTGACATCGAAGCGGACGTTGCCGAAGGAAGCGTCGCTCGCACACGGGAGGCGGTCGCACGAGCCAAGACGCCGGAGGCACGCTGCTCGGCGATGTCGGCCAACGGGCAGTCGTGTGTGATGGAGATTCAACGGTATTACTTCAAGTGCAAAGGCGGAGCGTGATCGATGCAAACCACCTTCGGCAAAAATGCTCGTGATGATGTGCCGCTGTCGGACCCGACGGCGTTGGCCAAGTTCGGCAGGCTGGAGGTGGTGGCCAAGCTGATTGTGGAGGGCTACCTGATCGGTCAGCACAAGAGTCCGTTCAAGGGGGCCAGTGTCGAGTTCGTCGAGCATCGGCAGTACTACCCCGGCGACGAGATTCGGCACATCGACTGGCGAGCGTTCGGCAAGACGGGCCATTACTACATCAAAGAGTTCGAGGATGAAACCAACTTGCGGGCGTACTTGCTGGTCGATGCGTCGGGCAGCATGGGCTACGCCGGGCAGACGTTGAGCAAGTGGCATTATGCTCGGCAGGTCGCGGCGGCAATGGGCTATCTGTTGCTGTCGCAGCGCGACTCGGTGGGGCTGATGACGTTCGACACGGCGGTGCGCGACATCGCTCAACCATCGACGGCGGCACATAGTTTTCAGCGCATCACAGAGTTGCTCGGTGAGCGTGAGCCTGGGGGCGAAACGAGTCTTGGCGAGGTTCTTTCCGGGATCGTGCCGACGCTCAAGCGGCGGAGCTTGGTGTTCGTGGTCAGCGACTTGTTCGATGAGGTTGAGAAGGTGCTGGCGGCGATGAAAGAGCTGCGTCACTCGCGTCACGAGGTGGTGCTGCTGCATGTGGTCGCGCCGGAGGAAGAGGATTTCCCCTTCGCTCGGCCGACGCAGTTTCGGAATCTCGAACGACTGACCCACCGAGTCCTGGTCGATCCTCACCGTTTGCGAAAGCACTACTTGGAAAACTATCGTCGCTTCTGCAAGGAGCTCTCGGCGGGCTGCGGAGCACTCGGCTGCGACTACTTCAAGCTCAAGACCACGGACCCGTATGACCTCGCGTTGGGCGCGTATCTCGATACGCGGTCTCGCGGCCGGAGGGGCGGAAGGTAAGGATTTTTGATTTTTGAGTTTTGATTGAACCGCAGTCCCAATCAAAAATCAAAAATCGAAAATCAAAAATCTCATAACGACACTTCATTGAAAGGAACGCAGCATGACGGGGTACACGGTTCACTCGGGGACGACGATCAAGTTTTCGGAAGGTTGGGACCGCATCTTTGAAGAGCGAGCCGCTCAGTCCGCTCAGGACCAAGCTCAGAAGAGATCGGTCAGCGGATCGGCCCAAGCCTCCGCAAAGGCGAAGGCAAAGACCAAGGCGAAGGCAAAGACCAAGGCGAAGGCAAAAACTCGCGCGAAGCGGCGGAGTTGAACGCGTCGAACTGGCCATCACTGAAGGGAACGCAGCCCGGCGAATCCAGGTGAGCGGTCTACTCGGATTTGCCGTTCGTCTTATGGCCGGCGAGTTGCGAGGTGAGGCGGCGGGCTTGGTGAATGGCGAGGATCAGGTCCACCCAAGTGATCACGCCGAGCAGTGACGCGCAAACGCCCAGCACGAGGAAGTCCGGCTGGCGGGTGTAGCCGAGATACAGCAACACGGCACTGAGTACGAACGCGAACGTCGCGAGGCTCGACTTGATCTTGATCGACCGCTTCAAGCGTGCCCAATTCGAGGCTTGCACGTTTTTGAGCGTTTGCTGATTGGCGACCTGCCGCATCTGTTGGGTCACTTCGCGGATTGCGTCTTTGTCCTGCGCGTGAACTGGTGCAGTCCGGAGCGTGCGTAGCTTGGCGCTGGTGGGACTTTCGAGAACGGACGAATCCGAATCGGCAGGGACTTCGATTTCCGGCACCGTCATCGGTGGGGCGACACGAGTCGGTTGCGGCGTCGGCTTCGGCACCGTTCCGGATGACGGGGCGGAATGGACCGGAATGTGGCGATCGCCGCGAGCATCACTGGATTGTTGCGACCGCGCTAATAACTGCTCCATATAACGCGACACGGAATCATCGATCGGCTCATCCTCCGAGAAGGCCAGAGATCCGAGGATGCTGACGGTCGCGCCGGGACTCGGTGGTGCGTCCGGTTCGGGACTGGGAGACGGAGGCGCGATCGATTCCGACTCCGCAGTCGTGAGAGTTGGTTCCGAACTCTCCGATGTTCGGCGATCGGCGGAGGTTTCGCTGGGACTCGGCAGATGAAACTTCTCGGCGAGTTCCAAGCGCAAGGCCGCGAGATCGGGATCGAGTGTTTCCAAATCCCGACGCGCACGATCGGCGGGCTTCTCGAAGTGACCAGACGATTCGGAGGCTTGGGGTACGGTCGCGTTGGAGAGGTCGCCGAGTGTTTCGGCGGGCGCTGGAGGATCCCAATCGGCAGCGGGTGAGCTGGCATCGCTGGCCCACGGTTGTTCTGGCGAGGCCACTTCCGCGAGCGCGTCATTCACCACCTCGAAGGCTGGCCGAGTCGGCCAGTCGGAGTCCGGGATCGGGATCGGGGTCGGGGTCGGGGTCAAAATCGGGATCGCGGGCGTGTCGAAGTTCGATTCCCAGCGCGACTCAGACTCAAGCGGTCGCTCGGCCACAAGCGTCTCGCGCGGTGCGGTCAGATCGACACCGATGCTCCAATCCTCCGTGAGCGGCAGCAACGATGATTCGGCGAGAGCAAGCGGCGGAGCGAGCGGTAGAGGCAGACGCGGTGAAGCGTCGGATTCCCAGGCAGCGGGATCGTTGTTCCAAGTTGGGAGTGCCTCAAGCGATGCCTGACGCGGGGTGTCTTCGACCGGTCGCTCAATCTCAACTTTGGCGACAGACTCCGTCTCCCAATCCGACGGCAACGATGTCCGAGTGGCCTGTTGCTCGACGAACTCTGGCGGTTGGGATTCTTGTTCGGCCTCTCCCGCGGCCAGTGGCGATGCCGGGGCTGGCAATCCGGTGTCCAAATACGAGGGCTGTTGCGTCCAGGCCGATCGTTCGGCGTCGAATTGCTCACGTTCACCGGCAAGCTGCTGCCACTGTTCTTTCTCCTCGGCCAGCTTGCGGCGGTCGGATTGCACCCAGTTCCAGGAATGCTCCAGCACCTGTTGATCGCGGGCGAGCTGAGCTTGCTGTTGCTCGAACTCGGCCAAGCGTTGCGTGAATTCCTCAAACTTGCACAGCAGCTCCGCCGCATGATTCTCGACACGCTCCCGCTCGACCGACAACTCCACGAGCGCTTGCTCTGAGTCCAGTCTGGCTGGCAGAAGCTGCTGCCGATCCGCTTCGAGTTGCCGTTGATCCGCTTCGATCTGTTCACGCTCGGCAGCGACCTGCTGCTGGTCCGCTTCGAGTTGCTGCTGAGTTGCCGCGACCTGCTGCCAAGCCGTTTCGAGTTGCAGTTGATCCGTTTCAATCTGTTGACGCTCGGCTGTGACCCGCTTCAGATCGGCTTCGAATTGCTGCTGAGTTGCCGCGACCTGCTGCCGATCCGCTTCGAGTTGCAGTTGATCCGCTTCGAATTGTTGACGCTCCGCAGCGACTCGCTGCTGATCGGTTTCGAGTTGCTGCTGAGTTGCTGCGATCTGCTGTCGAGCCGATTCGAGTTGCAGTTGATCCGCTTCGAGTTGTTGACGCTCGGCTGCGACCCGCTGCTGATCGGCTTCGATTTGCTGCCGAGTCGCCGCGTCCTGCTGCCGACTCGTTTCGAGCTGCCGTTGATCGGCTTCAATCTGTTGACGCTCGGCGGCGACTCGCTGCTGATCGGTTTCGAGTTGCTGCTGAGTTGCTGCGATCTGCTGTCGAGCCGATTCGAGTTGCCGTTGATCCGCTTCAATCTGTTGACGCTCTGCGGCGACCTGCTGCTGATCGGCTTCGATTTGCTGCCGAGTCGCCGCGTCCTGCTGTCGAGCCGACTCGAGTTGCAGATGCTTGGCTTCAATCTGTTGACGCTCTGCTGCGACCTGCTGCTGATCGGCTTCAAGCTGCTGCCGAGTCGCCGCGTCCTGCTGTCGAGCCGATTCGAGTTGCAGATGCTTGGCTTCAATCTGTTGACGCTCTGCGGCGACCCGCTGTTGCTCGGCTTCAAGCTGCTGCCAAATTGCCGCCGCCTGCTGCCGATTCGTTTCGAGTTGCAGTTGCTCTGCTTCGAGTTGCAGATGCTTGGCTTCAACCTGTTGCCGATTTGCCGCGACCTGCTGGCGAACCGCTTCAGCCTGCTGTTGAGCCGCTACGAGCTGTCGCTGATCGTGTGCGAGCTGTTGTCGCAGCGTTTCGATTTGCTGGTGATCGACGTCGATTCGTTCGTGATCGGCGTCGAGTCGCTGCCGCTCAGCGTTGAGCTGTTGCCGTTCCGCGAGCAACTGCTGGGATTGCTCAACCAATTCCTGCTCGTGTTGGGCTGAGGTGAGCAGGGCTTGCTGGGTGATGTCCTCTTGTCGCAACGATTCTTCGAGCAACCGGGTGTGTTCCGTGGCCCAGGCGATTTGTTGTTGCTGAAAGTCGGCAAACAGTTGCTCGCGATCGTGGTGCCACTCGGCCTCGCGCCGCGTCTGTTCGGCTCGCAGGGCGGCGAGCTGTTGCTGAGTTGCCTCCGCGAGTCGCCGGGCATCGGCAGCGGCTTGTTCCAACTCCGCGATTCGGGCGGACGTTCGCGCGACATCAGGTTGAGAGGCAGTGCTAGGGGGCGGCGCGCTGGGAGTCGCCACGCTGGGGGGCGGCGAATTGGTTGCCATCCGCCGAGTCACTCGCTGCGACAATTCGTCGCGAAGTTCCTGAATTTGTCCGCGGAGTCGTTCCAGGTCAAAGCCGTCCGACTCCAGCGGCGTTGTGATGGTCGCCTGCGGCCGAGCCATGACTTCTCGCGGCGCGTCCGGTAATTGATCCAGGACATCGAAGGGATCGGCCGGCTCGACGATGAATTGGACCGAGCCGACGCCCACTCGGTCGCCGGGGTGCAGACGCACTTCGCCACGCACCAACTGACCGTTGAGCCGAGTGTTCGCATCCCACGCCTTGAGCACCGTGTGTTGACTGCCACACAACAACAACGCATGACGCGGTTGGACCCCCTCGGCCACGATCCGATAACTGCACGTCGCCGCCGAGCCGACGGTCCAGCGACCGGGCTTCAACAACAACTTGGGCAGCGACGAAGTGACGGGAGACAAAACCATCAGGTTCTCAACCTTGTGGATCGGATCGGTTGTGTGGGTCGAACCGACTGAGCGGCTCGGACAATCTGAACGGATCGCACCGACGAAAGGAATCAAATTGGTTCTCGCGGCCATCTGGTCGTCCTCCTCATTGACCGTCCGAATTCCACCCACCCATAATCGTCCATCCGCAAGTGGGACTGATGTTGGATTTGAGGATCAATGCCATGTCGGGGTGGCTCTCGCGAGCGAAAGGCGCATTCGGCGGTCGTGAGGCCGAGGTCGATCTCGAACCGATCGAAATCGTCTGCCCGTGCGGCCGAAAAGTGGAAGCCACGCGGCGTCTCACTTTTCAGCGTGTCCTCTGCAAAGGCTGCGGTGAGTCCTTCTTCTTGCTGCCCAAGGACGTCTACCCCCGACCGGTGATGAAGGTCCGCAAGGCCAAGCCGCCGACGCAGTCCGCGACCAAGACGCCGACTGAATCCAAAACGCCGCTTGCCACCAAGACGTCGTCCGCCACCAAACCGCCGTCCTCCGCCAAGACGAAGACGCCGTTCCCCCAGCCGCTCCCCCAGCCGTCCACTCAAACGGAGTCGGATCCGAATTGGCCGCGCATCAACATCCCGCGGATGTTGGCGTTCGTGGCCCGCAAGCTGACGGCTCCGTTCACTCCGCTGCGGTTGATCGTGCTCAGCCTGCTGACGGTCATCGGCCTGACTGGTTGGTGGCAGTGGGATCGTGCCGCGCGATCCGAGGCAGAGTGGAATTTCAAAACCGCCACCGAAGCCGGTCTGACGGCGCTCCAAAAGAAAGACTACGTCGATGCCGCCCAGCACTTTGCTCGCGCCACCGACGCGGTGGATCTCCTGCAACGACATGACGTCCTCGCCGAGCAAACTCGGCAGCAACTTCGGCAACTGACCGCGATTAACTCGTTGCTCACCCGCTCGCTCGGAGACATTCTGGAAGCGGCACAAGCGGGACGAAAAAAAGGGGACGTTGGCTCCATCGAATCCGAATTCGCCAGCCTGCACGCTGGCCGCTGGATCGTCTTGCAAAGCGAAGTCGAATCCGCCACCGGGGCCCCTGATCGGTCGATACCGATCGACCCTGCCACTTCCTCAACTTCCGTGACTCGAAATGTGTGGGAGCAGCGGATGTTTCTCGACGGGGAAGGGTTGGTCCTGACCGGCTCGCTGTCGATCTTCACGAAAGTCCGCGCGACGGCTCCCCCTCCCGCTGTTCCTGCTGGTGACGCTGCTCCCGCTGGTGGTGCGGCTCCCGAGGCTCAGCTGCAACTCTTGTTCGCGATCAACGATCTTGGACAGCACGAAATCGTGTTTGCCGCGCAGGTCGAGTCGCTGAAATGGAACGCGGATCAATCGGTCTGGGTGCTGACGCTCAAGTCTTCGTCCGGTTTCCTGTGGACCGATTACGACTTGCTGCTGGAGACCGGCTTGCAGCCCGATGAACTTCGCACCGAACCACAATTGCGGGCGCTACTGCTGGAACAGAGCCGCTGGATTGGAGCCGCTCAATGAAGAGCAACCCCCGCTTGCGATCTGCCATTTGCGTTCTGCCATCTGCTTTTCGCCATTTGCGATCTGCCATTTGCCATTCGCCATTAGCCATTGGTATTGCCCTCCTCTCTCTCGTGCTGATCTTCCCAACTACCGCGAGAGCCGCCGGAGCGCAATCGTTGCAGAGCTTCCTCGAACTCAAGCCAAAGTGGCCGGAACTCGTCGGCTCCACATTTCGCATTGAGGGGCATTACACGATCCTCACGCGCGATTCGTTGCGGATGAAGAATTGTGGCGAGCTGCTATTCGAATCCTCGCAGCCGCTCAAAGTGGTGGGGACTTCCAAGGTCATTGAGGTGACCGGGCGGTTGGCCAAGAAAGCCACCAGCGGCAAGTTGTACTTCGAGATCGACCAAGTCCGCTTGCTCCCACCCGATCTGCAAACGCTGGCCGAACGGGAGCGAGCCCTCTCGCGCGGCACGCCCCAGCAGTGGTACGAACTGGCGGAATGGGCGACCGAACGTGGCAAGTTCTACAACGACGACGAACTCCTCGATCGAGCCAAGGTCATCAATCGCAAAGGACTGCAGGTCGAACGGCAGGAGTTGAAAGAACTCACCCCACAGACGCTGCGGAAACTTGCGGCGCGCGTCCCGGAATTGGGATTGGACGAGCCGCTGCGGCTCGACTGGCTACACGAGTCGCTGTCGTTGGAATGGGAGAGTCTCCAAAAATCCGCTCCGAAGCCCGACCTCAGCGCGGACGAAATCGACATCACGAAAGACCCGTTGTTTCAGTTTCTCCAACGGCTCGATAGGGATTTAGCGGGAGCAACGACTCGCGCGGACAACGTCTTGCCGCTGGAGGTTGACGAGTATCACCGGAATTCCGTGCTGACCTACCGCAACGCCACCGAGCCTCGTCGCCGCAAGTTCGAACGGGTGTTTCATACAGATGTCGCCACGGCGGCAATCCGGCGAATCACCAAGCCCGACGACAGCAACGGAGGTGAGATCGCCAATCGGATCGACGAATTCCTCCCCGAACAGCACGACTTGGCCGAGCAACACCGCGACCGCGAACTCGCGTTTCAGTCGAAGAACTCCGCAACGCTGTCACGCAATCAGCTCGGCGATCTGGTGCAACGCTGCCGAGACCGCAAGCAGGATGCTCTCGCCAAGGACGCGATCACCCGCTGGCTCGCGCGCCGCGAACAGTCGCTGCGAAAAGATGGCGTCACCGGTTTGATCCAGCTTGCCGACGAACGCATCGCGCTGGTTCAGGATCATGCGGAAGCCGGCAAGCTGTTGCGCGAAGCACTGCAACTCGCGCCGAACAACGAAGACGTGATCGAGAGGCTCAAGAAGCTGGGCTATCAACAGATCAACGGTGAGTGGGTTCAACCCCCCGCCGATCCGCTGACACCCGACGCGAACCCGCCAGCCGGCGTTGAGACCGAACTCGATCGCAATATCCGCTTGGGCGTTCCCAAGGTGGGCATGACCGCCGCGGAATTGTTGAAGTGTTTGGGTTCGCCGCAATCGCACACGCGCGTCGCCATCTCGGGCCGCCGAGTCACCGAAATCTGGACTTATCGCGACGGCCCGTCCCTCCGCCACACGATCACGATCGATCGCCAAATCCTGAAGGGCACCTCCAAAGTCGTCGCCGTGCAGTGAGGCGAACCCGCAACCGGTTACCCAGAACCGGTCAGCCGAAGCAGTCTTATTTGAGCCGTTCCAATCCCAGGATGGAGACATCGTCCTTCGGGCCGTTGGGTTGGCACCAAGTTTGGACGGCATCATGCAGACCAGCGATTGCGTCCGCGAGCGGTCCACTCGCTTTGGCTTGCATGATCTCCAGCATTTTTTCGTCCCCCATTTGTTCAAGCTCAGCATCCATCGCTTCGGGGACGCCGTCGGAATACAGAAACAATCGGTCACCGCGTTGCAGGCTCAGCGAGTGTTCGTCCCATTCGTTGTCTTCCATCAGTCCGATTGGAAATCCGTCGCCCGGCAAGAAACGAGGAGCCTCGCCGTGCGGAACGTGGGCCATCGCTGGATGGCCGGCGTTCACATATTTCAATTGATACGACTCCAGGTCCAGGACGCCGTAGACAATCGTGAAATACAGACCGCCCTGAGCCTCCATTGGAAATCGGCGGTTGAGTTCTCGCACGACGGCGGCGGGCGGGGTGATCGTCAGCTTTCCGGTGAAAGGGTCTTGTCGTGCGAGCAGTGACGAGGCCGACGCATGGGCCGTGAGCAATCTTCCGACGGCGACCGCCAGCAGCGATGAGGCGGCTCCGTGGCCGCTGACGTCCACGACGAACAGCGCCAGATAGCGATCATCCAACAGAAAGTAGTTCAGGAAATCGCCAGCGAGTTCCGCACACGGCGTGTACTTCCAGACGATCCGCAGGCTGGAATGATCAAGATCCGTGTCCGGCAACAAGGATTGCTGGACGCGAGCGGCGGCGTTGAGGTCTCGGCTCATCCGGTCATTGGCAGTGGCCAGACTCGAATTGAGCGACTCAAGCTGAGTGTTCCACTGAGTCAATTTCTCTTTCGCGAGTGTCAATTGCTCGTTGAGTTTGTGCAGCTCCCGGTTTTTCTCGACGGCGTTTTCAAACGTGGAGATCAACAAGTTGAGGACTTGCTGTCGCCCCGATTTGACATGATAGGTTCGACCGTTGAGGGTCACGCACATTTCGGTCACGCCAGCTTCATCGCTGGCGTGCAGCGGAGTCTTACGGAGTGACTCGACTCGGTTCAGCAAATACGTTGGGTCGTAGGGCTTCGTGACGTAGTTGTCGGCACCGGCGTCCAGGCCCTTGATGATGTCCTCGGCCTCGGAAAGAGTTGATAGCAGCACGACCGGCACGTCGCTGAGTTGAGGATCTTTCTTGACGGCGCGGCACAGGTCGTAGCCGTTCATCTTCGGCATCTCGATGTCCGAGATAATGACATCGGGCTTTTGGTCGCGGATCAAATCGAGCGCGATGACTCCATTGCCGGCGACACGCACGAGGTATCCCGCTTGAGCCAGTCGATGCTCCAAAACTCGGGCCTGGATGCGGCTGTCCTCCACAATCAGGGCAACGGGAGCGGTGGCGTTCGTCGGCATAGTGGTCGATCAATTCCTAGAGTTTCACAAATGGCGAAGCCGATCACGGCTCTCGGCTCCGCTTGACTCGGCGAACAATCGTGCTGGCCATACGGTCGAGCGTCACGGAGCGGTCGGAAAGTTTTTCTTCGACGACCGCTTTAGGCATTCCGTACACAACGCAACCGTCCGAGTGCTGCGTGACAATATAGCCGCCTCGCCGTTTAATTTCCCGGCAGCCTTCGGTTCCGTCGCGGCCCATGCCGGTCAGGATGACCGCCAGCACTTTGCCGTCGAAGACTTCCGCCGCCGAGCGAAACAAGTAATCGACCGCTGGCCGGCAACTGTTTTCGGGCGGGTCGTCGGTGACGCGGATGACCATTCGTCCGCCGAGTCGCTCGACCTTCATGTGCCGACCGCCCGGAGAGATGTAGGCGAAGCCCGCTTCCACACTCATGCCGTCCACCCCTTCGACGACTTCAATCTGCGAGGTCTCGTTCAAGCGTTCGGCAAGCGAGTGCGTGTACAGAGCCGGCATGTGTTGCACGATAAAGATTGGGACGGCGAAGTCACCGGGGACTTCCGGCAAGACTTCGCGCAGTGCGACCGGGCCGCCGGTTGATGTGCCGATGACGACGGCTTCGTAGCGTGTGAGGATCAGTTCGCTCTTGATCGTTTCGGAATCGTCGGTCGACTTCGGTGCTGGCTCAGCGGGTTTGATGTTGATGATCCCGCTGCGGCGGGACGAGCGGCTCGCCGGGCTGAGTCGAAACGTGGCGATCTTCTCGGTCAGTTGTTCGAGCAATTGCTGTCGATTGGCGCTGGCATCCGATCCGCTCGGCTTGTGGATGAAGTCGAAGGCTCCCTCGAACAGTGCGTCGGTCGTGACCTGAGCTCCGTTCGCGGTCACGCTGCTGAGCATGATGGATTTGACTTTGCTCTTGTTGCGCTTGAGCGTCCGCAACACTTCGATGCCGTCAAGCTCCGGCATGCGCACGTCGAGCGTCAACAGATCCGGGTCCAACTCGGCGATCATCGACAGCGCTTCGGAACCGCTCTTCGCCGCGCCGACAACGTCCACGCCGGGCACTTCTCGCAGCACATTGCGAACGAGCTGCCGATACAGCGCCGAATCATCGACCACCAAAATGCGAAGAAGTCCGTCCATTGAAATTACGAGTCGATTCTGAATGACAAGAGGCTCGATGAGGAAATGATCAATCACGAAATCGTAGCCACGCTCGCCAGAGCGTGGGGAAAAGGTTGTTTAACCGCCACGCCATCGGCGTGCGCGCGTATGTCAGTCGTTAATTCCACTTCTCGCCCACGCCGTTGGCGTAGGGGGTTTAACAAGGAATTCCCCACGTTCTGGCGAACGTGGCTACCGACGGGTCGGCGTCGGACGTCAGGACTCGGAAACTGCAATTGGTGGATTCGGCGCGGCGGACGAAGCGGATCGGGTCGCCAGTGCGCTGACTTCGCGGCCCATCTTTTCGAAGAAACATTTGAGGCTGGCCTTGTCGAATGGCTTGACGATGAAATCAACCGCTCCCAGCCGAATGCACTCCGTCAGCTTCTCCTTCTGATCGACGGCGCTGACCATCACGATCCGAGCACCGGGATCGGTCTGCTTGATCGACCGCAGCGCGGCGACGCCGTCCATCTTGGGCATGACGATGTCCAGCGTCATCAGATCGGGGCGCAGCTCTTGAAAGCGCGCGATCGCGTCTTCGCCGTTGGTCGCCTCGCCGGCCACGTCCCAGCCTGATTCTTTTGCGATCTCTTTGATCCGCATTCGCATGATCATCGCGTCATCGACAATGAGCACTCGCTTGGCCATGTTCACTCTCCCAAATCCGTCACAATGTCACGGTTTCCGCACCGACGATTTCGATCGTCACGATACCGGTTGTGGTGTCCAAGGTCATCCGCCGTCCCTGTTCGCCGCCGAGATGCCGGGCCGTGATCGGAATCCGGTGTTCCTCCAAGAGTCGCTCGATGGCGGCGATGTTGAGATTCCCCACCGTCGCCACCGAGGCGCTTGTCGCTCCGAACATATTCGCACCGCCGGCGATCTTGGCAGTCAGCTTCAGCCGTTCGTCTCCGATAACCTTCTCCATCTGACGCAGCATTTCCGGGACGGCCGTGTCAACGAACTTGCCGGGCAGTTCGCACTTGCCGTTCGATGCGGGGAGCACGATGTGAGCCAGAGCGCCAACTTTGTGGATGCGGTCGAACAATGCCAAACCAATGCAGGAACCCAACAACGTCCTCAGATGACCGTTGTTCTGCGACACACCAATTGCGCCCATCGGAATCGACGGCATGGTTCGAGCTAACACGACCGAAAACCTTTCTGAATCGCAGCGTCTTGTAACCCGAAGCGTCAGCGAGGACGTCGCCACCGTCCGCCCTCGCTGACGCTTCGGGTTACATCGTGGAACTCCACTTCCACGATGAGTTACTCATGAATCAATCAACTAAACCTGCGCGTCACACGGCCAACATCTCCTTTAGGGATGGCAGGCAGTCGGAGTCGGGGACGAACAACAGCTTCCAACTGACCGGCGCGTCGTCGATGCGGAATTCCGTTCGCGTCAGGAACACCACGTCGGACGCGATCGCTTGATTCATCAGGGCGAACTGCAAGATGGACTGGGCGTAGTCCTGCGTGAACCTCGGCGGGGTCGGCACGAGTTCGTGGGTCGCCTCCGCATCATGGAAGAAACGGGAGAGCGCGTTGAGGTAGGCACAGCCGATGATGTTCGCGGTTTCCAGCGCGGCCGACTTTTCCACCTCGCCCCACTCATGAGCCGTGCCGGACGGTTGACTCAGCAGCAGATCGGCGAGGCACAAGCCGCTTTCATTGTCGAAGGCCATGATCAAATGCCCGGTGACTCGGCCGAGCATCGTCATCACGCACGCGGCGACCGGCGCGTCGGCTGTTCCCAGGACGTTCGTCGCGTCTTGAAGTTCGAGTTGTTCGATCTTTTCGACCGAGATCTTCGCCGGCCGTCCCAGCCATCGCGCGAGCGCCACCGACGCATCAGAGGCTCCGACTCGAAACAGAATCGTCAGAGCGGAAAGTTGTTGTTGGCTGAGCATCGTGCTTGTCTTTTTTTAATCCTGAATCGAACTGTGGTTGCAAGGCGTAGCCACGCTCGCCAGAGCGTGGGGAACGTCGAGCGACTTCCCCCACGTTCTGGCGAACGTGGCTACTGAACGAAACCGGCTGAGCGTTCGCGTTTCACACCAATGTCACTCTTCGATCTTTCTGGGAATTCACGGCCATTTCAACCGCCGCACCGACATCCAACAAGAGACAGACAGAGCCATCGCCGAGAATGCTGGCACCGGAAAGTCCGCGGATGTGGACGAAGTTTTCGGCCAGCGATTTGATGACGATGTCCTGCCCCCCGTGAAGCTCATCCACCTTCAGTCCCATCGCCTTGTTGGCCGCGTGCAGAATGACCACATCCACCCGCTTCCTGTCGATTTCAGTCGCTGCCGCAATGCTCTGGCCGGGTCTGTCGTACTGCACCCGATGCCAATCAAAGATGTCGTCGATGTCGACCAACGGGATGAACTCGCCGCGCACCTCGAAGGTTTGGCGTCCACGGATCGTGACAATTTGTTCGTTGGGGACGTTGACGATCTCTCGCACGTTGTCGATCGGAACGGCACAGACGCCGTGACGCAGACGGAACAGCAGGCTGCGGATGATCGCCAGCGTCAGCGGCAGGCGAATCGTGAACGTGGTCCCTTTGCCGGGAATGTTTTTGATGTCGATGGTCCCGTTCAATTCGGCGATGCGCGTCTTGACGATGTCCATTCCGACGCCTCGGCCGGAGATGTCCGAAACGACGGCCGCCGTGCTGAAGCCGGGCTGCCAGATGTAGGAGATGACGTCGTCGTCGGGCAGATCCGCCGCGAGTTCCGCCGGCACGAGTCCCCGTTCGATGATTCGCTGCCGGACCCTCTCGACGTTGATCCCACCGCCATCGTCGCCGACGGAGATAAACACGTTGTTGCCGCTATGAGCCGCTTCGAGTCGGACGGTGCCGAATTCCTGCTTGCCGTTTCGCACTCGCACGTCGGCGGATTCGATGCCGTGGTCGATCGCGTTGCGGACGAGATGGACCAGCGGGTCTCCCAGTTCGTCGATCATCCGCTTGTCGAGTTCGGTTTTTTCTCCGTGAATCTCCAGCACGACCTTCTTGTTCAGCTCGTGTGAGATATCGCGGACGACCCGCTTGAACCGGTTGAACAGCGGAGCGACCGGGACCATGCGGGTGTCAAGCACTCCGCGTTGCAGGCTGTCCGAGACTCGCGTGAGTTGGTCGATCGCTTCGGAGATCTGTCCGAAGTGACGGCGGCTTTCGTCCCAGAGTTTTCCCTGTTCTTCGAGCACGTCGATTTCGGCTTCCAGTTCGTGAATCTGCTCGGCCCACTGAGCCGCTTGATTGCTGTCACCGTTGCCCGAATAAGTTTTCAGCGACTGAAACACGCGCCGCATGGACTCGCCAAACGCGCGGGCGCGGCTCGTCTTCTTGAATGCCGGACTCATCTGCCGCGCGATCTGCACGAACCGGGCTTTGTTGACGACCAGTTCTCCGGCGAGATTCATCAAGTTGTCCAGCCGCTCGATATCGACTCGCACCGTCTCGACGACTCGCGACTTCGATTCATCGGCGGCTGGTGCGGGAGCGGCCACGTCTGCCACCACCGGTTCTTCCACATGCTCTTCCTCGTCAGGCAATGCAGCGGGCCTCTCGACTTCGGCCACAGCTTCGGTTGACGTCGCAACGGCGGCGCTGGAGTTGGCGACCGGAGGGACTGCGCTGGCAGGCGGAGCCGAAACAGTGGCGACCGGATTCGCGTGAGCCGACACGGAGACAACTGGCTGAGGCGGAGTCGGCTGCGGCCGATCAATCGGCAGCGATGTCGATGTGCTCGCAACGGATGCCGCCGTCTCGACAGCGACTGGCTGAGCTGTCGTTGTGGCATTCAACGAGTTCGTCGCAAACTCGGTGACACCCTCTTCGACTTCGACCTGTTCGACTCCACCAATGTCAGCGGCCGATCGAATGTCGTCTCGTGACTGGTCGCTGGAAACGAGCACTTGCAGTTGCCGCGACGCGGAGACCTGTTCGAGGTCTGAGCGTGCCGGCAGCGAACCGCGGATCGTTCCGAGTTCACTCAGCCGGGCAATCACCAGTTCGGCCTTCAAATCGGCGAGTTGCAACGTGGCCGCGAAGCGAATCGAAACGCGAAAGTCTCGCTGGATTCTGGGAGACACGGCGGGCATCACCGCCGCGGCTTTCTCTTCGGTGCCAACAGACTTCGTGCCTGACTTGGCCGGAGACTCCGTCGCTGCCGGGGCTGCCGTGCTGAGTCGGTTGAGCTCCTCCAACAACTCCGGCGCGCTGGCGAGCGACTGCCCTTCGCGAAGTCGGCGATTGCATTCGCGCAGGAAGTCGATGCACCGCAGGATCAGATCCATCGTCGGCTGGTTGAGCGTCGTCGTTCCGGAACGCAACCGCTCGAAATGATTCTCCAGGTGATGCGTCAACACCGTGACGCTATCAAGGCCCATCATCGCGGCCGAGCCTTTGACCGAATGGATCAGCCGAAACGCCTCGTTGAGGTGGTCGTGATTCGTCGGTTCCCCTTCCAACACCAACAGCGTCTCCACGAGCGCATCAAGCTGCTCGGAGGTCTCGTCCAGATACATCTGGAGGTACGAGGCCATCTCTTCAGACGGCATGCCGGTTGAGAAATCGAATTCGTCACTCACGAGTTGAGTCCTGGCTGATGGCAATGGCCTGATCGATATCGCGGCGAAGCCGCAAGGAAACTAACCCGAAGCGTCAGCGAGGGCGAACGCTTCAAGACACTTTGAGTTCGTGGTTGTTTGGAGCACTCGCCCTCGCTGACGCTTCGGGTTACTTCTTCTGATACAAAAACGTCTGCCTCTTCTCCAACGGATCGAGCATGTCGTAGATCCCCTCGGAGGGACCGACCACCAGGTAGCCTCCACGGGTGAGTGAATTCACCAGGTTGTTGATGACCACCTTCTTCGATTCTCGATCAAAGTAAATCAAAACATTCCGCAGGAAGATGCAGTCGAACGGCGGCAGTCGCAGTGGCTGCATCAGGTTGTGCTGCTGGAAATCGACCATCGCTTTCATGTTGGGTTTCAGAGCGAACGTATTCGTGTCGGCGTCCGCTTCGAAGTGCCGCTTCAGCCGCTGCTCACTGACTTCCTCCAGCGACCGCGGCTTGTAAACCGCCTGCCGCGCGTCCTTGAGCGTCCCTTCGCTGATGTCTGTGCCGAGAATCGTCTGCTTCCAATCGCGCAGCCTCAGCGAGTTCTCCCAAAGACAGATCGCCAATGAGTACGGCTCTTCGCCGCTGCTGCACGCCGCCGACCAGACTCGGACTTGTTTGCCTCGTTCCCCTTTCTGTTCGCGAAGCACCAACTCGTTGACGAATTCGCCTTTGAACCATTCGAAGTGCTGCGGTGTGCGGAAGAAATGCGTCTCGTTGGTGGTGATCGCGTCGAGGAAGTTTTCCATCTCGCCCGCACCGGCGGGTGAGTTCAAGAACTTGTAGTAGTCATCAAAATCTTTGAGTTGATTGGCTTTGAGCCGTCGCCGAATGCGATTGCTGGCCAACGTGATCTTCGCCGCCTCCATCCGAATGCCGCTGTGGCGATAGATGAAGTCTTTGAACAAATCAAACTGTTTCGCTGAGAGTTTGTCGGGCTCCATCACGATCTCTTGGGGAATTGACGAGGGGAGACGAGATTCCTTGATGGCCGAAAGTTGTAGTGATTGAGTCATGTTTCACCAGCCGTCATTGTGGCGCGACGCTCCGCGTCGCGACTCACGACGCGGAGCGTCGTGCCACACTGCCACCTTACGCTTTGAACTTCGTCACCAACTCACGCAAGCTTTGGGCCTGGGCACCGAGTTCCTCGGCGCTGGCGGCCATCTCTTCGGCGGCAGCGGCGTTGGACTCGGTCGTCTGCGACACCGAGCGAATCGCCGTTTTCACCTGCGTCGCGCTGGCGGCCTGAGTCTCGGTCGAGGCGGCGATCCGAGCGATGCCCGACGCCGTCTTGTCCACGGCATCGACGATCGACTTGAGCGACTGACCGACCTTCTCCGAGAGATTGGCTCCCTCTTCGACGCGGCGTGACGACTCCTTGATGAGCTGCGTGATTTCCTTGGCCGCCTCGCTGGAGCGTTCGGCCAGCTTGCGAACTTCGTCGGCGACGACGGCGAACCCAAGACCATGCTCGCCCGCGCGAGCCGCTTCGATGGCCGCGTTCAAGGCCAGCAAGTTCGTCTGACTGGCGATCTCGCTGATGACCTGAATGATGTCGTTGATTTGCTCGGACGACTTCTGGATCAGCTTCATGGCATTGACCGCTTCGGTCACGGCGGTCCCGCCCCCTTTGGCCAGCGTGGATGTATCTTCGGCTTGAGACTTCGCATCCACCGAGTTCTTCGAGATCACCTGGATCGACTCGATGAGCTGCTCGACCGAGGCGGTCATCTCCTCGACGGACGCGGCTTGAGACTGCGACCCTTCGCTCAAATTCGCGCTGCTTTCGGCGATCGTGCGAGCACCCTCGTTCTGTTGATTCGACGCTTCGACAACCTGACCAATCACGTTGCGCAGGTCGGAAAACATCTTGCGCATGCTGGCGGCCAGTCGCCCCATGTCGTCTTCGCCGGTGAACGGGATCTCTTTGGTGAGGTCGCCATTCGCGGCGTCTTGAACGACCTGCATCAGCGAGTTCACTTTGCCTTCGAGATCGGCTTTCGCGGCGGCCTGCTCCTTCTGCATGCGGTCTTCCCGCTCTTTGGCCTCGTTGCGAGCGATCGCCTGTTCGGTCACGTCCGCGGCGTACTTGACGACCCGCGTCGGCCGGCCGGACTCATCGAGCACCGGGTTGTAAGTCGCCTGAATCCAGACTTCGCGACGACCCTTCGCGATCCGTTTGAACTCGCCCGCGTTGAACTCGCCCCGATTGAGGCGCGCCCAAAAGTCGCGGTATTCGTGGCTCGTCCTGGTCGCTTCGTCAACGAACATGCTGTGATGCCGTCCCTTGATTTCATTCAGCGTGTAGCCCATGGCGTTGAGGAAGTTCTCGTTGGCGGTGACGATCGTGCCATCCATTTGAAATTCGATCATCGCCTGCGAAGCACTGAGCGCGTCCGTGACTTGGACAAGCCGCTGCACTTCGACCTTCGCCGCCTGCTGAGCGATCGCCGCTGCGGTGATGTCCGCCGCGAGCTTCACGACCTTGATCGGCCGCCCACTGTTATCGACCACCGGATTGTAAGTCGCTTGCAACCAGACCTCGCGCCCCCCTTTGGCGACGCGACGGAACTCGCCGGCATGGAACTCACCGCGATTGAGCTTGGCCCAAAACTCACGGTACTCCGAGCTGTTCTTGAGCGAGTCATCCGCGAACATGCTGTGATGCCGCCCCTGAATCTCGCTCAACGAATAACCCATCGTGCGCAGGAAATTGTCGTTGGCATTGATGATCGTGCCATCCATTTGAAACTCAATCAGCGCCTGCGACTTGCCGAGCGCATCCAGAATGCTGGCTTTCTCGGCGACCTGCGCGGCAGCGGTGGAATCAGTTTTGGAAGGACGACGCGAGCGAACGGTTTCGGCCATGTTGTTACTCCGAGGTGAGACGATTTCCGATTCTTAAAAGTGACTCTTCTCCGTAGTCGAAAGTCGCTCCATCGGGCAATTCAGTCGGCAGATTCATTCGATAAGAAATCAATTACTGTCGTAGCCACGCTCACCAGAGCGTGGGCTTTCTCGAACAACCCACGCTCTGGCGAGCGTGGCTACAGTGACTTGCCGCTGCGGGGAACATCAGGGCGGTTCGAAACTTCCCTAGGGCGCTGGCTTTCCCAGTATCGCTTCATTCGCCACTGACGCTTGGCTGACGAGATCGAGCTTGCGCGGATCGAGTAGCTCGTCAATCTCCAGCAGGATCATCAACCGCCCATTCATCCGCGCGAACCCGGCGATGTAGTTCGCACCATTGGCGGTGACAGTTTCCGGCGCGGGCTGAATGTTTTCTTCGGGGATGCGCATCACCTGCGAGACCATGTCCACAGTACATCCCATCGTGCGCTGGCCGACATTGACGACGATCGTGCGCGTTTCCGAGTCCGCGAGTTTCGGCTCCAGGCCAAACAGTTTCCGCAAGTTGATGATCGGGATGATCGACCCGCGCAGATTGGCGACCCCTTCCACATATTCGGGAACCTGTGGCGTCTTCGTGACCTGTTCGAGAATGACGATCTCTTGAATCTGCTCGATTCGAAAGGCGTATTCTTGCCCGGCGATCTGAAAGCCGACGAACTGTGATGTGTTCCGTCTCTTGCTGACCGAATCGGAAACTACGCTCATAAGCTGTTGTGTTGACATGCGATTTACCGGCCTTCCACGAGCAATTGCCGTCTTAAAAAATCGAGTTGCGGTCCACATCACGAACCCAAAATGGGGCGGGCAGCCTATCGCGACAACATACGAAAACAAGAATTGGCAAGAACCTTCGCACCAAGAATCTCTAACCCAACCGGGGGAATGTCCGGATGTAACGAAGGTCTCGCTGCCAGCGCAGGGGCTGATGGTGTTGAGCGTCAGAAAGGGGACCAGTCAGGCGCGGTTGTCCCGCAAGGCTCCCCCTTCGTAGTACAACTCGATGCGCCGAATCACGTCCTGCGCGGTGATCAGGTGCATGCACTTCGGAATCTGTAGCGTCGAAGAAACGTGGATCGGAGCCACGCAGAAGTCATCGCCATGCGGAGCGCCGCCAGCTACCGGTTGGCAACGGGACTTCCAGCAGCCTCCGTGATCGCAGCAGGGGAGCGCACCGTTTGTGCTGAGGAACTGATGGTGTGGGTAGGCTTCCCATTGAGCCGGCTCGCGACCTCCGGCGATGACGACACAGGCACGGTTCTTTGGGTTCCCCGGCTTCGTCTCGACCGCCGCGGCCAAGTGCATCGCGAATGTCACCGGGCAGACGACTCCGTCCGCGTGGTACATCAATCGAACAAACTGCCTGAGGTCCGTTTTGCCGATGAGGTTGATCACGTTCCGTAGCGGCGGATGCCAATGGTGAGCCTCGCCGCATTGCACAAACTGGATCCGTCCCGCGAAATGATCGACGACCTCTTGGTAGGCATTCGGATTCCACCACTTGGTGGTGAAGTCGAATTTTCCGCCGGCCATGATGATCCAAAACTTGCCGCGAAATCCGGTCTCTTCGATTTGCGACATCCACTGCTTCTCAACGGGGGCGAGGTGAATGTCTCCTTGGAATTCGGTGACGGGAATCTGCAGCCCCAGTTGTTGTTCGAGGAATTGCACATATCCATGAATGAAGTGGTAAGGCCGCGAGTTGCTCTCATGGATCAGCGGGTAGTGCATCTCGATGACTCGCACGTTGCGGGCGTGCTCGTCGAGCCGCGTGAGATGCGGGTTGTGTTCCCAGAGCGCGTTGGCCGAGGTCCGCACGTCGGTGAGATATCGACCGGGATACGCTCGGTGCAGATCCCGCACGGCCGCAGTCAACATGAGCACGTCGCCGGGACTGAGATGTGATTTCAGAATCAGCCTTTTCATTGCGTCGATGTCTCGCACGATTGGTGAGCGAAACCCCGTCCGTCCTCTGTGTTCCCTGTCGCGTCTCTGTGGTGTCATTCAAAACATTTTTTGGCACCACAGAGACGCGACAGGGACACAGAGGAAAGACAAAAAGAAGTCGAATCGTTTGGATCGTTATTTCTCGTTTGCCGCGCTAGCGCGTCGCGGCTGATTCGGGAAAATCCCAATGGCAGTAGGGGACGTCGCGGGGGATGTCGCGGCGTCGATAGACCTTTGCGGGGTGCGGGATCGATCCCGGAGGACAGCCTTGAGCCGTCACCAAGTCTCGAATGATCTCCGACTCTTGGCTCAAGTCGAACAGCTCACCCTCCTCGACAAACAGGCGTGAGAGTTCGCGGCGCACGTTGACGCCCAACAACGCGTCGTCGAAAAACGTCCCTTGATTGCTGACGGCCATACGGAAGTCGGATGAGCAATAGATGAGCTTTCCGTTTCGCTTCAGATGATAGTGCATCCTTTCAATAACCTGACGCAGTTCGATGGCCGGCACATGCTGTAAGACATAGATGCAATAGATAGCATCCACCGGCTGGTCCAACTCGGCGGGCGATAGCGGCACAAAGCGGGGATCGTTGACATATGCGCTCGCCCAATGGAGTTCGTCGGCGGAAGCATCGACACCCAGGATCGTGATGTTCTTGCGGCGACTCAGAATCTCTTTGGCCAGACGACCGACTCCGCATCCATAGTCCAGAATCGTGCAGCGTCGCTTCGGCAGATGCCGCAAGATGGCTTGTGCGAACGCGGGCGTTTCTTGCTCCCAGCGTTCTTCAAAATGGCGACCGTTACAGCCTCCGACGACCGACTGCTTGGCCGCCTCGATCGACGCGGCTCGAAACCGGGGAATCGGATCGTCAGACAGAACACCGCAGGTGCCGTTCAACGAACGAGTTTCGGAGCAGACTCGACCACTTCCGATGTCGTTCGAGCCGTCCGACCGCCGCAGCAGAATATGGCCTCGAAAACTCGGCACGAATTCCGCCGACCAGTTGGGGTTCTCGATCAAGAACCGCGACACGGCGGCCATAACGCTGGGATAGAACACGACATCGTCCACCACCATCAACCCGCGCGGGCTGAGTTGATTCATCACGAGTTTCAGATCGTGCAACGCTCCCTGTTCGCTGTGGTCCCCGTCCACATGAATCAGGTCAAACTGTCCCGCGACGGGAAGTCGGCCGATCCGCTGCGTGTCCACCGCGAATGTTGTCAGCGAGGCGGCGTGATTCAGCCGCGCCAGAGTCTCCCGCAGTTCGGTCACCGCGATTCCGTAGGACTCATTGTCGAGCGAGACGACCTCTTGAATTTCATCGCAGGCCAAGAGCATCGCCGCCAGTGAGTACCCCCGGCGACTGCCGATCTCCAACACTCGGCGAGGCCGCAGTGCCGCTGCATAGCCCGCATACCATTCATAATAAGTTCCACAAGAGACATAGTCAGATCGTGCATCATCCGGGTGAATCAACGGAAGTAGCCGATCGAGAATTTGTTGGCGAGAGAAGTTCATTGACCAGTTGTGACTCCTGACGAGATTTGTTCTGCAAACATTTGAAAGGGTCTAGTCGTCTTGGTTGCGGCTCCGGCGGAGCCGCAACCCAAACATTGGAGAGTTTCGATTGGGAAGATGCCAACCAACCTTCCATCATTCTGCTGACTTCCGGCGAGCAGAATGATGGGGGCAGAATGATGTGAAAGCGGAAACGAAAGAGACTTCTTGATCGCGGCTGGGTGTCTCATTGGAAGGTCGGCCACTTTTCGTCTCACTCACAGATTCTGGTGAGGTACCGATTTTGGAGGTTCGCCCAATGAATCAAAGGAATCTGGTCAAAGGAATGAAGACAACCTGAGAAATTGACAAAGCGATGCGGAGCCGAGTTCAAAGCGTGCAACTTCAAAACACTTATCCCACCAGGCGGCGCAGGTGCTCGATCAGTGCGACGGACTCGACGGTGACTTGTTCGCGAGTCAGCAGATTCTTGACTTGCCAATGACCGGCGGCGAACTCGCGATCGCCGGCAATCACCGCCGTCGGGAAGCCCTTGCGAACCGCGTATTTCAATTGGTCCCCCAGCGAGACCGCTTCGGGATAAACCTCGGCGGCGAGACCGGCCGCTCGCAGGTCGCGAGCCAGACGGTGATAGTCCCCAAGATGATTCGCATCGAAGAAGGCGATCAGCACCTGCGCCGGAGTCGAGGCCGCGGCGACCATGTCGAGTTCTTCCATCGCCGCGAGCAAACGGTCGAGTCCCAGGCTCGCTCCGACGCCTGGCAACTTTTGAGTCGTGAACAATTCGGCGAGGTTGTCGTAGCGGCCTCCCGAACAGACGCTGCCGATGCCGGGTAAGTCGCCGAGGAACGTCTCGTAGATCGTGCCGGTGTAGTAGTCCAGTCCCCGCGCGATCGCGAGATCGAGTTCGACTCGCTCGACCGACACGCCCGCTTGCCGGATCGTCGTGAAGAGTTCTCGCAGCCGAGCGACTCCGGTCAGTCCCACATCGTTGCCCGCGAGTTTCGAATCGAGCGATGTCAGGATCGCGAACGGTTCGCCCTTGAGGCTCGCGAACGCAATGACTTCCGCCGCTTGTTCGGCGGTCGCACCGACTCGCTCGGTCATCTCGGCGATGACTTTCTCAGGTCCAGCTTTGGGCAGCTTGTCGAGACATCGCAGCACGCCAGCCGACTTGTCCGCCAATCCCAGCGTTTGCAGCAGGCCGTTGAGCACCAGTCGGTTGTTGACTCGAATCGTAAACTTGGAGAAGCCGAGCCGCTCGAAGAGATCGTGAATCACCAGCAGCGTTTCGATGTCGGAAGCGTTGGACGTCGTACCGATCGTGTCGAAGTCGCATTGCATGAACTCGCGATAGCGCCCCTTCTGAGTGTTCTCGCCGCGCCAGACGGTGCCGATGTGATACCGCTTGAACGGCGTCCCAATCTCGTGAATGTGCTGCGCGGCGAAGCGAGCCAGCGGAACGGTCAGGTCGAACCGCAGAGCCACATCGCGATCGCCGTTGTCGCGAAAACGGAAGAGCTGCTTGTCGGACTCGTCTCCCCCTTTGCCCAACAGCACCTCGGCATGTTCGAGCGCGGGCGTGTCGATCGGCGAGAAGCCATAGCCGCGATAAACCTGCCGCGCGGTTTCGATGAGCTTTTCGCGCGCGATCATCGCGCTGGGCAAGTAGTCTCGGAATCCCTTCAGGGTGGTCGGCTTGATGATGGAACGATTCATGGGAGCAGATTTCCGATAGGAAATAACAGATTTCAGATTTCAGATAGCAGATAGCAGATAGCAGATAGCAGATTTCAGAAGCAGGTAGCAGACAGCGACCTCGTCACCAGAATCTGTGGGTGGCAGTTGCTTCCGGGGTAGGCCGAAACACTCACGAACGCAGACTTCGACAGGAAAATTTGGGACAGGAAAATCGGAAACAAAGAACGACAAGTTCCGAGACTCAAATTGTTTTCATCTTCCTGTCCCCAATTTTCCTGTCTTCAATTTTCCTGTGGATTTCGGATGGCAAATTTTCCTGTGGATTTCGGATGGCAGATCTGCCATCTGCCATCTGCCATCTGCCATCTGCTCCTCGCCATGCGTGCTTCAGGTAGATTCGGTGACGACGCTGAGAATCGGCAGCCTCAGCGGTCTCTGGCTGCCGGTGGTTTTCGCACGCGGGACTTGTGGCAGGAAGGCTTCGGTGAACTCGGCGATTTGCTCGGCGCATTCAAACAGCATGTCGTATTGGCCGTCACCGTCGTACTCGCATTCGTCGGTCGTGTAGCTGCGGCAAATCTGTGGGCGATCGTGATAGATGCCGCAGCGATTGTCGTCTTGCAGATGTTCGCAATCGTTGTGAACCATCAAAAACCACTTCTCGCCGTCCACGAAGATCGAGATGCGACCGTGGATCAGATACCACCGCAGATAATCAAAATCGGTGGGCGTGTGGGGCGTCTCGATCGGCAGTGCGAAGTAGCGGCAACACTTCGCGGTGCAGTGCTGACAAAGGATTTCGCCGGGCTTGAGATCCGTTCGTGCGAGTTTGGGTTTGGGCATGAAAGCCTCGCGAGCAAAGTGAAGGTCCGGTTCAAAGGCGGGGGAGTCTATCGGTCGCCAGAGACGATGGGTACGAAGCAGAAAGCGGTTGTTGAACCGCAAGCCGACGGCGTCTGCCCTCCGGTCTTGCGGCGAATGTTTTGTGGATCGACGCACGCGAGCCGCGTGCGCCACAACCGGTGCGATCGTTGCGAGCCGCGCGATTCTCCGCGTTTCGTTGATCGGAAACGTCTTCCCAGAAGTCGGGTCATGCGGCGCGAGACATGGTTCCGAATGGCATCGGAGTCGTCCTTGTTCGCGCAGATTCTGCGCGTGGCAGAGGACGAACAATCCGATTGATCCGATTCTCTGGAATGATCCGCGAGGATGATGCCTCGCGCGGATGGTGGCACATGGGACGTCAATTGTTTCGCGCGTTGGTGGCGAATGGTTTGTTTCGTTCGTCGGCGAAGGCTGAAGAAACCGAACCGGCTCCTCGGCGACGGATGTTGCTTGAACGGCTGGAGGATCGGTTGCTGTTCGATGCCGGGCCGGTCGCTCCGGTGGATGTCGATGCCGAGTTGGCTCAGGCGGAGGCAGCGGCCGAAGCCGAGGCGATGCCAATGGACGGGAGCGTCCTCGAACCGGCCGAGGTGCGGGTGATCGACACGCTCGATCAAATCGAAGAGTCGATTGCCGACTTGCTGGGGCAACCGCTGGATGGCGATCAATCGTTGATGCTCGATCCGAATGAGACGCCGCGCGATGAGTCGCTGCTGAACTCGGAAGAGGTGGCTCGGCAGTTATTGACGACGACCGACGAGCAGAATTCGGAATTGTCCGCGGCGACTTCGACCCTGCGGCGCGAGTTGGCGTTCGTGGACGTCTCGGTCGAGGACTATGAGACCGTGGTGGCAGGCATTCGCGGACATGGCGATGGGCTGCGTGAAATCGAAGTCGTGCTGATCGACGCGGGTGAAGATGGAGTCCAGAAGATCGCCGACGTGCTGCAAGCGACTGGTCAGGTGGATGCGGTTCACATCCTCTCGCACGGGAGCAGCGGGCAGTTGCTCTTGGGGAGCGCGACGCTGAACTTCACGAGCATGGAGACTCAATACGCGGAGGCGTTGCGGCGGATTGGGCAAGGTCTTTCCGCCGACGCTGACATCCTGATTTACGGCTGCGATTTCGCATCGGGCAGTTATGGGCAAGCGACGGCACGCCGTCTGTCAGAAATCACCGGTGCGGACGTCGCCGCGTCGGATGATGCCACGGGTAACGCCGAACTCGGTGGCGATTGGATTCTGGAACAGGACTACGGGGCCATTGAATCGGACTTGGCGGTTGACTCGCCGACGCAGAACAGTTGGAGGTATCTGCTCGCCCAGTTGGATTGGGATTCGGTCACTTGGACCGGAGGCTCGTTGAGCCAAAGTTATTCCGTGGGGGGCGGGATGGTCAGCCTCAACATCACGGGGGACACGGCTCGGTTTCAAAGTGGCACTCCGCTGATTGACACGACCAATACCGGCGGCCTGACTCCCGTCGAAGAGTCGTTGCTGCTGTCGGTGGATTACCAGGCGCAGGCCGTGATCGGCGACGAGGCGGTCAATATCGCGATCGGCTTTTCGCATCCAGGCGGCGTGTCGGATGTCAGCTTCTCGATCTTTGACATCGACCTCAGCACCTGGACCGACCGCATCGTCGTCACGGGCAACAACGGCGCGGTGATCAATCCCTCGTCCGTGATGGTCGGCTCGGTCGTCTCGTTCGATGGGGTCAACACGGTGACGGGGACCGCCTCGAACTCCAGCACTTCGGCGAACGGCAACGCGACGTTTACGTTTAATCAGTCGGGCATCACTCAAATCAACATCGTCTATCAGTCCGGCCGGCTAGCGGATCCGACGTTGCAATTCATCAGTTTGCACGACATCAACTTCACGGCGGCGGGCACGGGACAACCGAAAATTGACTTGGATGCCAGCAGCCCCGCCGTCACGGCGGGCGACGATTTCAGCGCGGGCTACAACAACAACACCGGCACGATCCCCTGGGCCGGAGCCTGGGTGGAAAATGATCCCACCGATGGCACTCAGAGCACGACCGCTGGCGATGTGCGAATCGTGGCGGGGCAACTTTCCATCACGGGAGATAACGGGGGAGTCGGTGTCAGCATCGCGCGGTCGATCGACCTCTCTGCCTACACGACCAATTCTCTGACCCGACTCTCCTTCGATTTCAGCACCGAATCGGGAGTCGATCCCGCAGATGCCCTCGTGGTCGAAATCTCGAACAACGGCGGCGGTTCGTTCACGACTCTCGAAACCTTCACCAACATCACCGGAGCCACCAGCGGGACGCGGAGCTATTCCATCGACGGATTGATCTCGGCCACGACGCAGATTCGCTTTCGAGTCTCCGCCGGATACAGCCAGTCGAACGAGCACTTCTTCGTCGATAACCTCGTGATCAGCGCTCAGCCGACCGGCTTCTCCAACACGTTCACGGAGGATGGCGCGGCGGTTCGCATCGCCGATACCGACACGCTCATCACCGACCCCGGCGTGATCAACCTCAACCGAGCCACGATCACGCTGACCAATCCTCAGACCAGCGATCTCTTGTCCGTGTCCGGCGCGCTGCCGTCGGGGATCACGCTCGATCCCTCGTCCACGTCCACGTTGATCGTGCTCACTGGTGCGTCGAGCCTCGCCAACTACGAAACGGCGATCGAACAACTCCGCTTCAGCAACTCCAGCCAGAGTCCGAATACCACGACTCGCTCCATCACCGTGGTGGTTCGGGACAACACGGGAGTCAACAGCAACACGGCCACCAGCACGATCGCCGTCGTGTCCGTGAACGACGCACCGACGACATCGAACAATTCGGTGACGACGCCGGAAGACACGCCGTTCACATTCTCGGCGGCGAGCTTCCCTTTCAGCGACGTCGATACCGGCAACACATTGCAGAGCGTGAGGATCACCTCGCTGCCGAGTGTCGGATCGCTGACTCTCGGCGGAGTGGCGGTCACTGTGAATCAAGTGATCCCGACGGCGAGCCTCGGCACGCTGGTCTTCACTCCCGCGCTGAACGGGAACGGTTCGCCCTACACGACGTTCAATTTCCAGGTCAGCGACG
>JBJXEX010000205.1:0-4583 GCA_046156195.1 Planctomycetaceae bacterium | reverse complement strand
AGGATTCGGAATCGACGCACGCGAGCCGCGTGCGCCACAGACAACGCACATGCCTGCGGTTAAACGAATTACAAGGAACAGTCCATGTCCCTGACGTCTTGGTTGCAATCGTTGCGTTCTGGTCGCCTCACCTCTCGCGCCTTGCGTGGCTCGCCCCTTGCCACTCGCCCCTCATCCCTCGCCGCGGAATGCTTGGAGACTCGGATTCTGCCGACGGTGTCGGCCGTGCTGATTGGGGCCGAGTTGAACGTCTTTGCCGAGGCTGACGATTCGATCGTGGTGCGGGCGAATGTTGGCGGGCAGGTGGAGATTCTGGGCAATGGGGTCGTCTTGAATGCCGCTCCGACGGTGAACGCTGCGGTCATCGAAAAATTGGTGGTGACGGGCAGTGATGGCGTCAATGCGATTGACCTCAGCGGTGTGACGGCGGCGCGGTTCACGCTCTTGTCGAGCATCGTGGTGGATGGCGGCGAAGGGAACGACACGCTGACCGGGTCGCTCGATTTGTCCAGCACGCTGCTGGGGCGCGATGGCACCGATCTGCTGACGGGCGGCAGCGGCAACGACTCGCTGGAGGGCGGCAATGGAGCGGACACGCTCAGCGCGGGCGCGGGCAACGACACGTTGCGAGGCGGGGATGGGATCGACTCGCTGATTGGCGGCGGTGGGAACGATCAACTCGATGGGGGTGACGGAGTCGATTCGCTCAACGGTGGCGATGGCGATGACAACGTGCTGGCGGGCAACGGAGCGGACAATCTCGACGGCGGAGTTGGCAACGACACGCTCAATGGCGACGGCGGCAACGACACCATCACCGGCAACTCCGGCGACGATTCGATCCTCGGCGGCGCGAATAACGACGCGCTGCTCGGCGGCGATGGGAACGATTTCGTTGACGGACAAGGGGGCCACGACACGCTCAGCGGCGAGGCGGGGGATGATTCGTTGCTGGGAGATGCGGGGTTCGATTCGCTCGCGGGGGGAACCGGCCAGGATTTTCTCAACGGCGGAGCGGACGACGACACCGTGGTTGGCGGAGCGGACAACGACACGTTGCTCGGCGGCGCGGGGAACGACAGTTTGTTTGGTGACGAGGTGACTCCGCAGGCGGCGAGCGTGGGGAATGACGTGCTCAGCGGTCAGTCGGGGAACGACACGTTGGAGGGTGGTGGCGGCAACGATCAGCTCGACGGCGGCGCGGGGAATGATCTGTTGCAGCCGAACACGGTGGACCTGTCGGCGAGCGGGTTGTCGCTGAGCATTGACGACCCGTTGCCGGTGACGGAAGGGAACACGTCGATCACGAACGTGAGCGTGACGGTGCGTTTGTCGCAGTCGTCGCCGGAGCCGGTGACGGTGGATTACACGACGGTGGACAACACGGCGTTGTCGGGAGCCGACTATCAATCCGTGAGCGGCACGCTCGTCTTCGCCGCCGGGCAAATCACGCGAACCATCACCGTCCCCGTCCGCGGCGACATTCTGTTCGAGGGCGATCCGACGATGCCCGCGATGAATGAGACGTTTTTCGTCGTGCTCTCGAATCCGGTCAATGCGACGGTCTCTGATAGTTCAGCGACCGTCGCCATTCAAAACGATGCCGACGCAGCAGTCGGCTTGCCGCGTGTTTCGATCAATGATGTGGCCGTCACGGAAGTAAGTCTGAGTTTGAGTGCTCCGACCCTCTACAGCGTTGGGAGTGTGCCAACCGGAATTGCATCAGGCGACTTCGATGGCGACGGGCGAATTGATGTCGCGACTTCGAATCGAGGCCAGCAAAGCGTTTCCGTCCTTCGTAACACAGGCAACGGGGCGTTTGGTGCGGCGGTGTTGTTATCGAGTCCCGCAACAAACGGCCAAAATCCGATCTCAATAGTTTCTGGTCGCTTAGATGCTGACAGCGATGTGGATCTTGCAGTCGCAAACCTTGAATCCGCTCCGAGTGTTGTTGGCATCTTTCTAAACAATGGTGCTGGCGGGTTTACTGCGGGAGTTAATGCCTTTGCCGGTCTGTCACCATTCTCAATGGCGGGTGGCGACATCGACGGTGATACCGATTTCGATTTGGTAACATGCAATTTGTTTGGAGATTCAGTTTCGGTCTTACGAAACAACGGCGATGGAACATTCGCACCTCGCGTCGATTTTCCGGTGGATGTTACTCCGGGCGACGTCGCGCTTGCTGACTTCAATAATGACGGCCGATTGGACATCGTGACTGCAAACAGCACACGGGGATCGTTCGGTGACTCGCGTGTTTCGGTTCTGTTGAATATCGGCAATGGCGCTTTCGGTATCGCGACGACGGTCGCATTGGCAAACGTCAATAATGCGATTGGTGTGACAACCGGCGATTTCGATCGCAGCGGATCCATCGATATCGCAATTGCCAACGCAGGAAACGGCAACAACAACCCCGGCGCGACGACCGGTGTGACAGTTCTCTTAAACGCCGGAAATGGGACGTTTTCCGCTCTCAACAACATCGTTGTGCCGAACGCCGCGGTTTCGATCACAAGTGGCGATTTCGATGGTGACGGAATCCGCGACATTGCAATCAAAAGCGTGACCGGAACCGGTGTGGGTTTTGTTGACGTACTACTTAACGATGGCACCGCGTCATTTTCCGCACCGCTATCGTTTCCGACCGGCGGGTTTGATTTCGCAGCGTTGCAGGAGCGCTCCGAATTGATCGCGAGTGATTTTAATGGTGACGGCCGGTTGGACATCGCGACGACCAACAATCGATCAAATAATGTTTCGATCCTTCTCAATCCCACGCCAATCCCCGCGAGTGCGACGTTCACGGTGACGTTGTCTTCGCCCGCCGCCGCCCCCGTCACAGTCACAGCGACGACGGCCAATGGTTCCGCGACGACGCCGTCCGACTATCGCTCAACCGTGATGCCGATTTCATTCCCGGTGGGGATCGTTTCTCAAACGGTCACGGTGCCGCTCGTCACCGATAACACCGACGAGCCGAACGAGAACTTCTTCGTCAACCTGTCGAACGTCTCGGCGAATGCGACGATTGCGGATTCGCAGGGGCAGGTGACGATTGTGGATGACGACGGGGGCGTGATTGCGGCTCCGACGTTGACGATCAGCGATGTCACGTTGGCCGAAGGGATGGCCGGGGCGACCAACTTTGTGTTTACCGTCACGCTGACTCGGCCGGCGGGGAACAACAATGTCGTCACCGTGCAGTACCAGACGGCGGATGATTCGGCCGTGTCGGGCGGGCCGCAGCCGGACTATGTCGCCGCCGGACCAACGACGCTCACGTTCGCGGCTGCGGTGACGACTCAGCAATTCACGATTCAGGTCAACGGCGATCCGTTTTCAATGGGTGATCCGGACGAGGCGTTCTTCGTCAATCTGCTCAACCCGGTCAACACGTCCAATCCGGCACTGGGAGCAATTCTGACCGACAGCCGCGCGGTCGGGTTGATCCAAAACGACGACGGGGTCGTGCCGACTCCGTTGGTGCTGGTCGATGACGTGCTGATCGACGAGACCAATAGCGGGGTCGTGTCGGCGGTCGTGACCGTCACGCTCTCGTCGCCGGCGGCGGCGGCGGTGAGCATCAACCTCAGCACGGCCGACGGCAGTGCTCGCGCGGGGAGCGATTACTCCGCCACCACGACGACCATCAACATCCCGATCGGCGGAATGTCCGGCTCGGCGAGCATCCCGATCCTGGGGGACACACGCGATGAACTGGCGGAATTCTTCACCGTCAACCTGCTCTCGGCCAGCGGCGGGCTGCTGACCGCCTCGTCGCTGCAAGTCACGATTCGCGATGACGACGGCGCGACGTTCTCGTCACCCAACGATGTGCTGCTGATCGGCGGCGACGGCAACGATACGGCCAACGGCGGACTCGGCAACGATACCCTCAACGGCGGAGCGGGCGTCGATCTCCTGTCGGGCGGAACGGGCAACGACTCGATCCTCGGCGGCAGCGCGGCCGATACGCTCAGCGGCGGCGAGGGCCACGATACCTTGAACGGCCAAGGGGGCGGCGACCTCATCGACGGCGGGACCGGCGATGATCAACTCGTCTGGAACGGCGCGAGCGACGGCAAAGACACGCTGTCGGGTGCCACCGGGTTCGATCTCCTCACCGTGAATGGGACCGGCTTGAGCGACTCGCTGACGATCGGCCAGGCGCTGGTCGCTGACGACGTGATCCCGCGCCTGACCGTGACGGACAGCGGCGTCACGCTGGTCGTGTCGAACATCATCAGCCTGATCGTCAACGGCAACGGCGGCAATGACTCGGTCACGATCGGCTCGGTCCATCAAGTGGGCGGACTGCTGCTGACCCTCAACGGGGGCGACGGCAACGATTCGCTCAGCGCGGCGAGTGCCTTGCTGGGAGCCGTGCGGCTGCGGCTCAACGGAGACGCGGGGAACGACACGCTCACCGGCAGCGCCGATCGCGATACGCTCGACGGCGGCGATGGGAATGATTTCCTCAGCGGCGGAACTGGAAATGATTCTCTGCTCGGCGGACTGGGCGTTGACGTGCTGAATGGGAACGACGGCCACGACTCGCTGCTGGGCGGCGACGGCAA
>JBJXEX010000197.1:0-7096 GCA_046156195.1 Planctomycetaceae bacterium | reverse complement strand
GTTCGCGCCAGCGGCGGATGCTCATGACGTCGAAGCGTTCTCCCTCGAAGACGATCTGCGTCACCTTCTTCTTCCCGTTGTCGGTCGCCTCGCGGAGCCAGTCGCGGACTTCCATCCAGCGGACTTCCCCCGCCGAGTTCCGGACGACGAGCAACACCGGAAACGCTTGGTTCATCCAGTACGAGACGTGACGCTGGTCCTTGATCTGGAAGACCTCCGCGCCGTCCCGTTTGCGGATCGTGAGATGCGAGTCGCCCGACTTCAGTTGCAGGTACAGTCGCTGGCCGGTCGCGTCTCCGTCGTCGTCGTTGAACTCGATCTCCATGTCGAGCCCCTTGTCGCTGACGGAGAACTCGCGGCTGAGCTGCCCGGCCAGGGCCACCGTGGAGATCACCTCGCCCACCAGCGCGCGTTCCTGGCTTTCGTTGTCCAGCACCAACTGCGACTGAGCCTGAAGTTCCCGCACGCGCTGCTGAAGTTCGGCCGAGGCGAACCGTTCTTCGAGTTCATCCCACAGCGGGACTCGTTTCTCGCAATCCACGCAGAGGATCGTTTTCTTCCCGGCGAGCAGTCGCTTCACCGCCACTTCGCGGTTTTCGACCGGCGTGCCGCAGTGGGGACAGACATAATGCCGCAGCCGCTTGACGTCCTGCCCTTTCACCATCAAGTGCTCGTGAACGTACTTGCTGAAGAGCATCTTTTCTTCGACGGGCATCGCCGGATCGAAATAGACTTCCAGTTCGCCCGCCCCTTCTCCGAGTCGATTCAGTTTGACTCCCAGCCGCTGGCCGGTGAGTGTCTTGAAGTCGGCCGCATAGCGCCACAGTTCGTCGCTTTGGAACGGCTCGGTGTGGTGCAGGCGGACGACCAGCGTCGCGTAGATGTCGTCCAGGAATCCGTTGAAGCGGTAGCTGACAAACACCGCCGGATGGCCGACGAGGTCCGGGCGTTCGCGGCGGTAGAAGCTGGGGAACACCAGCAGCGTCGGACGTTTCGGATCGGCGTCACCGTCGTGTTCGCGCAGGCACAGGCCCCGTTCGACCAGCGTCTGGTACACGCCAGCAGTACGATCCGCTCTTCATCCGCCGGTAGACGTGCCAGCGACGAGGTGTATTTCAATTCGCCGCGCAGGACTCGCATCTTCGGAGATGCAGCCTCGTTTGTGAGGATCGTCACATAGCGTTTGAATCACGGCCTGAGCGTAGGCGTTGATTCGTTCGGGCTGGAGCAGCACCCAGCTTCCGAAGTTCATTTCCCACACCACGCCCGGTCCGGCCAGCAGTGTCAGCACCGTCCTCAGTTCGGCATCGTCGAAGCGTTGACCTGCGAGCCGCAACGTCAGCGCGTCGCGCAGCTCGTTGAATCGCATCAACACGCGGCCGGCAACCAGCAGCTTTTGAAACGACCAGCGTGAGAGACATTGTCTAGTGTCGCCATTGGCGTCACAACGATTATCATTCACAAGTGAAGATCGCACTTTTGCGATGCTCGAAGTGTGGGAGCGTTTTTGTGACGAGCAAGAAAGCGAGGCGCGCAGAATGAATCCGCTGCAACAGCATTACGCATGGGTCGTGAAGTCGTCGATAGGACTTGCGGCCACGATTCAGCTTGCGACCTATCTCATTCTTGAACGCGCGCAGCTGCACCGCTGGGTGTCTCAGCAGTATCAATGGCTTTTTGACTTTGGGCACATCTCGATCGGTCCGCTGATCGGCTACTTGACCATCAAGGTCTATGAGACTCGCTTTTGGAAACTGACAAACCCAGAGTGTGACTTCGACGGTAAATGGCATCTGGTTGATCACGTCTATGATATTTCGGATGCTACGCATATCGAACGAGCACATTACGTTGGTGAGGTTGACATCGAGCAGACAGCAACCCGTATTGTAGTACAAGGACAGAACCATAATTCCGACGGCACGCCTAGATCCTCATGGCGATCTACGTCATGCGAAGTCACTTCTGACTTCAAAACCATCACCCAAAGCATTGAGCACATGCGTTTTACTTCACAAGATGGCGAGCACAACGCCGCAACTCTGGCGGTCGAGATTATTCGTGTGGTTGAATGGACAAATCTCCGTTTCGGGCGAAAGCGTCCACTAAAAATGCGAGGGATCACATACCACTGCGTCAATCACAACGAGAAATCATACCGTGTTGAAACGGAATACGATCGACTATGACAGAATGGTCCAACATAGATAAGGAACAACGCGATGCTAGCAATTGATGTGATGCTTTCACAATTAGTGCGAGACGGCTTCACAACCATCTTTGGAAATCCAGGCACTTTCGAGCAAGCCTTAATCGAGCGATTAAAGCACTTTCCGAGACTACAATATGTGATGTGCCTCCATGAGGCAGTCGTCGTTGGGGCCGCGATCGGATACGCGCGAGTTGCAAACAAGCCAGCGTTCATCCAACTTCATGGAAGCGTCGGCCTGGGAAACGCCACAGGCATGTTGCTTGAGGCAAAACAAGCCAGAATACCGTTGGTCGTCTACGTTGGTGAAAACGCCCAATACGACGAGGCGTTCGGTGGGTTCCTCGCATTTGATTTGGTGCAAATGGCAAAGGCCGTGTGCAAAGAAACGATTCGTGTCACCGTACCAGAACAGCTTCAACGGCAGTTACGAAGAGCGATACAGGTCGCTTCCACGCCGCCATTTGGTCCGGTTTTGTTCGACGTTCCGATGGACGTGCTTGAACATGAAATTCCAGACGATGGAGCGACCGCGACACACATTCGTCTTGCAGGTCAATTTTCTCCGGACGTAATTCGCGACGTGGTCGGTGAAATCGTTGCTGCAAAACGAATCTTGATTGTGGTCGGTGATCCGGTTGCATGGTGCGATGCTCAGAATTCTATTCGTCTATTGTCGCATCTCGTTGGTGCGCCGGTATACGGTCTCGGATGGACGATGGGCAACGCGGTATACGACGATCCTTTGTTTCAAGAACCACTTACGCATGCCTTTGGTAAGAAGAATGCAGAATTACTTCGCGAAGCAGATTTGCTTCTCGTGCTTGGTGCCCCATTGGCATGGGAAGTAATTCCTGACCGTATGGGTTACATTGACCAAAATGCTCGAGTGATACAAGTTGATACGGACCCGAGTGAAATCGGAAAGAATTTCCACGCCGATATTGCGCTACATGCCGATATTCGACAATTTGTAGAACAGGTGATCCAAGCGATAGGGTTAATCGAGTCGTCTGAGTTCAGACACCGCGTTACTGATAACTTAGCTGAAGCGTCACAAAGGAAAAGGCGTAGTCGTACGGAACGGGAGGCACGCTGGAATCTCAACAACGGCAACATAGTGAATCATCCCGCAGAGATGATCGGCGCGCTTGCAGATTGTATTGGAAGGGAGGATCTGATTTTTGAGGAGGCGATGACTGCGCAACAGTTTCTTCGTCATTCGTTTCCACTTTCGGATCCTCGACTGTACTTTCCTGTATTGAGTCGTACTTTGGGAGCCGGGTTGTCTGGCGCGATCGGTGCTAAGATAGCGTCGCAATCCGTTCGTGTCGTTGGAATATCCTCCGATGGCGCTGCGCTTTATGTGCCTCAATCGCTTTGGACGGCAGCGCATCAGCAACTGCCAATTCTTTTTGTAATTCTGAACAATCAAAGTTACCGCGTACTGAAGGTGAATTTGAACGACTTTCGCGCTCGAATAGGAAGTGCTCGCTCTGATTTCCCGTTTATGGACTTGTCAGAGCCGGCTATTGATTTCGTCAAATTAGCAGAATCATTTGGTGTTGCCGCGCAGCGGGCAACTACGCCCGTAGGTGTCCGAATTGCAATCGATGCTCTCGCAACAGAATCAGGGCCGACTTTGCTTGACCTTCAAATCGACGGCAATCTGAACTACTGAGCCGTCGGCTCAAAGATGACTCCGTGTGGAAACAGGAGCAGACGGGTTCAATTCTCATAAATGGACCAGTCTCTATCTCCGACAGTCGAACCGTTTTGTCGTTCGAACTGGAGTGTGCATGTTTCCAATCCGGGGTGAAGGCCACACTACGAACCGGAGTTGTGTGCCCAAGCGAAAAAATCTTCGCATCCAACGTCTGCTCTGCGGCGGTTTGCTCGGCAGTCGTTGGACGCTTGGCCGAACGACAGGCTTCTACCAGTTGCTGATAGGCCGCCTCCCGCTTGTCCCCGCGCCAGTCGGCAGACAGGAACTGAGCCAGCGAACCCTTTGGCTCCGTGTCATCCAACCGCAGCGGAATGAATCGCCGCTGACGGTTGAGCGGATCGCGGAAGCGAAACGTCTGACTCTCCAGCGTGGTCCAGTCCGACGCGAAGGCGTGCTCGGACATGCACAGCACCAGCACCCGCGACTGCTCCAGACCGTCGTCGATCTTCTTCGGAACGCTGTCGCCGAGCTGGATCTCCCACTCATCGAACCACACCCGCACGCCATCCCCGCGCAACCGCTCGGCCAGTTCGCGAACCACGTCCGTGTCGTGCGAACTGTGGCTCAAGAACACGTCCTGCGTGAAGGACTCGGAGTCCGCCTGCGATCGCTGATGGTCTCGATGCTCGGTCATGTCAGTTCCTCGCGGCGATTTCGGTTCGTCGTCATCGTAGAAACCGGCTCGCAATAAGTCCTGTCGCCGAAGTCGTGAGACTTCGGTCCGAACTCTCACGAATGCCTCACATTCCGCACCTGCGTTTGAAGGTTCGCAGGCCAGTATCGGGGACGTCAAGAAGTTCGAGGATTTTGCGTTGGATCGGCTTGAGCTGCGACAGGCGGCGGTACGTCTCGCCGTGCTTGTGAATGATGATCACGCTCAAGTTCTCGAACTTCTGCAACAGCTTCGGGCCGCTGGGGGCAGGACTCGGACGGTTCTCAGGCAACAGACCGTACATCGGCTGGCCTTTCAGTTTGCGGCGCACTTGACGCTCCATCAACAACAGCACCGTTAGCGCCCACGTCAGGATGCTCAGCAAGCCCGCGATCCGTTTCGGATTCTTCAAGAACGAACATCGGGGCCACCGTCAACGGGCCTTTCACATGGCGTTGATCGACCAGGTCACTCGCCAGCCCTTGTTCGCTTTGGTCACGCGGGTCTCGAACAACTTGCCCTCCGAGTACTTGCCCAACACGGTGCCCAGTCGTCGCGTGATGGCCGCTTCCGACTTGAGGCTGTACTTCCCGGCAATCTTCTGGATTTGATTCAGCTCCGATCGCAGCTTTTCCAGATGTCGTTCGCGCGTCTCCGCTTGTCGTTTCGCTTTCGCCGTGCTGTTGCAGCGTCTGAGTGAATGCGGCCGCGCACAGGAACTTGCCCGCCGTGCAATGAGCGGCCACCAATTTCTCCGGTGTGTCGAGCTTGCTGTCTCCCATGTCGAGGAACCGCGTGCGCGGAAACATCTCTTGCAGTTGCCTCAGAAGAATTCGACCGTGGAGATGTCGTAATGGATTTGACTCACGTCGAGATCCCACTGTTTGACGGCGGCCAGCGTGAACGCGGACTGCAACACTTCGCGGTGCTCCGCGATACGTTCGAGGGCTCGTCCGAAGCGATCGTCATTGAGCTGCTCGGCAGTCAGACCGAAGTAATCGGTGACCGCCGCCTCCTGCGCCCACTCGCCGAGCTGATACATGGCCTGTGGACAAATGAGTCGATTGGCGATCAAGATTTCGACGAGCATCCCCAGCGGCACCTCACCTTCCCAGGGAGTGTTGTCGTCAATGATTTTGGCGAGCCCCACTGTTCCAGCAGAGCGACGACGACGGGCAACGGACCAACAACCTGAGACTCGACGCGGGTGCTCGCATCCATGTGACAACTCCTTGACTGAGGATGGTTTCCAATCCATCGCCAAGGATTTCAGATTTCGCCAACCGCGTCCGCATCAAACTTCAAATCGGGGTGCGGAATGTGAGGTAAAAGGCTTTGATCCGCAGATTTTGTTTGATCCATTTGAAGAACAGTTCCACCTGCCAACGGCATTTGTACAACATCGCGATGGTCAGCACGGGGAGCACGAAGTTGTTCGTCAAGAACACAAACCCGCGCTTCTGTTCGGTGTCGTAAAAGGTGACGCGGCGCAGTGAATCGGGGTACGACTCGGCCGACTTCACACCAGCCAGCACGATCGTCCGATCGCTGCGCAAACCGGTCGTCTTGTCCACGCGACGTCGCGAACGGCAGGTGACGTCGAGATTGCGTTTGGCACGCGTCACGAAGAACGCCGCACGAGTCGTCAGCGTGTAGAGTCGCGCGAAGTCGGCAGAGATCTGCCAGTCGTGTTCGCGGTTGGCATCGGCCAACGTGCTCCGCGAAATGCGACCGCGAAAGCCCGCGTGATAAAGCTTGGTCGGCACCGCACGCAGACATGTCACGATGTCCCGCAAGCTCTCGCGAAACGTGAGCTGAGCAAACGCCAAACACAAAAACTGATCGCGACACGAGAAGCCTCGCGGCCGCTGATCTCCTCTGTAACGACGCACACACGAATTGAATTCGTGCCTCGGCAGAAACTCCATGAGCTGCGCAAAAACCAACGCCCCGACATGCATAATGCAACCTCCAGCGCCCGGCGGAATTGCCGGTCGTCAGGTTTTTTTTCGCATTTTTGCGTTTCGAGTTCAAATCGTGCGCGCCTGTCATGCAACGTAATCCACTAGAAAACAAGAAGTTCAATCTACCGGCGGAATCATTAGCCGGACACGACTGTCCTGGGGGAGGAAAAGGTGTCAGCGACGAATGGCACTGCCGTTAGCGCCGCAATGGTTTACGGCGAGCATTACGAGCCGTCGGTATACTATCGTCAAGTGCGTCACTGGCGGAGCGAATGACGAGAGCAGCTTGGCTGTCTGCGCGCACACGCTCAGACAAGCCTCGTTGTGAGGTCGAGTGGCAGAACGGAGGTGCCGAGAGGAGCGGTGTTTTTCCGGGGGACGTGGGGCGCGACTTCGGGGGCGTCTCGGTCGGGTTTGGTGATCGAGCCGAATTCGTCGGCGGGAATGGCTTACGATTTCTGGCTGGCGAGGAGCCGGGCTTTGGCGGTGGCGCGGGGTTCGGTGAGCAAGGCCAGTGGCTTGGGGCGGCGTTTGACCGCGCGAGG
>JBJXEX010000183.1:0-34085 GCA_046156195.1 Planctomycetaceae bacterium | reverse complement strand
AAACCGCGCAGCCGCACCTCATGCACGTCTTCCAGGCCAGTTGCCCCCTCCGACCTCGCGGCAAGAAAATCCTGCGGAGGTTTCACGTTCGGTCGCGGGCTAGAGAGATCGCTCATCGCGGGAGTCCTTTCCCTGGGTGAGCCGAGAACTTCGGCAAGACAGAGCCTTCACACACACGAGGCAGAATCCGGCCAGCGTGAGAAGCGGCGGGATTATGGAAGTCCGCCAAAAACGTGTCAATTTGGGTTTGCGAGGCGGTTCAACGGCCTCAAATGCGGGTTGGCTACAGGCCGAGCCGGTTGGCTCGTATCATCTGCCGGCCTGGCTCGCACCGGTTCGAGCCGCTGATTTTCTCCCGCCGCTGTTGAAGGAGCCTCTGAGATGTTGCGTCGAGTTCTTGCGTCCACGTTCGCCGTGGCCAGCCTGTTGAGCCTGCTGTCGATCTCTTCGGCCAACGCTCAGGCCCCGAAGTCCAAGATTCTGTTTCTGACCGAGAGCAAGGGTTTCAAACACGGCTCGGTGAATCGCGACGTCAAAGATGGCCAGAAGAAGGACCTCGCCGCTTCCGAGGTCGCAATGACGCAGCTCGGCCAGCAGACGGGGCTGTTCACCGTTCATTGCACTCAGGACACGAAGGCCGACTTCACGAAGGAAAACCTGAAGAACTACGACATCGTCATGTTCTACACGACCGGAGAACTCCCCATCGCCGACGCCGACCGCGACTACTTTATGAACGAGTGGCTCAAGCAAAAGGGGCACGGTTGGATCGGTTTCCATTCGGCAGCCGACACGTTCCGCACGAACAACCCCACTCACAAGTGGTACTGGGACTTGGCCGGCGGCACGTTCAAAGGACACCCGTGGAACGCGGGCGAGCTGGTGACGATCACCGTTCATGACACGGCTCACTCGGCCATGAAGCCGTTCGGCGGCGAGTTCCAGATCAAGGACGAAATCTACTGGTACGACCACTGGGTGCCAGAAAACGTCCACGTCTTGATGAGCCTCAACATCGAAAAGTGCAAAACCAAAGGTCAGGTCTCCAAGAAGAAGGACGGCGACAAAGAGGTCGAGTCGATCCAGGCCGAGCATGTCCCGGTGGCGTGGTGCCGCTCGTGGGGTGACGGCAAGATTTTCTTCAACAATCTGGGACACAACGAAAGCACCTGGACCGACAAGCGATTCCTCGACTCGACCGAAGCTGCGATCCGCTGGATTCGCAACGAAGCCTCCGGCGACCTGAAGCCAAACCCGGAAGTCTCCAAAGCCTGGCACGAGAAGTCGGTCAGCGACGCCACCAAGAAGTAGTGCGGCAAAGCCGCAAATGTCCAAGGCCCAAAACCCAATGTCCAAGGAATGACCAACGATCAAAATCCAAGGAGTTGCCTTCGTGACGACTCAGACTTTGCGTCGCGAGGCTCTGCTTGATTCTTGGAAATTGGAGCTTTGGATTTCCTTGGTCATTGAGTTTTGGAAATTGGGATTTCCTGCTCAAAATCAAAAATGCCGCAGGCACACCCTGCCTCGCTGCCGAACGAACTCGGACAGCAAAGGCGAAGTGTGCCTGCGGCGAAGAGCAAATCTGGCGAACTTAGGCCTTTTTCTCGGCCGGTTCCCCCTTGGGATCATTGGTCTTGAGAGCGTTTTCTCGTTGGATGGCCTCGTAGACTTCTTGGCGATGAACCGTGACTTCTTTCGGAGCCTCGATTCCCAAGCGCACTTTATCGCCGCGAATATCCACCACCGTGATGACGATGTGGTCACCAATGATGATGCTCTCGTCGCGTTGTCTCGACAGGACAAGCATCACAGAACTCCTTCTCAGTTCGCCAACGGAGACCGCTGGCGAAATTCCGCTCGTGAATTGGAAACGACCACCACGAAGGCCAGTCCCTGCGTGAGCAAGCCTTTGATTGGCTGGTTCGACAAGCGGTGATTGTCCCATTCCGTAGGGGCAATTGATCCTGTCGGCGCAATCGTTGTGAGTGTCGTGCAAGGGTAATCGTCACCTGCGTCACGAACCCGAAGATCGGATTCCCAAAAACGACAGGCACTTTCAAACGCAGGTGGGACTGTTCCGTCTATGCCGGGGGATTCAGATTTGCCGGCCACCGGGATGCTGCTTAAGCTCCCCGGCCGCTGACGATCGTCAGGAGATTTTAGGCAGCCGGGACAAATTCGTCTCAAGTTTTCTCACCGAGCCAAGCACTTTTCGGAATCAAACCGGCTCTGTTCCAACCAAGGATTTGCCATGAAACGCCTGTTGTGTGTGTTGGTGTTGTTGTCGTCGTGGATGGCTCAGGACACCTCGGCCGCCGAGAAACTCAAACTGCTGATCGTCGACGGCCAGAACAACCACAACTGGAAGGGGACGACCCCAATCCTTCAGGAATTTCTGACGCGCAGCGGGCGCTTCGACGTTTCGGTTTCAACGACCCCACCCGGCAAGTCACCTGCCGAAGCTTGGAATTCCTTCCGCCCGAAGTTCGCGGACTTTCAAGTGGTGCTGAGCAACTACAACGGCGAACTCTGGCCGGAGCCGGTGCAGCGTGATCTTGAGAAATTCGTCGGAGGCGGAGGGGGACTGGTGATCGTCCACGCCGCGAACAACGCCTTCGAACAATGGTCCGACTTCAACAAGATGATCGGCCTCGGCTGGCGTGGAGCCGGATTTGGCGACCGCATCACGACCAATGACGCAGGTGAAATCATCCGCACCGCCAAAGGACAAGGCCCCGGAGCCGGTCACGGTCCGCAGCATGAATTCACGATCCGCCTGAGAGACACCGCACATCCCGTTGTCAAAGGGATGCCCGCCGAGTGGCTGCACACCAAAGACGAGCTTTACCACGGCCAACGCGGTCCTGCCGCAGACATGCACTTAATCGCGACTGCCTTTTCGGACTCGGCCAAAGGTGGCACTGGTGCTCACGAGCCGATGATCTGGTGGATTCCCTACGGCAAAGGCAAAGTCTTCACGACCGTCATGGGGCACGCCGACTACTCGATGAAGTGCGTCGGCTTTCAATCGGTCGTCGCCCGTGGCAGCGAGTGGGCCGCCACCAACCAAGTGACTCTGCCGATCCCGGCGACTTTCCCAACAGCCGACAAGGCCAGCGCCGCTCCGTGATGGTTGAATTGAATTGGCTCCACCTACACCTGTCGACGACTGACGCTTGGCCCTCAAGAAGCGGACACTCTGCCGTTCGCCATTTCGGCTGGAGCTACGCAAACAACTTCGACACTGGCTTGCCGCCGTCCACGATCTTGATGGGGCGGCCGAGCGGGCTGATGTTTTCGTGGGACGGATCGACGTCGAGGGCCTTGCAGATCGACGCGAACAGGTCATGAACCGTGACGGCGTCGTGATCGACCGCGCTGCCGTCTTTTGTGGAGGCTCCGATGACTTGGCCTCCTTTGACTCCGCAGCCGGCCATCGCAGCGTTGAAGACGCGCGGGTAGTGGTCTCGGCCACCGCGTGGGTTGATCTTCGGGGTCCGGCCAAACTCGCCCATCCAGACGACGAGCGTCTTGTCGAGCAAACCGCGTTCTTTCAGATCGCTGATGAGTGCGGCCATGCCGGGATCGGTCGCTTCGATGAGCGACTTCGTGCGGCTGAAGACATCTTGGTGCGTGTCCCAATTGCCGCCCGCTCCGGGTGCGCCGCGCGACGAGACTTCGACGAACGGGACGCCCGATTCAACCATGCGGCGGGCGAGCAAGCAGCCCTTGCCGAACTCGGAACTGCCGTAGCGATCACGAGTCGATGGTGACTCATCGTCGAACTGGAAGCGTTTGACGTCCGGGCTGAGGACTAACTTCGACGCCTTCGAGTAAAGCTGTTTGTGGTTCGTGGCGACGACTTGGCCCCCTCGATCGGAGAACTCTTTCTCGATCTGGTCGAGCAACCCGACTCGTCGATTGAACCGATCGGCGTTGGCCGACGCGGCGACGTTTTGCGGCAGCTCACCGGGGCGATCGACAACGAACGGCTCGTAATCGACGCCGAGGAATCCGGCTCCTTCGGTCGCGCCGACGGAGACGACGGTCGGCAGATCGCGGTCGAGATCGCCGAGCATCTTCGCGATGTTGCAGCCGAGCGACGGGTACTTGACGCTGCTCGACGGGATGTAGCCCGTGTGCATTTGGAAGGTCGCCCGCTGATGTTGCCCTTCCTTGTTCGTCAACGAGCGGATGAGAGCGATCTCGTTCATCACCTTGGCGACGTTGTCCCAATGCTGCGCGATCTGAATGCCGGGGACGTTTGTGTCGATGGCTTTCGTCTCGCCGGTGACGTCGGCGTTGTCCGGCTTGGGATCGAACGTCTCGAACTGGCTGGGGGCACCGTTCATCCAGAGCAGGATCATCGACTTCCCCTGCTTCTGAAGTTCAGCCGCTTGCAGGCTCATCAAGTCCCGCAGGTTGAGCGTGCCGACAGCCGCCGCTCCGGCAGTGACCGAGTGCAGGAAGTTCCGTCGGCTGAGGCCGCGCGTCGTGATGCGAACTTGTTCGTGATGGCTGAGCATGGGAAAGTCCTTGGTCATTGGTGTTTTGTGTTTTGCAAAGAACAAAACACAAAGGACAAAACACAAACTATCGCTTCGAAATGAACTCGCTGCTGTTGAGCAGACTCCAGGCGAGGTCCTCGAAGGCCTCTTTGCGGTTGCTGACTTTGGCGAGGTACTCGGTGGCGATGGTCATTTCCTTCTTCGACGGATCGCGGGCGAGGAAGGAGAGGTACAGCTCGGCGATGGCGTCCCGATCGTCTTTGTTGTTGGCCAGGATTTGACCGAGCCGCGTGTTGCCGTCGGCTCGCAGAGCGTTCGTCAGGGGTGCGAAGTTCATCAGGGTCAATGCCTGCGGGACGTTGCCGAGCAACTCGTCCTGCGGCGTCGAGGGGTCGTAGCCGAACTTCTCCTCGAACTGGCTTCGCGGCGAACGGCGACCGCCTCGCCCCAACGGAGCGTCGAAGCCGCGCGGGCCTTCATCGACGCCGAGCACTTTGATGATTGCGTTGAAAATCTGGTCGGATCGCAGGCGAACGGGGATCGCCGAGGCGAACGGGACAGGATTCTCGGTCGGTTCGTTGTAGCGGATCTGCCGTTGATAGGCGTTCGTGGCGGTGATCGTGCGGAGCAGCCATTTCAGGTCGTGGTCGTGTTTGACGAACTCAGCGGCGAGAAGATCGAGAGCGGCGACCATGCGCGGCTTGCGTTCCGGCCCCATGTCGTCGATCGGCATGTAAAAACCTTCGCCGAGCAGCTCGCCCCAGACTCGGTTGACCAGCGATTTCGCGAACCAGGTGTTGTTCGGCGACGTGATCCACTTGCCGAGCAGCTCGCGGCGGTCCTCGTCTTCCATGCCGACGCGCCCTTTGACGTTGGTCGTGAAGAGCGCTGGGGTCATCAGCTTTCCCTCGTCGTTCGGATGCAACAGGTCGGGCATGTGATGCTCGGCCTTGCCGCGACCGGGCTGCATCGGCGGAGCGGGCATCTCTTCGATTTCCTTGAGCGACAATCGGCCGTCTTTGTCTTTGTCGGCCTGCTCGATCATGCGGTCGAAGGCTCGACCGAGGATCGTCCCTTCGGCCTCGTCTTTCGACAGCTTGCCGTCGCGGTTGCGATCGTTCCGCTGGAACGCGAACTTCGCTCCTTCGAGCAACTGGTTGAAGTTCGGCCGACCGCCGGGGCCGCGTCCTTCGTTGAACGACGTCACCGTGAAGCCGATCGGGTTGTCGGGATCGCGTCGCAGCGTGATGCGGGGGAAGAACGCCGCCAGCGAATGAAATTGGTCGCGAGTCCATTTGTCGGTCGGATGATCGTGGCAGTTCGCGCACTGCATTTGGATGCCGAGGAAAATGCGAGAGACTTCGCCCGCGATCTCTTCGGGGTTCGCTTCGTGAATGAAGATCAGCGCAGCCTCGCCGTGTTCGGAGATGTCCCCGTTGCCGTTGATGAGCGAGCGGGTGATGTCGTCCCAGCCGACGTTGGCTTGCAGTTGCTTGGTCATCCAGTCTTCAAACGTGCGAGCCATGACGCGGGCTCGTTCGTTGGTGGCTCGCAGGAACAGCACGTCGCGCCAGTAGCGAGCCCAGTTCGTCGCGTAGTCGTTGCTTCCGAGCAATTGCTCGACGACCTTCGCCCGCTTGTTGGTGTCGGGATCGAGTCCAAAGAGCGTGACTTCTTTGGCGGTCGGGATCGTGCCGGCGATGTCGAAGTGAACTCGGCGGAGAAAATCCTCGTCGTTGACGAGTCCGGCTGGCGTGACTTTCGACTCAGCCAATTGGCTTTCGATCAGGCGGTCGACTTCGGCAGCGACGCTGGCGGTCGGCCGGGCGGGTGAGTCTTCTGCGACGACGAGGCTAGTTCCGAGCGAAGCGGCAACGATTCCAACAGCGATGCCCCCTTTGAGGATTCGCCAAGTCGCCTGCCGCCAGCCGAGTTGTGTCTGAAACGTTTGCATCGGAAGAGCCTTTCGCCGCACGGGTGTTTGCCGAAACTTCGCCAAGTCGCGTGAACTCTATCCGCGTCTTTGGCCGACCAACAACGGCGATTGAACCCCCAGGCTTGCTGTGAAGTTTCGCCGATTCCCTCTGGAAAATTTCGCTGGCTGTCTGGGACTGGCTTGGATAGCATGACCACCGAATTGACGTCTGCCGCCCTACGGCGGGACCGAGCGAGCGAGTCCGGACCACTCTGGACCTCGAAGTGACACCAGCGGGCCGGTGCTTTCGAGGGGGATCGTTCGCGAGGCAATCTCCGTATTTTGAGGAGTTGCTATGCGCATTGATTGGCTCGCCCGGATGAGAATCCGGTGTTTCAAAAATCGGCGGCGACGAACGTTGCCCGTCGGCATTCAGTGCTTGGAAGACCGCGCACTGCTGGCAGCGTTTACGGTCGATAGTCCCGCCGATGCGCCGGATGCGAACCCTGGCGACGGCATTGCTGCGGATGCGATGGGCCGAGTCACGTTGCGAGCGGCCATCCAAGAGGCCAACGCTTTGACCGGCGGCGACACAATCACTCTGCCTGCCGGAACGTATTCTCTGGTTCAATTCGGTGCGGGCGAGAACGCAGGAGCGACCGGCGACTTGGACATTCTCGACGGCGTGACTCTGACCGGAGCAGGTGCGGACGACACGTTCATCAACGGCTTGACGATGGATCGCGTGTTCGACATCGCGGCCGGTGTCCCGGTGGAACTTTCGCAGATCACGATTCGCGGCGGATTTTCGTCGCTGTCGCAAGAAGAAGGGGGCGGCGTTCGGAACTTTGGAACGCTGGTGCTGACTGACGTCGTACTGAAAGACAACTCGGCCTCTGGCGGCGGCGGAGCGATCGCCAGTTACGGGGCCGGGAGTTCGCTGACGATCTTGGATTCGATGATCGAACTGAACTCGTCGAACGGTTCGCTGGGTGGCGGAGCACTCTTCAACGGCAGTGTGACGACGGTGACTCGTGGAGTGTTCCGGAACAACTCTTCAGCCTTCAACGGTGGAGCGATCGTCAATGCCAGCAGCGGTTCGCTGACCGTGATTCAGTCGACGATCAAGAACAACGCGACCGGAGTCGGATCGAAGGGAGGGGGCGTCTTCAACAACGGGACGTTCGTCGCCAACTACAGCACGATCTCTGGCAACTTGGCAGCGGACGGAGGCGGGATCGCGAACGTCAACCTGTCCGGCTCGCCGACCATCTCGCTGCTGCTGACGACGATCTCTGGCAATCAAGTTTCGAACCAAGGGGGCGGGATCTTCAACGGGCTGGGTAGCTCGGTGGTCATCACGGACAGCACGATCGCAGCGAACTCCGCAGCGGCCGAAGGGGGCGGGATCTTTCGTCAGGCGACTGTCACGATGGGCGGCTCGATCCTCGCAGGGAACTCGGCGGGGAATTCCGGAAACGACCTGTTTGGCACGCTCGACAGCCTCGGACACAACTTGATCGGCTCAACGCAGGGAGGTTCGGGCTTTCGGACGGATGACCTGCAAAATCAAAGTGCTCAGCTCGGCCCGTTGCAGGACAACGGCGGCCCGACATTCACTCACGCGCTGTTGCCCGGTAGTCCGGCCATTGATGGCAACACGCCAACGACCTCCACGTCGGACGATCAGCGGTTGCTGCCTCGACCGATCGACGCGGACAACGACGGAACCGCGCAAGCAGACATCGGAGCCTACGAGGCTCAACCGACCTCGCTGAACCTGCCGACGACGAACACCAACGTCACGATTCTGCTGAACGGCAGCAACATCGAGATCATCGACAACACGACCAGCACCGTGATCGTGACGACTCCGCTCAACCCGGCGACGCCGCTGATCATCACGGGAACCTCGGCCGATGATTCGGTGACGATCGACTTCTCGGGCGGCAATCCGATTCCGGCTGGCGGAGCGACGTTTGTGGGCGGGGGCTCCGGCGGCTCCGGCGATCAACTCGTCTTGAAGAACGGCACGTTCGACAGCGTGACTCACGTTTTCTACGACGCGGCGAACGGTTCGATTTCGATGACGACTGGCTCAACGACCTCGGTGCTCAACTACCAGGCGGTCACTTCCACGATCGGCGATCGGCTGACCGTGACCGATCGGACGTACCAATTCGCGGCGACCTCGGACTATGCGTTGCTCGAAGACAACTCGACGCCCGGTGACGGCCTGTCGAGGCTGTCGAGCGTCTCGACAAGCACGCCGGTTGAGTTCTCGGCCCCGGCGACCTCACTGACGATTCTGCTCAAGGACGGCGGCGACACTCTGACGTTGTCGGCCGTCGATGCGCTCTTCTCCGCGTCTGTGTCGGTCATTGGTGACAACGGCAACGATCGGCTCGATGCGTCGGCGATGACGCTTAAGGTCTCGCTGCAAGGGAACGTCGGAGCTGACACGCTGCTCGGCGGAGCGGGCAACGATGACCTCAACGGTAACTCCGAAGACGATTCGATCGACGGCGGAGCGGGCAACGATTCACTGCAAGGTGGAGCTGGAAACGATGTGCTCGTGGGAGCTGCCGGCATCGACACACTGCTTGGTCAAGGTGGCAACGACTCGTTGACCGGGGGACTCGACAGCGACCTGCTGGACGGCGGAACGGGGACGGATGCTTTGATCGAAGCGGCCGACGCGAACCTCACTCTGACCAACAGTCAGCTCGTAGGCATCGGCACCGATTCGTTGATCGGCTTTGAGTCGGCGAACCTCACCGGCGGAGCGAGCAACAACACGCTGATCGCGACCTCCTTCACGGGGACGGGCGGAGTCACGCTCAACGGCGGCAGCGGGAACGACACGCTCAATGGATCCGCCTCGCGGAACAATGTGCTCAACGGCGACGCGGGGAACGATTCGCTGAAAGGTGGCAGCCTCAAGGACACGCTCTCTGGTGGTGACGGCAACGATTCGCTGGTCGGCATGGGTGACAGCGACAAGCTCTTCGGAGAGAGCGGCGATGACACGCTGCTTGGCGGCACCGGCAACGACACGCTCGATGGAGGTGCTGGAACTCTGGATCTGCTCGTCGAGATTGGCAACGCGCACTTCACGCTGACGAACACGCAACTCACAGGGAACGGGACCGATGTCGCGATCGGCTTTGAAGCCGCTCACCTCACTGGTGGAACCAGCGGCAACAAACTGGATGCGAGCGCCTTTTCTGGCAACGTCACGCTGATTGGAGAAGCGGGCAATGACACGCTGATTGGCGGAGCCGGAAACGATTCGCTGCAAGGGGATGTCGGCAGCGATCAGCTCAAGGGACGCGACGGCAACGACACGCTCAACGGCGGCAACGACACGCTCACTTCGGGGACCGACAACGACACGCTCAATGGGGGCAACGGCAACGACCTTCTGCTGGGTGGCATTGGCAACGACGCTCTGTCGGGATTCGCAGGCAACGACACCGTGAATGGCGGAGCGGGCAACGACACGCTTTACGGCGGCGACGGCAACGACATTCTGCTCGGCGGAGCGGGGAGCGACACCTGCCTGGGCGGCAACGGCGATGACACGCTCAATGGGCAGGGGGGAACCGACAAGTTGAGCGGCGACGCGGGAATCAATGTCTTCATCGACATCACCGATCGCGTGGAAGGCTTCGCAATCAATCCGTTGCCCGCGTGGGTCAACGCGACCTGATCGGACCAGCTTGCCCGACACACAAAAGTGGTCTGTCCGTTGGTGTCGCCTGTCAGCGGTCAGATGAATCTTCAAAAAGTTCTTGGCGCGACACGGCTCGGAGGTAGACTGTCGGTGTCGATGCGATGTCTGCCTCCCCTCGTAAGAGGGACTGTTCTCCGTGACCACAGGAGGGACGCATGTCAGAACCGCCGTGCCAGTGTGGGGGCCGCCCAGGGATGAGTCGGCCCCGATGATCGGACACAAGGATCGGACTTTTTCTTTTCTTTCACTCGGCCCGTCGGGACATGACACCCCGACGGGTTTTTCTTTGGGGGCACGCGACGAACGCTCACGGGGTCGCTTCGGAGCGGAAAAAGCGTTGTCTGTGGGAACTCTGCCGACCGTCAACGAGGTCGTTTCGGACGAGCGTCTCGGAACGGAGAAATTCCCGTTGATCGACTTGCCGTGCGTCAGTAACTTGCCGCACTTCTTTCCGAGCCGCCTCAGTGGCAAGTCGTGATGAAGCCGTCTTTCAGCATCCGCTGACGATTGAAATTTCCGTTCCCCATTTCTGAAGGAGACTCTCTGTGGCCAAAGACAAAGCTGATGAAACCACCGCCCCCGCTGCCCCAACCGCCGCTGCCCCGCAACAGACCCTGACGGTCGATGATGCCACGGTCAGCGCGGGCTACGCCAACTTCTGTCGCGTGTCGAGCACGCCGGAAGAGCTGATCCTGGATCTGGGCCTGAACCCGAATCCGTATGCTCAAGGCAACGTCACCGTGCATGTCGGTCAGCGGATCATCATGAATCACTTCACCGCCAAGCGATTGCTCAGCGCCCTGTCGATGGCCTTGCAACGACACGAGCAAGCCTTCGGAGTGCTGGAAACTGACGTTCGCCGCCGCGTGAAGCCGTCCGTCACCGCAACGATGCCTCGCAGCTAGTTCTCGCCGCGAGCATTTTTGATCTGGAATCCGAAGCCCGACGTCATTCGACGCCGGGCTTTTTTCGTGCCTGCGACTCCGTCATTTCAGAAGCAATCGCAGTTGCCGCTCCGATTCGTCGCTGACCGGATAAACCAGCGGCGGCTCCTTTGGAAGTTTTGAAGGCATCACTTGCCAGCCGGTCTTCGATTTTCGGACGGGAACCAAGAGCCGCTGGCCAGAAGAGGGCTTCGACGTTGCCAGATTGGGTAACGTGAGATGTTCGTCACGGACGACGTTTTTCCAAGCGGTCTCAACGCGCACCCGGCCTGTCGCGGGATCGTCCACGACGGCGGTCAGGACGTCATCGGCTTCCCGGATTTGATCTCGGTTGAGCGTGATGGGGTTCGCGGTCGTGAAGGAGAGCACGCCCAAACCGAGCAGCCACATTGCGGCCAAGCCGGTTGCCAGCGCAAACCGCTGCCGAGCCTTCGTTTCAAGGCAATTCGAGGCAGTGTCGGGCGCATCCGTTCGCACCACGCGAGTCTCCCCTGGTTCAATGAGGTCGTGGTTTAGCGGCGAAAGGCGGACGAGGTGTCGATGTCGTAGCCGCGATCGAACACATCATCGAAATCGTAAACGCCGACGAAGTCACTGAGCTGATCGGTGTCCGTCTTTCGCATGTCACCACGCTCGACGAGTTCCCAGACGATGCGACCGAAGTCCTCGGTGGAAGTCACACCCCAGTGTCGAAACACGGGGATCGTCATCATGCCGAATTCTTTCAGAGCCAGCTCGCGGATCCCTTCCAGCAATTGTCGGCCAGAGATGTGGGCGTCCTCCGAGGACTTCACGAACTTCTTCTGAGCGAACCGCAGTGCGTGATCCAAAAACTCACGAGCCGCCGGATGGTATTTGGGATGGATCGGCGGAGCTGTCTTTGTGCGGCTCATGATGAAGTCCTGGCAAACGATTCGTCTGCGTCGTTTCAACGGAATGTTGTTTCAAAGTGGGCAGACTATAGCCGGGGACCGCTGCCCATCGAAACCCCTTGCCTGTTCTGGGGACCGAACCCGTGAAACGAAGCAGCCCGGCTTCAGAGGAAACCGGGCCGCTCGATTTTCACAGTCGTCGCACAATCCCGTTGTCACACGGCCTTCGTGATGCCCGGTGTGGGGATCGGGTATTCGAAGTTCGCGTTCGGCTTGGTTGGCGGATCGGCGTCCCACGAGAGGTTCTTCGGCATCGTGTCGATGTTCGAGTTGAGCGCCTCTTCCCAAGTCACTTCCTTGCCAGAGTACACGACCATGCGGCCGAGGATGGCGGTCAGCGAGCTGTTCGCACCGTTCTCACCTTCGTTGTACGGCGTGTTGTTGCGGATCGCTCGGAACAGATCATCGTGCTCGACTTGGTACGGATCGGTGCGAGTGACCGACTTGTCGCGGCGGAACTTCCACTTGTCGGCACCCGCCGTGATCGAGTGGCCGCTGACGTCGCAGAAGCCCTTCGAGCCGTGAGCGTACTCGGTCACGCTGTTCCAGACGTTTGGCTGATGGCGGCATTGGCTGAACATCCACGAGCCATCGGCGTATTGGTACTCGACGGCGAAGTGGTCGTAGATTTCGCCGTAGCGCTTATCGACGCGCACCTGCCGGCCACCCATGCCGCGAGCCATCACAGGATGCCCTCGCTTGACCCAGTTGCAGACATCGAGGTTGTGGATGTGCTGCTCGCAAATGTGATCGCCGCAGAGCCACAGATAGTAGTACCAGTTCTTCATTTGGTACTCCATTTCCGACTTGGCCTGCTCGTGACTGATCCGCGGTTCCCACACTCCGGGATTGTTCCAGTAGCATCGCATGGCGATGACATCGCCGATCGCTCCGTCGTGAATCCGCTTGAGCGTTTCGAGATAGCCGTCATGGTGATGGCGTTGCAGGCCGACGCCGACCTTCAGGTTCTTCTCCTTCGCGACTTTGACCGCTTCGAGCACTTTGCGAACGCCCGGACCATCGACGGCGACCGGCTTCTCCATGAAGACGTTTCTTCCCTTCGACACGGCATACTCGAAGTGTGTCGGGCGGAAACCGGGGGGAGTGGCGAGCAGCACCAGATCAACGTCGCTGTCGATCACTTGTTTGTAGGCATCGAACCCGACGAACTTGTGGCTATCGTCCACGGCGACTCGATCGCCATGCTTCTTTAGGCCGCGCAGACTTCCGTTGAGCGAGTCCGCGAAGGCATCGCCCATCGCCACCAGTTTGACATTGCCTTCCGTGCTGAGTGCTTGATCCGCCGCTCCGGTCCCGCGACCGCCGCAACCGACCAATCCAATCTTGATGACGTCATCGCCCGCCGCATAAACGCCGGACGAGAGGCTCAATTGAGCCACCGCCGCCGCCGAGAGAGCGACCGTCGATGAGGTTTGCAAAAACTCGCGCCGTGACTGAGTGGGAGTGCTCATAAGATATCTCCACGAAGAAAAGAGGTAATGGGGCCGCCTTTGGGCACTGCGGACACTCCCGCTTCCCGCGTGTGGCTCAACCGAGGCGAAGTTCTAAGCGCCGAGCGTCGCGGCGAAAAGCGAGTCGCCGTTCTAAACTCAGCAACCGGCGAGGAGCTATTCCATTCCAACTCTGGAGATACCGCGATGATCAAAACTCTCTTTACGAGCGTCAGGATTCTCGACTGTACCGGAGCCGAACCCTATGGATTCTTCGTGACGCCTCACTTGGCAACAAAAAAAGCCGGGATGACTCCCGGCTCTGTTGTGTCTTGAATTGTCGTGTTTCAAATTGTCGTGCCGCGTCCTCGTGAAGTGTCGCGGGCACCGTCGGGGTTAACGATTGCCGTATCCGCCTCGACCACCGCGGCCACCGCCGCCAAAACCTCCGCCTCCTCCGCCCCCTCCGCCCGGACGCGGAGCACGCTCTTGCGCTTCATTCACCTTGATGGTTCGGCCATCGAGCTGCGCGCCGTCCATCTCTTGCATGGCGGCACTGCCTTGGCCGTCATCGTTGAAGCTCACGAAACCGAAGCCGCGAGAGCGACCCGTTTCACGATCCATGATGACCTTGGCTTCCGCCACTTGTCCAAATCGGTCGAACGCCTGACGGAGTCCATCGTCGGTCGTCGCCCAAGCCAACCCACCCACAAAAAGTTTCTTAGCCATTCACGCAATTCCTCGAACTAGCACCGCTTTCCAGGCGGCACGACTGAGAGACCCAGGCTTCGCAGGAGCACGCATTGCCGCTTGCGGTGTTCGTTGCACGTCCACACGCAAACTCGAGAACCACCTACAAGACCCAGACAGGATGCCCCGACAGCACCCTTCTGAGGTGGGACGTTATCTACGCTCTCGGAAACCCGCAATGCCGACTTCTGAAACCCCCGATTGACCAAAGTCGCACAACCTGCTCGCGCGCAATTCACGATGCTGCGAGGTCAATCAACTCGACGAGTCTGCACGGCGAACAACTGCCACGTCACAAACATTCGCGTCCCCTGCCACGACACTTTCAACTCCGGTGCCCACTGCTCGACCTCTTCTTGTTCAGCGTCCGACAGCGACTCAAAACTTCGCATCCCCATCCCGAACTGACGCGGATCACCAAGCAATCCTTGCTCGCGCAGCCAACGAAATCGTTGCGGCGTCACGAAGTCCGAGTACCCATAAGTCCTCCGATACCGCAACAACTCCTGCCAATTGACCAGCACCAGCGTGACTCCAGCCGACTCGAATTTCTCACGCACTTCCGCGATCGGCCGCAGCGGCCAATCGCGGTCGGGAAGGTCTTGCTCCGGACGCTTCGCCAACCAATCTCGCAAGATCGGATGATCGAACACTGTATTGTAAAGGACCGGCATCCGAGCATCGAACACTTGAGCCTCGCCCACGCACAACACAGTCGGCTTCATCGGATGCTCCTCGACCAACTGATTGAGATAGTGAATCCCTTCCGCCGTGTTCTCCGCCCCCTCGCGAGCTTTATTGAGATCCGACAGATACGCATTGAACCCGCACAAGGTCGTCGTGATGAACCCAAGATTAAACAGCACCGACAACACCACAAACGCACCACACGCGCGTTGCCACAGTTGGCTCGACGACCTCATGCAACCCACCGCCGCCAACAACGCAACCACTGGAATCAACGGCACCCAAAACCGATCAATCCGATGCGTCAGCAACCACCATTGAGCGAACAAGTACGCCACATACAACCACAGCCAGCGGATGAGCGATGACGATCGCTGGATGGAAGCCGCGCGCTTCGCAGTGTCCTCCAATTTGCCATCTTCTATTTGCCATCTTCCATTTGCCATTTGCACTCCCGCCAACACCGCCAGCGGTGCCAGCCCAAACAACAACGGACTCAACCAATCCGCCTTCGCCGTCACGTCGATGAACTTCTCCGCCAGATCACCGAACGCGTAAGTCGCCGGGCTATGTCCCGCATTCCACTTCGCATGAGAGGCCGCATCCCAATCCCGTCCGCCGAAAATCCCGAAGGCCAGCGGATACACCGGATTCCCAGTCGCCAACAAGTTCTTCATCAACCACGGCCCCACGGTCAGCGCCGTGCCGATCAAGAACATCAACGCGCCCCACAGTCTCTCCGGCCGAAAGCCGAGAGCCGATAGCCGATAGCCGCTATCCTTTTTCCCAACCACCAAGAGACTCACCAACCCCAACGGAATCACCACCGACACCAATCCCGGATACTTGCACGCCATCGCGCTCCCCGCGAACAAACCCGCCAGCAGATACAACCGATGGGACTCCGAGCCACTCCCTTTGCGACGCACGGTCTCCACCGCCAGCAACACGGCGAACAACGTCAAGAACAGGTAGCACGACAACGCTCCCTCGACATAGGCGATGATCGCCAAGCGATACGTCCACGGCGTCGAGAGAAAAATCACCGCCGCCAACCAGCCGACCGTTTCACGAAACCATCGCCTTCCCGCACTGAACAACGCCAGCGCCGTCAGCGGAGCAAACCCCATCAACACCGCTTGGCCCGCCAACGCCCCGCGATACCAATCCTGCCGCAGCACCATGCCCAGCAAGCACAGCATCTCGGTCAGGAATGGAAAATTCGTGTAGACGTTGTGCTCCAGGAACGTGATCCGGCTATTGAGGAAATACTCCTTCGGCCCGGTCAGGTGATACGCCTTCACATCGAAGTCCGTCGGCGGCAACAACGATCCAAGCAACATCGCCATCAGGAACAGGCTCATGGCCACGACGGCAAGACTCTTCGCCACGAGCGCAAACGGAATCTGCTCACCGCGCGAGATCACCCCTTTGAGCAATTCCCAACGTAGACGAGTCGCTCCGCGACTCGAATTCGAGTCACGGAGTGACTCGTCTACGTTGCGGCTTCGCCGCTCTCTCAGACACAGCCCACCTTCAAGCATGAAGGCCGCGAGCAGCGCGCCGCCCAACCACACCGGCGACAACCATCCGGCCAACCCGCTGCCCAACGTCAACAGCGACACAGCCGACAACCCGACGCCGCAAGCGACCACGAGTCGCTCAACCGAACCACTCGCGAGCGGCATTCGCAACGCGCGCAAACACAAACTTCCAACTGCCCAACTCCCCAGCCAAATTGCCGCCGCGATCACGATGAGATCGAGCCGTTGCAAGAGATTCGACCAACTCGATGCGCTCGATGCGGGAGTGTCCGGCGGCGACACGATGTTCGACCACAAAATGTCCGGCAATTCCAACCAAACAATGAGACGCCCTCTGGGGGGATTGCTATTGGGCAGCGTGAAGTGAAAAAAGAAAAGCGCGTACCCGACGATCCACAGCACCGCGATCCAGTCGAGCCAACTCGACCTCCGCCCGCGCTCCGTTCCCGATTCAGTTTCAGACATCATGGTTGCCATGAGCGCATGGGTAACGGAGGCCCCTCGAATTCGGCAAGCCAGAATGTGGCGCGACGCTCCGCCGTCGCCGACGAAGCCTTGACGCTGTGCTTGAAACATTCCCAGTTGCCACACGCGCGACCAACTGTCGCCCGAATTCGGAAACGTCACCCAACGTCGCATTCACCTCGCAACTCTTGATTCGCGGGCTGAGTGGCAGATCGCGTGGGGTCTTCAGTGGAGCGTTGGAACTGCTTGAAGAACTCGGCACTCTTGGAACAGCGCAGGTCCGACAAATTGAGAACCCTCACATGCCGCCATTCGCAATGGTGCATCAATCGCATCACTTGATATTGCGTCGTGTCGGGCTTGGTCGGCACCAGCGAGATGGGCAATTCGTGGAGTTCTTCGGCATCAATGCGATTGTTGACCGCGACTAACGGTCGGGACGAACCGGGATTCATCATGATGAAAACCGCGTCAGGCTTTTGCTTGGAAAGCACCGACAATTCGTCCGGGGAATCCGCTTGCTCCACAATTTCGAGAACACTTCGGCAATGAACGACCGTGTTCCGAGAAACTCTGACCGAGTAAAAGTGGCCAAACACGTCGTACCTGCTTTTCAATTCCTCCGCTGGAATGAATCGGACCATCAGTTGCTTCCTTCTGTCGAACCATTGAGCCAATCTTTCTTGCCCCACATCTTTTTGCCAGCCGATTCAAATTCGGAGCTGGCAACAAAATGAGGAACAAACAAATCGAGAAGCAGCGGTCGTGAATTCGCGTGGCGATCGGTGTCTCGGTTGGGTTGCGGGCATCGTCCGGACCAAGCTCTTCGCTTCTCTGCGGCAAAAGAGGTGGTGTTGCCGAAGTCCGCCACCCAAACCTGGCCCACCGCCGTCCCCGCAATGCTGAGCAAACGGCGAGACAAAACCGACGACTATGTGATCGCCTACGACCATCCGGACTGCCATCGCACCAGCAACTTGGTGGACCGCTTGATGAGCCGCTTGTACCGCCTGATGGACGCTGGCCGGGGCCTGCATTGCCACCAATGCCATTCGGAACTCCGCCTTCGAGACTGGGCTCTGCTGTGGAACTTCCCCCTTTCGCTCCGCGCGCCGGCACTTCCCAAGAACATCTATGCTCCGCTCGCCAAAATCCTTCAGGCTGCTCACCCGCCGAACGCTCCGTAACGCCGAACTCCGCGAGCCAACGTGAACCGGCACAGCGCGAACAACACGACCACCCACACCGCTTCGATGCCCAACTCCCTCCACAACTGAGCCGGCTGATATTTGCCGAGCATGATCGCGGCCGGGAAGTACGCCAGATATTGGAACGGAGCGTAGCGCACCCAGTCTCCAATCGGTCCCAGCCAATCCAACGGGATCATGTGACCGGACAAAAAGTAGTTGATCATCATGTAGATGAAGAGCAGCGAGCTGACCTCCAAAAACCAAAAGGAGATCAGCCCCAACCAAGCTTCCAGCAAGAAGCCAACTAAGAAGCCCAACTCCAGCGACAGAACAAACGCCAGCATCGTCCAAGCATCCGGCCAGCCGGGCAGGTAGCCTCGGCACAGCCAGAAGACCAACGCGAACGGGCCGATCGCCACGACGTAGTAAACCAGCTTGTGAGCGACGCGGTGCCAGAACAAATAGCCCAGCATGTCGATCGGCTGCGTGAGATATTTCTTGACCGTCCCGTCCCGCACCTCGCGAGCGATTCCGCTGGCCAGTCCCGGCATTGAGGAGAACGCTCGGCTAATCATCGCCAGCAGGTAGTACGCCACCATGTTCGCGTAGGTGTAGCCATTCAAATCCGGTTTTTCGCGGCTGGTTCCGGCGGAGTAGATCGCGCTCCAGAGAAAGACCTGCGTGATGATCGGCATGAACCTCAGCAACGTCCCGAACGCGAAGTCCCCGCGATACACGAACCGCTCCGAGAGGCAGGTCTTCAGAATCACCCAATGAACTCGCCAGGACATGACATCTCGCTTCCGAATCTCCGCGAAAACACTGGCACATCAATGAGTCTTCGAGACGGCTCGGCGGCGTTTTTTTCTCTTGGTCGAGCCGGCGGTCTCAAGCATCGACTCGACCGTCATGGGCTTTTTCCGTTTTACCGAACCGACTTGGCGAAGCTCTGCTCGGAACTGTTCTTCATCAATCCCAGCTTCCTTCAGCCGTTTGGAAATCTCCGCGCGAACTTCAATGAGCGTCTTGTTTCCTAACATAGCGCAACCTCCAAGACTTTGTAGATGCCGTTGATGAACGCCACCGAGTCGGCCGGTTTTGTCCCTGCCATAAGTGCGTCGCCGAGCGCTTTATCCTTGAGCGCATCATGGTCGGCGACGGTCGTTACAAGCAAGGCTCCAATTAACGAGGCAATGACCTCTTCATGTGCTTCTGAAACGTCGGCTCCAAACCATCGTCGCAGCCACCGATGACGATAAAAGACTTGGTGACCACATTCGTGAGCCATGACCGACTCCAACGAAAACTGTCGCGGATCTTCATCCCAATCGAATGCCTGAGCGAAGACGCGCATCTCGTCATCACCGATTCTGCTGCCAAGCCGGATTTGAGCTGGCCCAGTCGAACCGTAGGCATGCCGGTATTCCACTCGGCCACGGAAGTACAATCTTGTTGCGATCTGGCGAATCAAATCGATCCGCCGAGCACGCTCGGTCAAAGTGATCGGTGGCGGTTGTTGGCCTGTCATCGTTCACATCGCCGCGAAGTTGGCCAGTAATTGCAAGCCGTGCTTTTGGCTCTTCTCCGGATGGAACTGTGTCGCCCAGAGGTTGCCGCGTCCGATCGCCGCGACGAAGCGTTCGCCATGTTCGGATTCGGCGATCACGATGCTGCGATCCGTCGGCACGACGTGGTAGCTGTGAACGAAATAGAAATGTGCGTCGCGCGGATTGTTCGCGAGAAGCGCCGGCTCGCCGGTGATCTGCAATTGGTTCCAGCCCATGTGAGGAATCTTAAGCCCCGGCTGATCCTGAAATCTCACGACCTTGCCGGGGACGATCCCCAAGCCCGGCCATTCGCCGTCTTCGTAGCTAACGTCGAACAGCAATTGCAGGCCGAGGCAGATTCCCAAGAACGGCTGACCGCTCGCGAGGTGATCGAGAATGGGGGCGACCATCTCTTTGCGGCGCAGTTCGTGAATCGCATCGCGAAACGCTCCGACCCCTGGCAACACCAATTTGTCGGCAGCGCGCAGTTGCGTGGGTTGATCGCAAATCTCCGCCGCGTGGCCGAGCTTCTCGAACGCCTTCTGCACGCTGCGAAGGTTCCCCATGCCGTAATCGACGATCTTGATCATGCAATCTCTCGTAGTTGAATTGCTTACCACATCAGAACACGCACGATGGCCGCGGCGAGTTTACTGACTGCTTTGAGTTTTGCATTCGAGTTTTGCGGTCGGCCGATTCTGCACGGCGAAACTGCCAACCAAACAGAACCAGCATCAGCAAGCCTCCGGCAATCGTCAGTCCGAACAACGTCCCATTCGAGACGACCGGCGTGCGTTTCGGCGGTGGCGACCATTCCAAACGCTGAGCCAGAATCAGCGGCGCGAACCGCGGTTCACCCGCGCGATCTTCGTAGCCATACCGTTTGAAGAAGTAGCCCGTTGCCGATACGAAATCGACCAGGATGTCACTGCCGGTCGTGATCCCTTGAGGCACCTCCGAGCAGACCACAACGACGGGATTCTGCTGCGCCCCGTCCACATACAACCACGCCTCGTGAAGTTGCTTCAAGCCGTGGGGATTCTCGCCCGCCGGATACGACACCAGTCGCCGCAGGTGTCCGCGAAACGTGACCAACCGGCCGTGATACGCGACCGGATTCCGATGCAGGTCCACGAACGTCGGAAACTCCGCATCCGGCTCGCGGAAGTAGTATCTGAAGTTGGGATCACGCCTGACGACAGCGAGCCGCTCTTGCTGAAACGCCTTCGCCGCGTTCTTGAGTTGCATCAGCGGCAACTGACGAGCGTGATTCAAAATCGCGAAGTATCCGCCCGCCTCTTCCGGTCGAATGTTGCGAGACAGCAGCCCCGTCTGCGGATGCTTCGCCGCTTCCAGCCAATGTGGATCAAGAGCGGTCGCATCCGATGAGGTGATCGGTTCGTCGCCGAGCGGGAGAGCCGTCTCCGAGGCGAGCAATGCAAATGGCAAATAAAAAACGGCAAATGGCAAGACCCAAATGGCAAGACGCAAAATGCAAAATGCGAAATGCAAATGGAAAATGGAAAATGGAAAATGGCGAAAAGATGACCACTCCCCAATTGCCGATCTGCCGTCTGCTATCTGCCATCTGCCATCTGCCATCTGCATTGCTTCATCCTTCATAACGACTGGCTGTCAGCCAAGCCTCAACGACTTCAGCGTCGATGGACTCGGGCCTTGAATAATCCAGGCTCTACCACCCCGCCGGTCGGCCCCCTTTGCGTGGGTCGCTGCCAGCGCGTAGGCCGTCGGGCATTCGCGAGACCGCTTGAGTCACCGCGTTGGCGGAGTGCTGCTTCGACTTGTGTCCCAATGTCGTCAACGGTTCGTGCAACTCGCGATAGAGACGTGGTTCCAGATCGAGCACGTCGGGCAACCATTGATGATGCAGTCGTGGCGCTTGCACGGCAGCGCTCGGCGAGTGCTGGCGATGAATCAAGTGCAGCAGCACCTGAGTCGTGGCCGTGATGATCCGTGGCCCGCCGGACGCTCCGAGTGCGAAGATCGCTTTGCCGTCCTTCACCACGATGGTCGGCGTCATGCTCGACAGCGGCTTCTTGCGGGGCGCGACGGAGTTCGCGGCACTTTGAATCAAGCCAAACGCATTCGGTTGACCGGGGACCGCGGCGAAGTCGTCCATCTCGTTATTGAGCAGGATGCCGAACTTCGGATCGACGATCCAACTGCCGTACTCGGTGTTGATCGTTTCGGTGCAAGCGACCGCGTTACCGTCGGCGTCGATGACCGAAAAGTGCGTCGTCCCCGAATCGTTCACCGGCGCGAATCGGCCGTAGCTGTTCGTCGGCCGCGTTTGCTTGAGATCAATCCGCGAGGCGAGTTCGCGAGCATGTTCGCGGCTGAGGAGTCGCTTTACCGGGACATCGACGAAGTCCGCATCGCCGAGGAATTCCGCACGATCGGCGAAGGCATGTTTGAACGCTTCCGTCAGCCGATGCACGGCCTCGGGACTGTCCGGCGCGAGCCGAGGAAAAGGGGTGACTCCCGCGCGAGCATCCAGCTCTTCGAGGATTTGCAGCGTCGTGAGCATCGCGAGCCCGCCGCTCGACACGGGAGGCATCGTCAACACGTCGTAGCCGTGATAGCTCAGTTTCAGAGCCTCGCGCGACACCGGCTTCACGTCGCGAAAATCTTCGGCAGTGAACACTCCGCCGCTGGTTCGGCTGACATCCAGAATCGCCTCGGCAACCGGACCACCGTAGAAGCCGTCGGCTCCGTGAGCCGCGATCTGTTCCAGCGCGGGAAGCTGCGGCGACGTGACCTTGTCTCCGACTTTGATTTCTCGGCCGCCGTGCAGATACGACTGATGAAAGGTCGCGAACTTCGCGCGGAAGTCCGCCGGCCAACTCGACCAAGTCTTCACCGCCGACTGCAACGTCCTGACGTAATGAGCATCCGCCGGCACACCGTCGCGAGCCAACCGAATGGCCGGCGCGATGACTTCGGAGATCGGCAGCCGACCGTACTTCTCAACCGCGTGACATAACCCGGCGACGTGACCGGGAACGCCGGCCGCGAGTGGTCCGCGCACGCTTCGAGCAGGTAAAGGACTGGAGCCGCGCCCGTCAGGAACGGGTTGCTGCTCGGTGAGAACACCGCTTCCTAACGGGCGCGGCTCTGGAATCTCACCGGGTTTCCGGTTGAGAAGAGATCGTTGGTCATCAACGAACATCTCCGCCGTCGCTCGAAGCGGAGCACGTTCGCGGTAATCGAGCGTCACGCAGCGTTGCTCCTTGGCATCCCAAATGACCATGAAGCCACCGCCACCCAGACCGGAACTCGCGGGCCGCAACACCGACTGCGAAAACCCGATCGCCGCCGCCGCATCCACGACATTGCCTCCCTTCTTCAGAATCTCGATTCCGACCTCACTCGCCAGCGGATGATCGGCCGCGACCGCCGCACGCTGGTAGACCACCTCCTGCGAGCGCGCCTCGCTCGCGAGATCGACCGTTACGAACGCGAGAACAATCAGAGCCACGATCGCCATGACTCGCATGTTTGGGATCCAGGCTCGTGTGTTTTGAACAAAGCCTCTGACACTCAATTGATTGCTCACGATGATGCCCTCGGAGTTTTGCCATCAGCCATCAGCCATCAGCCATCTGCCATCTGCCATCTGCCATCTGCCATCCGCCATCTGCCATCTGCCATCCGCTGTACGCCGACAACGCTCACTCTCATAATCCGCGCGCCCCTCAAGTGACCAGTCTCAAGGAGGATTCCACGATGGCTCAGAGTGCGGACGAGGCGACGGAGTTGGCGGCGTCATTCGATACGGTGACACGCTGGTGCGAGTCTTACTTTCAGTCGGCCGGCGGGAGCGGTACGCCGCTCGGCCCGCAGTTCGTGCGAGTCCTCCGCGCCTTTGGCGAGATGGCCGCCACAACCGCCAACACCGAATCGCCCAATCGAGCGTTACGACTCAGCATGCTCCGCGAGAAGACGGAGGCGTACTTGCAAGGATTCATGCGCGGCGACCTCGCGGGGGTCTCGTCCGCCGCGCTGCCGGAGCCGAGTCGCCTCGTACATGTCGAAGCGATGGCCCATGTGCAAGAGCGAGGTGACACACCCTGGCTGTCGCAGTTGTCCGAATGCGGCGCGGCGGGGACCGGCCGACGTATCGAAGGCTTCGCCGTGCGGATCGATCCTCCGGTCGAAGGGGTGTCGCTGAGCTACAAAGCTCACGTCGCCGTGAAGGGAGACACGCGCTGGATCGAACAAGGCGAGTACTGCGGCACTCGCGGACAGAACCGCCGCATCGAAGCCATCTGGATCGAACTGGCCGAGGGAGCCGATCGCTTCGACGTTTATTATTCCGCGCATCTGTGCCGCTTCGGTTGGACCGGCTGGTTCAAGAACGGCCAAATGTGTGGCACTCGCGGCGAGTACCGCCAAGTCGAAGCCATCAAAGTTTTCTTGGCCGAGAAGTCCAAGTAGCATGATCGCTCGTAGTGACCCCATTTGCTCGTAGTGACCCCATTCATGGGGTCGAATCAAACGGCGCGGAACCGCTCCATGAATCCCGATCCCATCACGATGATCTTTGGTGGCTGTGTGATGCTGACGGGGTTACTGCTGCAATTCCCACATCGCACAGCATGGTTGCTCCACCAGACGGAGTTCTCCAACGACCCGGGCGAGCTGACGTTTTATGCCACTCAATACCGCCGCCGCCGACAAACGTCCGGCCTGATTGCCTTGGTCGGATTGATGATTGCCGTGGCGGACTTACCCAATGTTTGGATGCGAGCCGGCCCGTTGCTCGCCAGCATTTTGTGGATCGCGATCGGCTGCGTCTGCCTGTGGATCGTGCTGCTGGCCCTCGGCGACATGCTGACTACCCGCGCTCATGTGCGAGCCTCAGTCGCTCGGCTCAAAGTCCACAAGGACCAGCTCCTGAACCAACTCGAACGCCTACGGCCCGATGCCAAGGCGAATGAAAATAAGTCGCCGGACTCTCCGATCATGTGAAACTATCGACGCATCGGCGAGCGGGGCGGTGCCAGCATCGCTTTGTGAGCCGAACGCGCTAGCGTCGGGCGATTCGCCGTCAAACGTCATCCACCGAGGCCCGTGGCTAGCGTCATCGGCTCACAAGGCGAGCAACCACCACCCCTCCCAAAGGAAACCGAACTCATGGGCATCTGGCTTCTCACCGCCGTGTTATTAGCGGACCCGCAAGCCGAGCTTCCAAAAGGCCGGCTCGTGGTCATTGGCGGAGGTGCAACGCCGACGTCGGTCGTGAATCGCACGCTGGAACTCTCCGGCGGCAAGTCGGCGAAGATCGCGGTGCTCCCCGCCGCCGATCCCGATTACGGTCCCGGCTCGGTCGCCACTTGGAAACGCAATGGCGCGAACAACGTCGTGCTCGTCAATCCGCAGCAAACGGCCGCCGCCGTGAAAACAATTCGCGAAGCCGACTTAATCTGGTTCCCTGGCGGCTTGCAGGGAGTCTTCATGAACAACATCCGTGGCAGCGGTGCCGAAATCGCCGAGATCATTCGATCTCGCTATCGCGACGGAGCGATCATCGGCGGCACCAGCGCCGGAGCAGCCGTCATGGGCAAGACCATGATTGGCGGACGCTCCGACCTCGACAGCCTGCGAGTCGGTGAGGCTCCGTACCTGCAAAACGGACTCGGCCTCTGGCCCGAAGCGATCGTCGATCAACACTTCTTGCAAAAAGGCCGATTCAATCGGCTGGCTCTGGCGGTCATCGACTATCCCGAACTGGTGGGCATCGGCATCGACGAGGAAACCGCCGTGATCGTCCGCGGCCATCAGTTCGAGGTCATCGGCAACAGCAACGTCACCGTCATCGACGGCCGCAAAGCCAGCCGCGAAAAGCTCAATAAAGGCGAACCCGCCGCCGCTCGAAACCTCAAAATCCACGTCCTGCGAGCTGGCATGACGTTTCGGTTCGATGAGTAGAAGCCAAAACCGTTTTGATTCAGGATTCATATCCGGAGTATCATCGTCCGATGCCAACCGTGCTTCAACAGGATGGTTTTAGTTTCGTGATTTACACCCACGACCATCATCCGCCGCATGTCCATGTCTGGAATCAAGGCACGGTCGCCGTGATCGAAATCGACCCCGTCCGTATCCGCAAGAATCGTGCAATGCCGAAATCCGAGGTGCAGAGGGCGGTGCAGATTGTGGAAGATCATCAAGACTTCTTGCTGGCCGAATGGCAAAGGATCCACCGATGAAAATGAGCGAAGCAGAATTCGAGCGGCAATACGCCGAGGCAACCCGTCTGGGTAAAGAAGAGTTGCGCACGGCACCGCTCGCCTCGGCCGTGAAGTACAACTCCAGGACACACTGTGTTGTCGTCAGTATTAACAAAGGTTCGACATTGGTGGTTCCCGTCGACTTGCTACAAGGCGTTCAAGGAGCGTCCGGTCGCGATTTGGCAAAGGTCCACATCCTTGACTCCGGCCTTGCCATTGAATGGCCAACGCTCGACCAACAATTCAGCATCTCTGGTCTTTTGGCCGGCAACTTTGGCAATGAAGCTTGGATGTCTGCGTTACCGCGTCGCACAGTGGCCAAGCCAAAACCCAAGGTCACGTCGTCTCGAACCGACACGATCAAGCGCCAACAACCCCGAACTCGAAAGACAGTTGCCGCTCGGTAGCATTCGCGCTGCGTGCGTTGCCGGACGAGCTTCATAGGAGTGACATCATTTCATCAGACATCGCCCATCAAATCTGCATGAATCCAGCCTGCCGCGCGACCTATTCGATCAGCCAGACGCTCGTCGATTGTTCCCAGTGCGGGCATTTGCTCGACATCGCTTACGACTGGAGTCGAGTCCCCGTGCCGGGGTCGCTTAAGCAGTTCGAGTCGCGGTGGTCGAGCCGCCGGAATCCGCTCGACTTCAGTGGCGTGTGGCGGTTTCGCGAGCTGTTGCCGTTCGCGAAGGACGAGCAGATCGTGACCATCGGCGAGGGACAGACAATCCTGCAATCGTCCGCTGGTGTTGGGAAATATGCCGGCTTTCAATCAGGCAAGTTGCTGTTGCAGTACGAGGGGCTGAACCCGTCGGGCAGCTTCAAAGACAACGGCATGACGGCCGCCTCCACGCACGCACACATGGTCGGAGCGAAGGTCGCGGCGTGTGCCTCGACGGGGAACACCAGCGCGTCGTTGGCGATTTACTCCAGCACCACGCGGCTGTTTGAGACCATCGTCTTCATCGGCAGTGGCAAGATCTCGTTCGGCAAGCTGTCGCAGGCGCTCGACTACGGAGCCAAGACGTTGCAGATTCAAGGCGACTTCGACGACGCGCTGAAGCAAGTCCGCGACGTCTGTGCCGCACGCGGGATTTACCTGTGCAACAGCGTGAACCCGTTCCGGCTGGAAGGCCAGAAGTCGATCATGTTCCGAGTGCTCGAAGGTCTGAACTGGGAAGTCCCCGATTGGATCGTGGTGCCGGGCGGGAACCTCGGCAACTCGAGCGCGTTCGGCAAGGCGTTCACTGAGCTGAAAGAGTTGGGACTCATCAATCGCATCCCGCGCTTGGCTGTGATCAATGCGGCTGGCTCGAACACGCTGTATCAACTCTTCGAGCAACACAAGCTCCGCTGGAACGGCGGCCGGCTCGACGCCGCGAAAATCATCACCGACAAATTCTTCACGCAGATGGACGCCGACAACCGCCGAGCCTCGACACTCGCGACAGCGATCGAGATCAACCGCCCGGTCAACCTGCTGAAGTGCCTGCGAGCACTCGAAGTCTGCGACGGCGTCGTGCGTGAGGTCTCGGACGAAGCGATCCTGGAAGCCAAAGCCCAAATCGGAGCCGGTGGCTTCGGCTGTGAACCCGCCAGCGCCGCCAGCGTCGCCGGAGCCAAACTGCTCCGCGAGCAAGGAGTGATCTCCCCCAGCGACCGAGTCGTCTGCATCCTCACCGGCCACCAACTCAAAGACCCGACCGCCACCGTCGCGTACCACTCCGTCGATCCCGCGCGTCTCTCCGCCGCCGCAGCCACCGAGGACGACGCCTACGCCACGATGCTCCGCAAAGCCGGAGTCACCCAAACCCCCGCCGCCAACCGCCCCATCGTCGTCGAAAACAAGTTCGAGTCGATCATGGCGCTGCTGGATCGCATCGGTTGCTGAACACGTTCAGCCTGCAGATTCAATTTCCGTATCACTTTGCAGGAGGAAATTGCATCATTGCCGCAATGGATGGCAACAAGTTCTGCCGAACCAACTCCTGCGCCAAGAACGGAGCCTTCTTGCTCAGAAAGTCGAACGGGAGGTTGTAAATGCAGAAATCTCTCAACCACGCGCGTCGAGTTTGAAGGCAAGTGCCATCGTCATTCAGGCCAAGTACGTCGATTGTGTTTTGGACTTTTTTCGCCTGTTGTGCATCAAGTTCATCGCGAGGTACAACGATTAACGACGGAAACCGAATCGCGAACCAGCCATCTTGAACGAGGAATGGATCAAGGACATCGCGACGTTTTCCTTTTCGCCCATTCACCGTTCCGACCGCCAGCCGGAAGTTCCTCCATTCGTAGGCCAATTTTGGCTTTTCGTCCTTCGGGACGAAGTGATCGCAAGTTCGATTGCCTTCTCCCGGAATCCAATGGCAACTGTATGCACAGACTTGGCCGTAGGCAGCATACAAGTCCTCCTTCACGAGCAACCAATATGCGTGGGACTTCCACTCGGTTTGATTGGGCTTCGGTGTGGTTGAGAGAAACGCCAATCCAGGTTTTCGGACGAGAGCGTTGAAGTTGGCTGGCTTCGGTTGCGGTGCGACAGGAATCACGACTTCACCCCATGTTGCTCAGCGAAATACAGCCAGTGAGGCCAGAATTCGTCGTCTGGCGCAAGATGCCTGAGCAATGCTTGATGGATATTGGCCACATCCGCTGTCTTGGGATTGCGTGACTGTTGCAAGCGTTCGGCGCTTTCAATGGCATTCGACGCCGGTACAGAGCGGGCCTGATCAAGACCGAAGGCGTCAGACATCAGCCACAAATCCGCGCGGCCACGTTTCACAAAATCCAATTCCTCCAAGACCACTTCGGAGTTGGTCAGTCGAAGATGATGCAGTTTGTCATTCTCTTCTTGAAAGCACGGCTCCGTGGAGGCCATGACCATTGGGGAATGAGTCGCCAAGTGAACTTGGGCAGCAACGTCCGGTGCCAATTCTTCAATGACATTGATCAGCGCCGGTACGATGACTCGCTGCCAACGAGGGTGAAGATGAGCTTCAACTTCATCGACCAGCAACACCAGACGCTGTTGCGGCTTTTTTTTCTGCTCCGAAGTAATTGCGAGGTGTTCGAACCAGGACCACACCAGAATATACGCAAGAGCCAACACTCGCTGGATTCCTGCCGATGCGAGTTGAGCTGGAACGTCTCCATAGGGCATTTCGATTGTCGGCAATTCCCGCGAACCCAACTTGAGCCGACGCTGCGGTTTTCCTGGTTTCAACGGCTCGTCGTCCGAAGGAGAAAGGGCTGCGAGACAGGAGCAAAACGCTTCAAAGCGACCTCGGTATTCTTCGCCACTGGTTTGCCAGCGAACCCAATCCAGCAGCATTCCATTGCAGTCCCATTGCTCACCACGAACGGTTGAATTCTTCTTTCGGATTCCGTCCCAAACTTCGGACGCTTCGAAAATCACTGCGCCGCTCTGACTCGATGATTGAGGAAGCATGGCTCGTGCCGGATCCCAGACAGCAAATGACCCGTTGAATCGCGAGTAAATGACGATTCCAGCAGTCGCAGTTCGTTTGGGTTTCAGATTCCAAACTTGCGTTGTCCAATCGTAGTCTGCTTTCAGAGGCTGCGAGCGACGACCTGACGTGCTCACTTCAAAATGGATTGACGGTTTCTTCTTCGGAGCTTCTTTTCGAGGGAGAGCCTCAAAGCCACTCCAGGTTTCGGTCAACGCCCACCAAATCAAATCGAGCAAAAACGTCTTACCGAGGCTGTTGTCGCCCGTGATGAGATTCAGCCGGCTTCCAGGTTCGTATCGAAACTTGCTTGCGGGACCGATTTCGTTGATTTCAAGCCACTTCAACGTGGCACCTTCGGCGGGTTTTGCACCAGGCGGCTGCCCAATCAATTCCAACAATTCAGCGCGAGCGACCGGCCGTGAACTCAACCAATCTTTGGGAGCGTCGGGGATCGTGACATCAAAGAGCCGATCTTGCTCCGAATCGGAAATCTGAAACTCCGCGAATAGCTGATCGATGACTTTTCGTTTCGAAGGTCGAGTGCCCCAATCAGTGTTTCGATAGAGCCAGACCGCGAGATCAAATGCCGGAATTCGTTGACCATTGAGATGTATTTCGAGTCGTTCGACGTACCGTTGATGCCAACCCCACTCGGACGAACGTTTTTCGTGGAGAAAAGCATCGCCAAAGGTGTCGGTGACAATTCGCTGAAGCGATGTGCTGCCGTGTCGTGGTTTCCGCCATCGCTCGGATGGGGAGGACGTCGCGAAAGGTGAATAGAAGCCCTCGTAGGAATCCACGACGCGATAGTGGCTCTGTAACACATCCTCATAAATCCGCGAGACGACCACGGACATCGGTTCGCCAACAGGCAGGCCTGCCTTTTTGAATGCGAGAAATGCGATCCCAAAGAAGGGATGCAACGTCGCCAGTCGTAACAGCGAAGAATGGATTTGTGCCAACGAAACGAACACCCCGAAACTCCTACAACTTGACGAGCTGCTCATTCATGTATTCGCAAAACTCGCCGCTTAGATCGATCCCTGTTGCGGGGCGGCCCGATTGAATCGCCACTCGAAGTACAGTGCCCGTCCCAGCGAATGGGTCCAACACCTTGCCGTCCTTCGGACAACCGATGGCAAGACATCGGTCAACAAGTTCATCGGGAAACGCGGCGGAATGGTTGCCATTGTTGTTTTTCCGGCGGGACGAGATTTCCCAAACGTCCTGTTCTGCTCCTAGCCCTGCGCGGTCGAACCAGTACCGTGGCGTCTTGCTAAACATGAAGACCATTTCGTAGGTTCGCCACGGTCGATCTTTCGCCGTTGGTTCGGGAAGCGCTCCTTCACGTCGCCAGACAATGGGCGATCGCAGCACCCAACCATGTTCGATCATTTTCAGGGCGACACGCCACGGAATTCCAATGCACGTCTTGCGAGGAAGTTTCTGCCCGGTTGGCCCCACCGTAAGACCGCTCGCGTCAACGGCTCGCAATCCGAAACGGCGAGCACGGTTTTTGGGATCATTACCTTTGGGCTGTCCTTTGGCCGAGTAATAAGTGTCCCCAAGATTGAGAAACAAGACTCCGTCGTGCCGCAAGACCCGATTCACGCCATCCATCGTGGCAACGATCGCGTCAACGTATTCGTCAATCGTTGATTCCTTTCCGATCTGGCCTTCTACGGCGTAATCGCGTTGCCAAAAGTACGGCGGAGATGTGACTGCGCACGCAAAATGATCTTCGGGAAGGGTCTGCAACACCGTTCTCGCGTCACCGCAGTGAACGGCCCAAGATGAACCATTTTGAGCAATACCCGTAAAGCTAGGCCCTCCATGCGAAATCGCCAGCGATGGCGTTCTCGATTCGGTGGCAACGCCATTTACTCGTGCAACCTGGCGGCCATTCAACTTTCCCACTCGCTTTCTCGCGATTTCCTGTTTCATGGCGCAAGTCTATCGGCTGAATGGCTGGGGTCGAGTATCGCCGTTGCTGCGTTGAGGCTCAGTGATGTCATGCGTCGATCACGTCCTAAATCGCGCAGACCTTGTTCTCGACGACGAAGACCGGCAACGGTTCAATCAAAACGAGAATCTGCAAGATGCCTGAAGAAAGCCACGGCATGTTATCTTGTGCGAAGTTCAAGGAGGCGATTCACAATTTGTTTTGGAGAGCAGCGTGGGCATCACCATTCATTACCGCGGGCAGTTCGCAGACCTCGACCGCGTGGAGGACTTTGAGGATCGCGTTCTGGATTTAGTGCTCGATCTGCGCGGCAAGGCGGAGGTTTGGCGAAGCACGGCGAGCGACGATCCGTCGCGAATGGTGCGCGGATTGTTGGTGAACTTGGAACCGGGGCAGGAAACGCTGAGCCTGCTGATCTCGCCGGAGGGTTGGTTGATCACACCGTTTCAGATCGAAGAGGCGGAGCAGCGTGAACTGACGGAACCGCCGTGGTGTTTCTGCAAGACGCAGTTCGGCTCGTTGACCGGGCATGTGGCGGTCGCCGAGTTGTTGGCCGCGATTCGGAAGGAGTTCGTGCCGAATCTCGAAGTCAGCGACGAGGGTGGATATTGGGAGACTCGCGATGTGGCCGAGGTCGCTCGCAAGAAAAGTTTCCTCGACCGAGCCATCACCGAATTCACGTCGGCATTGGAACAACACGGACTGACGAACGAGGCGGCCGAGGACACCAACATCTTGCTGACGCGGATCGAACGAATCGCGGCCAAGGTGCAGCGGACCATCGGCCGTCCGTCGGAGCATCCACCGATCGGGCTTAGTGACGAGGGCTTCAGCGCCGAACGCGATGTCGCCGCGACCGAGGCTCAATACGACGAACTCTTCAAGCACACCGAACGCCGCAAAGAACAACTGCACCGCGCATTGGAACAGCGACTCCAAAACGGCGAAGACCATTCCACCGCCTTCGAGAACGCGCTGCGGGATATCGGCCTGTCCGTTCCCGGCGATCCCGATTGGCCGATCGACGACGACACGGAGGACTCCACCAACCGACTCAACGATCCGGCCTTCGACAGCGAAGCCAACGAAGCGTGGTCCGAGGCCGACGCTTGGAAACAAGCCGCTCTGGACGACGTCCCCGAATCCGACAAAGTGTTCGACGACGAAATGGAGCGGGAGGAACGACACGATCACCCGCTGCTGCGCCGTGCGACCGAGTTGTGGCACTCGTTGACCGATCAGTTCAAGGACGCGGACGCTCGGCACGAGCCTCAACTGCGAACGCTGTTTCGCGGAGTTGGCGATCTGGTCGGCGGCCTGGCCCAAGCCACGTCAGGAGCTTTCGATCGGGATGATGACGACGCTTTCTCGCCGTTGGACGAAATGCAATTTGGTCTGACGGTCACGCAACTCAAACGCTCGCTGCGCGGGATCGCGTTCGCTCGTGGTGCCTTGTGCAACCTCCGCGAGATCATCCCACCGACCGAGTCCGAGCGATATCAGCACACGCTCACGAACCTGAACGACGACATCCTTGAGGAACTCCACCGAGAACGCGAACGCTTTCAAGACGGAGAGTAACGCAATCCCGGTCGATTATGTCGCTGTTGGATCGGCTCAGTTTGTGGTTCCGCCTTCAGGCGGTCGCCGGGTTGCGTCTGGACTTCATGCAGAAGCACCGATACTTTCGCCATCGTTGATCGACGACTCCTCAACACGGGTAAGACAGGTGACAAATGAGTGCATCGAGTGTGATGATTGAGTTGGAGCCTTCGCTATTGGCCAAGTTGGATGGCTTCGTGGAAGGTCATCTGTTTCGCAGTCGGAGCGACGCGGTCGCGGTTGCTGTTCGGGAAAAGATCGAACGCTTGGAGTCGCACGATCAGTTTCTGACGGAATGCCAAAAGCTTGATCCAGTGGAGGAACAAGCGATTGCTGAAGAATGGCTCGACGGGGAGCGAACCGCATGGACCGCATCCTGAGAGGTGAGATTCGCTGGGCAAACCTTGATCCTGTTCAAGGCTCCGAACAAGCGGGCCGTCGTCCAGTTCTGATTTTGAGCCGTGACTTGTTCAACGAACGATCCGGAACGGTCATCAACGGTCATCGCCGTCGCCTTGACCAGCCAAGAGCCGAAGGCCGGTTTACCATTCACGCTGGAATTGGTCGACACCGGTTTGCCGAAACGCTCTTGGGTCAAGATCAGCCAGATTCGCACGCTGTCGGTCCAACGTCTCGGAGCGAAGCTCGGCACGGCCAAGCCTGATGACGTCGCCAAAGTCTTGGCGGGCCTCAATCAACTCTTGGATGAATAATCGAAACATCACCCAAACCCCCGCCGCCAACCGCCTGATCGTTGTCGAAAAGCTTGAAGCAAGCTGCACTTCTCTGCGAAAGGACTGATTCGTGTCGGAACGGTCGCCATCATTGCCATCAGCGGTGGTTGAGAATTCCCGGTCAGTCGAACGCCGGAAGCAGTGTTGGTCGCGAATGTGGTTGGTGGCATCCGTTCTGATCGTTGTGATCGGAGTCGTTTCAACCGTAGCTGTCTAATGTATGCGCACGAGTTAGCGGGCTGAAGGAGATTCAGCGGCGTTTGATTGGTGATGGGGCGTGGCGAGCGGAGAAGTTTTCCGGGATGCGCTGGTGAGAGGGAGCGGTGTGAAGGGCGTTGGGAGTCGATCTCAGGCAGTCGCTGGCCGCGATTAGTCGGCGGGAACGGG
>JBJXEX010000173.1:0-10676 GCA_046156195.1 Planctomycetaceae bacterium | reverse complement strand
GAAGCAGGTGCGGCTGGTCGAGTTCACGTCGGAGTTCGTCGAAGGTGAGTGGTGTGAAAAGGGCCATGCCGGCTTCGTACTGACCGGGGAACTCGAAGTCGATTTCGGCGGGCAAGTCGTGCGATTCCCGGAGGGAGCTGCGCTGCTCATTCCAGCGGGAGCGCCGCACGCTCATAAGGCGCGAGCCGTCACTTCGGTCGTTCACCTCTTTCTGGTGGAGGACATTGTCTGATGAAGAAGGCCTGGTGACTCGCCGAGTCACACTGGCGGCGGCGATCCAAACAACTGAGGAGACGATGAATTGACGGAACCTTTTGATGCCTCGGTTGTATTACTTCTTGTTGGCCGCAGAACTCTTGTTGGCGAGATTGGATGGACGGGGATCGGACATTGATTGAGCGGGTTCTGGCCGGGGACGTGGAAGCGTTTCGGGAGTTGGTCGAGCGGCATCAGCGGCGAGTGTTTGGGTTTGTCCGAAACTTGGTGCGGCACGCGCCGGATGCGGAAGACCTCGTGCAGGAGGTGTTTGTCGCGGTGTTTCGGAAGTTGGACTCGTTCGATGCCGAGCGATCGCAGTTCTCGACGTGGCTGCTGACGATCGCGCGGAATCAGTGTCTGAATCATCTGAAACGGTCGTCTCTCCCGACAAGTTTTCCTTCTGAGTTCGACGTCGAGGCCCGGACGGCTCGGCCGTTGGACGCGGTGTTGAGCCGCGAACTGCACGCTCGGCTGGATGCGGCGTTGGATCTGCTGCCGCTCGAACAGCGCACGGCGTTCGTACTGGCGGAGATTCAGGAGCTGCCGTACGCCGAGATCGCGATCATCGAGGAAGTCGAATTGGGAACGATCAAGTCCCGCGTCAGCCGAGCCAAGCAACGCTTGCGCGAAGTGCTGAGCGATCTTGATCCCACAGGCTGCGCCCCAACTCAATCGGCGAGCCGGAGAGGGGCAGCCCAATGACACTCGGTTTAGAAAGTAGCCACGCTCGCCAGAGCGTGGGGGATGTGGAATCACCGCCAATTTCCCAAGGCCTGGCGAGCGTGTTGAAAAACTCGGAGAAATGTAACCCGAAGCGTCAGCGAGGGTCAGAACCTCAGAGAATTCCGTCGTTGAACTACCTCGCTGACGCTTCGGGTTACATTTTTCAACAGGCTCTGGCGACCGTGGCTACTGTTCGCGGGACGCCCGGGGGCTGACGCCCTCCGGCTCGCCGAATCATTTGGGTCAATGGAGCGAACATGAATTCTGACGACGAGTATCAAGCGTGGCTCAACGCACGACGCGACGAATCGCCACCGTCCGGGTTGACGGATCGGATCATGTTGTCCGTTCGCGAACTCGCTCCGGCAGCAACGACATCGCCGCCACGCGAGTCCGCGCGGAAGACGGCTTGGCGGCGAGCGATCCCGTATGTGGTTCTTTCCGCGGCGGCGCTCATGCTGGCCGTGAGGCTTTTCAGCTTGGTGAGTCTGTTCGTAGTTCCATCGTCCATTGCGGACGTGACCATGATCGAACCGGCGAAGGAGAATTCTTATGAGCCATGAAACAACACAGCGCCATGAAACATCACACGCCCGCATCCCGTGGTTGGCCTCGTCGATGTCGATGTGCTGGCCGGGGCTGGGGCAGATCTACTGCGGCCGAGTGGGTCGCGGTCTGATCCAACTCGGATTGTTCGGGTTGTTCGGACCGAGCATGGGAACGTTTCTGATCGCGACCATGATCCCGTCGCTGGTCCTGTTCGGGGGATGTCTCTGGGGCGTCTTGGTGATCGTGGCCTACTGGTCCGCAGTCGATGCGAAGCGAATCGCGAAATCTCCGGAGTGCCAGGACTACTCGCTTCGGGATTACAACCGTCCGGCGGTTTATGTGTTTTTGATGCTGCCCAGCATCCCGTATGCGCTCATGCTGGCGTTCTTGTTGCGAGCCTCTGTGCTGGAAGCGTTCGTCATCCCCACGTCGAGCATGGCTCCCACATTGATTCCCGGTGATCGTATCCTGACCAACAAGCTGGGCATCTCGACACGCACGATTCATCGCGGTGACGTCATCGTGTTTCGCAATCCGGAGAATCGACGGCAAACCTTCGTCAAACGAATCGTCGGATTGCCGGGCGACACGGTGGAGGTTACTGAGCGGGAGCTGCTCATCAACGGTGAGGTTCAGCATCGACTTTCCGAGAGTGCGACACCGAATCAACCACCCAAAGTCTCGAAACAAACCGTCCCGACCGGTTCCTACTTTGTCATGGGAGACAACCGCGACCTCTCTCGCGACAGCCGAAATTTCGGATTTCTGTCTCATGGCGAAATCACAGGCGTCGTGACATACCTCTATTGGCCGAGCAAATCGTGGTCGAGATTCGGAGCCGTGAAATAAGGCGACCGTTACACAGCAGGACCAAGAGCACTATGTCGCGTGAAGGTGACTCCGTCGGTTACGACCAAGCCGCCGCCGAGCGATTTCGGAAACGGGTCAGGGTTTCGGAAACGGGGCAGACCCTGTATCCCAAGCCGTCCCCCGTTGCTTCGATACGCGTGGGAGCATCGAGTTCCAACGCTCGATACGCCAACTGAAAACCGTGGCAGCAGAAGTCGGCCATCGAACCGCCGCCGAAGTCGTACCAACCGCGCCACTTGCCGGGGTAATAGATCTCGTTCTTGTAGGGACGTGCCGGAGCTTTCCCCAACCAGAAGTTCCAATCCAGTCCCTCGGGAGTCGGATCGCTCGTGGCCGGACGATCGACGCCGTTGGGCCAAGCATGACCGGGATGCCAAACATGAATCTCGGTGATGGTCCCCAGCAGACCGGATTGAATGACTTCAAAGCTCCGCCGAAACCCCTCGGTCGAGCAGCCTTGATTCCCCGTCTGAGTGGCCAGCTTCGGATGACTCTTCGCGAGCTTCTCCAACGCGCGACATTCGGCGACGGAATGAGCCAACGGCTTCTCGCAATAAACATGCTTGCCAGCCTGCAACGCCGCTTGGCAAATCGGGACATGCCAATGGTCCGGCGTGGCGATGATCACCGCATCGACTCCGGTCTCTTGATCGAGCAACTCGCGATAGTCGTGATAGGCCTTGGCGTTGGTCAGTCCTTTGACCTGCTGCGCACTGTCACGCTGCCGCCGATCGACATCGCAAATGGCAACGATCTGCTGATCAATCTTGCCAAGTTCCGGGATCAAGTAGCCTCGCATCTGGCCCCCCATCCCAATGCACGCAAACGACAATCGCTCGTTGGGCGATGGGCCCGCCAAGATCCCCGATGGCAGAATCGTGGGAAGACCAATGCCGACCGCAGCCGCCGATTGAACAAATCGACGACGGGAAATCTTGTGAGACATCATGAAGTCTGCTCCTGAGCGCATTGAGGGCCAAACACATGACCGAGAATACGCTGGATGGTGATGCAAAGACGTGACCAGAGAGTCATTCCACCGGAGTGTGAGTTCGACTCAGAAGAAATTCAAAGTCGCCATGCGATTTCAATCCCTCGGTGACATCCACGCATGGTCCCTACTGAGTTCGACGGTCTTACTTTTCGCTCATCCGTTTCCGGGCCGCCTCCGCAGCGCGTTCGACTCCCGCAGCGATGTCGGCCCAGCCGGTTTCTTGGGGGGCCCACTTGGGAATCGCGATCCCGAACTTCGGGAGTGCGTTGAGTTCCCCCAACCGCAGTTTGCCTGGTTTCAAATCCTGCCAGCCGTGAGTGTAGCGGATGATGATCGGCAGGACGGTGGCTTCCTGGTTCTCATGCCGCTGCATGGCCGCCGGGAGTTCGATCTCGCAGCAGTACTCGGAAGCCACGAAGTCCGAACTAATGAGCAACAGCACAATGTCCGCTTCGGCCAGTTTGTCGGCGATCTCTTGATCAAACTCCGCTCCGGGAAGGATCTCTTTGTCATACCACGTTTGGATCAGGCCGATCCGTACCAGCGGAGAGAGGTGTTTTGACAGCTTCAACTGTTGCTTCGCGTCGGCGTGGGCATAGCTGTAGAAGACCTTCAACGGTTCGGGGGCTTCGGCGAATTGGGCGAAGTGCAGACGCTTCTCGTCACGGCGTCGCGACGCGGCTCGCGCGGTGGCGGCGAAGATCGGTGCCAGTTCGACTCCTTCCAGCAGCTCGTGCACGGTGGCGGACACGATGTTCTCGCCGACGACGTCTTTGATCGACTGGTTCGGGTCATCTCGAAAGAGAACTTCCAGCTTGGCATAGCTCACCGTGAGCTGTGGATGCTGGGGGAACGAGACCAGTTCATCCGGCTTGAGGTGCGGGGTGTCGCGGTGGATGACATCAAAATCTTGGCGGATCATGGCCAACATGCGGCGGCGGCTGGGGCCGTTGATCAGGATGCGGATTGTCTTCTCTTGCGCGTCGGCTTTGACGAGTGCGGTGTTCCCCTCGAAGTTCAGAATCACGCCGGTCTTCCAGCGGTATTCTTCGCTGAGCACATGTGTCCGCACGATGAAGCGGGGGAGCAGGCCGGGAGGCAGGACCGGGTAGAGGTAATGGAAGTTGAGGCATTTCGCCTGATCGAATTCCTTGGCGGCATCGGGCTGTTGCGGGTCGAGCAGTTCCGGAATCAGATACTTCGCGGCGAGCAATCGGTGTTGTGGAGCAATGCCGCTACGCGGGGGCTCCTCAAAGCTGAAGCAGAGTTCGAACTTCTCCATCAGGTGGATGAGAAACGGGTGCATCGCGGGCGGGTATTTTTCGACGGGCAGTTCGTTCGCGAGATCCTCCGGCCAGAGTTCCCCTCGTCGAGCGGCCAGCCGGTTCGACGTCAGCAACGAGTAAATGCCGGTCGTCAGCCAGTGCGGGTTGAGCACATGCTTGTCGTGCAGCCGGGGGTCGTCGCTGAAGTTCAACGCAATCCCCAAGCGATGCAGGAACAGGCTGAGATGCATCTGCGACTCGTGGTTCGGCTCGCCATGGTCCTTGCAAAGCTTACGGTACTCGTCGAGCGTCAGGAAATTCTGCTCGGTCTTTGACTGCGACAGTTGCTCTTTGATCACGAACCAACTGGCGGGGAACACCTGCCGAATCTCCGGAAGCTGATCGACTTGCTGAGCGATCGCGGCGTTCAATTCCGCGATGCCGTACCCGTTCTTCCCCGGCTGCTTGTCGGGAGCGGGGTTGTCGCAATCGGTTTCGACAAAGCCCTGGACCTGAGGGAATTTTTGTTGGAGCGCGCCGCGATTGAGCGTGAAGTGATCCTTCTTGATCTTGTTGAGTATCACTAGCACGGGCGACTCAGGAGCGAAGCTGGCGACCAACCGCAGCCAGTAATCGGCTTCGGCTTCCTGCTGCCCGCCGCGGCCATCCAGCACTAGCAGATACAAACTGCGGTCAGTCAGGAAGAACTGATGCGTGGCGCGCGTGATCTCTTGCCCGCCAAAGTCCCAGACATGCAGACGAATCTCTCCCTTTTTCCGGCCGACCTTGATCGGCCATTGCCGGATGCGGATGCCCTGCGTCGTGTCTTCCTGGCGAGAGAACGTGTTGTCGACCAACCGTCGGACCAAGGACGTTTTGCCGACGTCGCCGCGTCCCACCAGGATCAGCTTCCCCTCGCACAACGGCCACTGTCCGGCTTCCGCACGCGTACGGAAGTAGTAATCAAGGATCGGCCCTGGCTTGGGAGCGGAGTCATCTTGGCCGTCCCATTTGTCGGGAGGCGTTCCGAGGACGGATGCCGGAAGGCTGAGCTGCGGGTTGTCGTGCAAAAACAGCGCCTTGAGTTGCGACAACCGGCGGAGACTCTCCGGCAACAAAGCCACATGATTGTGGTTTAAGTAGAGCGTGGTGAGTTGCGTGAGCTGTCCAATCTCCGGCGGCACGCTTGTCAGTTGGTTCTTGCTGAGAGAGAGCCAGGTGAGTTGCGCGAGCTGTCCGATCTCCGGCGGCAGGTTCGTCAGTTGATTGCTGTAGAGAGAGAGCTCGGTGAGTTGCGCGAGATGTCCAATCTCCGACGGCACGCTCGTCAGTTGGTTGCCGTAGAGGTTGAGCTCGGTGAGTTGCGTGAGCTGTCCGATCTCCGGCGGCAGACTCGTCAGTTGGTTGTTGTAGATGTTGAGCGTGATGAGTTGCGAGAGCTGTCCGATCTCCGGTGGCACGCTCGTCAGTTGGTTGTTGTAGAGGTTGAGCGCGATGAGTTGCGTAAGCTGTCCGATCTCCGACGGCACGCTCGTCAGGCCAAGTCCCATCAGGTTGAGCACAATCGCACCTTTATCAGACGCTTGGACGATGCGTTGTTGGGCTTTGTGATACGCGGCGGCGGCTTGGGCCTCAGTCGGTGCGGAGTCGTGAGTGGACATGAAGAGCATCCTCGTGGCTTGGCACCGTGATCGTGGCCGACATCTTGCGAAAAAACTTCCGAAGTCTTCGGAGACTCCCGTCGTAGCCACGTTCGCCAGAACGTGGGGTTTTTGTGCGATCGCCCACGTTCTGGCGAACGTGGCTACGGCTGGTCGTCCTCGCCGAGTCCTGCGAGAAACGAAGAGACCAAGTCTGCGCGAAACCAATTCCCATGACTCGACATCGCCATAACCAATGATCGCACGGCCGCAATGATCCCGTGCCGTTTCGCCAAGCCCAATAATCCCAATGATCCGGTGACCTGCAGTTTCAAGGCTTTCGCGCATCGTCGGCCCTGCGACTCATCAATGCAGACAGTGTCGATCGACTCCTCCAGGGCCAACTGAATCACCGATGCCTCGCCTCGATCCAAGCTGATGGTCGCCAACGGCGGCAAGGGTTGCTGTAGCGGTAACACTTGCAACCATTCCGGCCAGTCGGTTGCCGTCGAGTGTTCAGAGTCCAAGCCGACGATGAACTCTTCTCGCACGATCTCAGTCGTGACGATTCGCAGCGGTAGTTGACGAAGCAACTCCAGCGCACCGATCTGCGAGAACGCAATCAACGGCCCGGTATTGATGACGAGTGCATTACTCATGGGCCAATCGCAGTTCGTCGTTCAGATCGTCGTTCGTCAGATTACTGGCTGGCACGCCGGAACGAGGCAGCGCGAGCAGAAAGGCCGCTCGGTCCATGCCGCAGAATTTCGCCGCATGTCCCGACGAAACTTTGCCAAGTTCATACAGCTTGCCCGCCAACAAAAACCTAGCTTCCTTCGCGAAGTCTCTCGGGCTGAGTCCTAATGTCGCCAGCAAGTCGTCCTCGTATTCGATCGTCAATTGCTGCGACATCATCGCCTCTTTGAAACTCTGGTTGGATCGGTGAGCATGTTGAGGGACAGTCTAATCCTCGCCCAAGCGAAGTGTCGAACGGCAAACCCGGATCAATTTGTTGGCCCATTGGAACCTGTGTCTGCGACACCCAGCCCTCGGACTATTCGCCAATTGACCGGGGGGGCTGACGCCGGCCCGCTCGACTGTCTGTCTCATTCATGATGGTTCGGAGAAATTCCGTTGCATTGCTCAAGGACGACTTCTCTGAAGGAATCGACCGCCCCTCAGGTGGCACTAACTCCGTTCGCTTTCACAGGCCAGTCGATCCGCTACGATTTGGACCGTGAGCGGATGGCCGCTCACCATGCCACCAGAGGTCGCTCTACTCACTCCCACCTTCTGTGTACGAGGATGCCATGCCACGTTCGACGATCCGTGTTGTTTTGATCGCGACGCTCTTGATTCCGCCTTTGCACGGCATCGCCGCCGACACCGCGACGCTGGTGCAGGCGATTAAGGCTGTCGGCCGCGAAGGGCGGGGAAACCGCGAGGCGAATCAAGCGGTTGTTGAATTGTCGCAACAGGACGTGTCGGCCTTGCCCTCCGTGATGATGGGGTTCCGTGACGCGAATCCGCTCGCGGCGAATTATCTGCGCGGGGCAGTCGAAGCCATCGCCGATCGGACGCTCAAGGCGGGGAAGCCGCTGCCGAACGAGTCGCTCGAAAAGCTGATTCGCGATGTTGAGCAAGACCCGCGAGGCCGGCGGCTCGCCTACGAGTTGTTGGTGCGAGTGGATGAGTCCGCGGCGGATCGGATCATCCCGGACCTGCTGCTCGATCCGAGTCCGGAGTTTCGCCGCGATGCGGTCGCTCGGCTGATTGTTTCCGGCGAGAAGTTGCTCAAGGACAAAGCGGACGACGACGCGAAGGCCGCGTTCAAGAGAGCCTTGTCCGGCGCGACGGACGATGACCAAGTTAAAACGATTGCCAAACAGCTCAAGGGATTGAAGGAAGAGGTTGACCTTCAGAAGCACTTCGGTTTTCTGACGTCGTGGCGAGTCGTCGGCCCGTTCGACAACGAGGGTCTGAAGGGTTTTGATACCGCGTATCCGCCCGAAGAAAAGCTCGACCTCGCCGCCAAGTACGAAGGCCAGAAGGGGGAAGTCGCCTGGGACAAGCTCGTGACCGATCACGAGTACGGGATCGTCAACATCGCCAAGCAAATCGCTCCGCACAAAGGAGCGGCCATGTATCTGACGACCGAGTTTCACAGTCGGGCCGAGCGAGTTGTTGAATTCCGGCTCGGCACACCGAACGCTTGGAAGATTTGGCTCAACGGCAAACTGCTGTTCGGGCGAGACGAATACCATCGCGGCATGGCCATCGACCAATACCGAGTGCGCGGCGAACTGAAGACCGGAGCCAACACGATCCTGCTCAAACTTTGTCAGAACGAACAGAAGGACGACTGGGCTCAGCGCTATGAGTTTCAGTTGCGCGTCGCCGACTTGTCTGGATTGGGTCTGCCTTCGCAGCCGGCTCAGACGACATCGCAGAAATAGACAACGGCGGTTCTCTTGGCTCGGCGGAGCCGCAACCAAAAATCTAATTCGCTTCCCAAGTTGTTCCGCAATCCTTTGTCCCACTTTGCGTTCTTTGCGACCTTCTGTTTCAAACTGTGTTTTGAACAGAAGGTCGCAAAGAACGCGAAGAGAACTCAAGGAACACAGAGACTCGCATGTGAAGGTGGCTTCGGACCTTGGCGTTTTCGGCGTCGAATGTCTTTTCACGAAAACAAGATTTCAAACACTTTCAGAGCAGGAAGGAAAGTGCCATGTCATTTTGGGATGGTGAAAGGTGCGAGCATTGCAATCACGCGGTCGTTGGTCGGCGAGTCGCGCTGCACCGCCTCGTGAAGCGCAAGCATGTCCTCTTTGAAAATGTGCCGGCTGGCGTTTGCCCGCATTGCGGTGCGAGTTTTTTTTCAGCCAATGTTCTGAAGACGATTCAAGACAGTTTGCGGAATCACCGTAAAGCGGGGCGTGAGGTTTCGGTGCCAATCTATTCTTTGTGAGACGGCTGCGGCCGAATCTCCGACTCGTGGGGTCTCAAAATGAAATGCTTGAAAAGTGCCAGTGGATCGTGGCTTGTGGTTCTTGCCAGTTTGCTGAGTGTCCAATCCAGCTTCGCTGATTGGCGGCAATTTCGCGGCAGCGATTCGTCCGCGGTTGCGTTGGACTCCAAGCTGCCGACCGAATGGGTTGATGGCGACAAGCCTCAGAACATCGGCTGGAAGGTCACGTTGCCGGGACGCGGGCTGGGTAGTCCGATCGTGGTCAATGGCCGCGTCTTCGTGACTTGCAGCAGCGGCTTTGCTCAAGATCGGTTGCATGTGCTGTGCTTCGATGCTGCGAAGGGCACGAAGCTTTGGGAGCGTCAGTTCTGGGCAACCGGTCGGACGATGACGCATCCGAAGACCTGTACCGCAGGCTCGTCGCCGTGCAGCGATGGGCAGCGGATCTTTGCGCTCTTTTCGAGCAACGATATCGCTTGCCTCGATCTCGATGGCAACTTGCAGTGGTTCCGAGGGATCACGCACGACTTTCCGAATTGCAGCAACAGCCTGGGCATGGCCTCGTCACCGATCGTGATTGGCGACACGCTCATTGCTCAGACGGAGAACGATGCCGACTCGTTCGCGAACGGCTTGGATGTCTACACGGGCGAGTCGCGCTGGAAGCGAAGTCGGCCGAAGCGAGCCAGTTGGACTTCGCCGTCGCCGCTGAAAGATATGGCCACTGGCGAAATGCTCGCGCTGTTGCAGTCGTCCGCCGGTGTCGATGCGGTCAAGCCGCAAACTGGTGAGGTCGTTTGGAACTACAAGAACGGGGCGGGGACAATTCCGTCGCTGACCGTCTCGGAGGGGGTCGCCTATGTGCCGTCGAATGGTTTGACGGCGATCCAATCAGAAGTGGGGAAGTCCGAACCGAAACAACTTTGGAATGTCGGCAAGCTCGGACCGGGAACTCCGAGTCCGCTGGTCCACAACAAAAGAGTTTATGTGATGGACAAGGCGGGCGTGTTGACGTGTGCCAGCCTCGAAATGGGCCAAACGGAATGGCAGCTTCGGCTCGAAGGACCGATCACTTCGTCGCCCGTCGCGGCGGGAGATCGGCTGTACTTCGTCAATGAAGTTGGCGTTTGCCAAGTCGTGCAGCTTGGTGCCGAGAAGGGTGAAGTCGTCGGCAAGAGCGAACTCACGCTCGGCAAGAAGGAACCGGCCGACATCATTCAGAGCACCCCGGCGATCGACGACAACGCGCTGTTTATCCGCAGTGATGCGTTCCTGTGGAAGATCGCTGACTCTAACGGAATCTAGGTACTAAAAACTGGGTTCGCAAAACTGGGTTCGCAAAACTGGGCCAAGATCTCGATCCTTTCTCTTTCTCACGGAGGAGGGAGCGAGCATGGAAGCTCAGGGAC
>JBJXEX010000052.1:0-10809 GCA_046156195.1 Planctomycetaceae bacterium | reverse complement strand
CAACCGCTACCGCGTGACCGACGGCTACTCGACCTACGGCGACCGAGCGTTCCTGAAATTCTCCGAGGGGCCGGGCGGGTATGGCGATGGGTTGTCAAATTACTCGGTCGCGCAGCGCGAACTGGATGTGCTGGATCAATTGACCTCGGATCGAGATGCCGTGGTTTGGGCACGCGCGAAAGGAGATGTCGCTTACTTAGCGGACGATCCGAGCACGTCCGCATCGGAACTGATTCCCGTCATCAGCAATAAGCCAGGCCCGCTCCCCGGCGGAAAACATCTGTTTCTCTCCGGGCAGGAGGCCATCGAGAAGATGACCGTCCACAAGAACATGAAGGTCGAGCTGTTCGCCGACGAGACGATGTTTCCGGAGCTGGTCAAGCCGGTGCAGATGTCGTTCGACACCAAGGGGCGGTTGTGGGTCGCCTGCTGGCGGACGTATCCGCACTGGAAGCCGACCGAGAAAATGGACGACCGCCTGCTGATCCTGGAAGACACCAACGGCGACGGCCGAGCCGATGTCTGCAAGACCTTCGCCGGAGACATCCACAACCCCACCGGCTTCGAGTTCTGGAACGGCGGCGTGCTGGTCGCTCAGGGGCCGGACCTGCTGTTTCTCAAGGACACCGACGGCGACGACAAGTACGACATCAAAGAGCGGCTCGTTCACGGCTTCGACACCGCCGACACGCACCACACCATCAACAGCTTCGTGCTCGATCCGGGCGGAGCGGTCTACATGCAGGAAGGGACGTTCCATCACTCGCAGATTGAAACCCCGTGGGGACCGCCGCGCCGGCTCGCGAATGGCGGAGTCTTCCGTTACGAGCCGCGCACTCAAAAGACCGACATCTACGTGACGTTCGGCTTCGCCAATCCGCACGGCCACGTCTTCGACGCCTGGGGTCAGGACATCGTCGTGGACGGCACCGGAGCCAACCCGTTCCACGGCCCGCTGTTCTCCAGCCAGCTCGGTTTCCCGAACAAGCACAACCGCCCGCCGCAGGTCTATCAGCAGCGGACACGCCCCTGCTCGGCCATCGAAATCCTGTCGAGCAGCCACTTCCCCGAAGAGCACCGCGGCAACCTGCTGGTCTGCAACGTCATCGGCTTCCAAGGCATCCTGCAATACAAGCTGCACGGCAGCGCCGGATATAACCCGAAGCGTGAGCGAGGGAGTGAAGGCGCGGGGGAGCGAGGGAGTGAGGCTTCCGCCGGAAATAACCCGAAGCGTGAGCGAGGGTCTGACGCCGCTCAGAAGTCGGGCGACTCGGCGAGTCCGGGTGGACCGACCCTCGCTGACGCTTCGGGTTACATCGACGCCGGCTCCTCCCTCGGAGCCACCGAAGTCGAGCCGATCGTGTTCTCTTCCGACCCGAACTTCCGCCCCGGCGACGTCGAGGTCGGCCCCGACGGAGCCATCTACTTCACCGACTGGCAAAACCCGATCATCGGCCACATGCAACACAACCTCCGCGACCCCAGCCGAGACCACGACCACGGCCGCGTCTATCGCGTGACCTATGTCGGAAGAGAGTTGGTGAAGCATCCGGCTCGGTTAGATAACCTCGATTTGGAGCAGCTTTGCACATCTCTGCTGCTTCCCGATGATCGCATTCGGTACCGAGCGCGAATTGAGTTATCGGGACGCCCGACTGCCGATGTCGTCAAAACGGCGTATCCGTTTCTTGCGAGAATGTCGAGCCTACCACCCACCGATGATCCTTTTATTGTCGGGTTCCCTACTGCGACGCGACGAACGATCGCGGAACGCGCTCCGATCGAACTTTTGTGGCTGCATCAGAACCACAACACGCCGAATGCTGATGTTCTCGACATCGTTCTGAAGTCTCCCAATCACAACATCCGCGCCGCCGCCGTGCGAGTCATCGCCGCATGGCATGACCGCTTGCCGAACGCGTTGGACCTGCTCCGCCGAGCCGCCGCCGATGAGTCGCCGCGAGTCCGCTTGATGGCCCTCTGGGCCGCCAGCTTCATCCCCAGCCCCGAGGCCGCCGAAGTCGTGCTCATCGCCAACGAGCAGCCGAGCGACCAGTACCTCGACTTCCTCAGCAAGGAAGTCCTGCGCACGCTGCAACCGCTCCTCGACAACGCCACCAAAGGAGGCCAGCGAGTCGCGTTCAAATCCGAAGCCGGTACACGCTACTTCTTGAAGGGCCTGTCGAACGACGACTTGCTCAAAGAGAAACGGGACCGCCTCGTGCTCACTGAGATGCTCTACCGCCCCGGCCTCCGCGACGAACACCGCCGCGAAGCCATCCGCGAAATCGCCAAGCTCGACAAGAAACCCGAACTGCGAGTCATCATGGACGCGATCAACGCGCTCGATGGCCGCACAGTAGTAGGCACATTCCATGTGCCGTCAGACGGCACACGGAGTGTGCCTACTACAATCGTCTTCGACCTCGTCCGCCAACTCACCGGCCAGAGCGCCTCCGAACTGACCACCGCGCGAGCCGAACTCGAAAAACTCGCGACCTCCGCCAAGCAACCGATCTTGCGCCAAATCGGCTACGTCTCGCTGATCAACGTCGATAACGACGTCGATGCCGCCTGGAAGCTCGCGACCACTGACGCCAAACGCCTCGTCGATTTCGTCAACGCCATGCCGCTGATCTCCGATGCGTCGGTGCGCGCGACGTTGTACGACCGAGTCGAACCACTGCTAAAGGAACTCCCCGAATCGCTGCGAGGCCCCAATTCGAAGGGGATCAACGGCCGCATCGTCCGCATCGAAATCCCCGGCAAAGCCACGCTCACGCTGGCTGAAGTTGAGGTCTACTCCGGCGGCGAGAACGTCGCCCGCAAAGGCCGAGCCTCGCAGAAAAACACCGCCCACGGCGGCGACGCCTCCAAAGCCATCGACGGCAACACGTCCGGCATCTACGGTGACGGCGGTCAAACTCACACCGAGGAAAACACCGGCAACCCGTACTGGGAAGTCGATCTCGGCGGCGAGTACCCGATCGACCAAATCAACATCTACAACCGCACCGAGATCCCCGACCGCCTCAACAACTTCCTGTTTAAAATCCTCGACGACAAACGCGGCGAAGTCTTCAAATCCGCAGAGAACCCGGCCCCGAAAATCATCGCCATGTTCAAGCTTGAGGGAAGCGGCCCCGAAAGCCTCGTCCGCCGAGCCGCCATGAACGCCCTCACGATCGTCCGCGGCCAAGAATCCAAAACCTTCGCCGCGCTCGCCAAATTCGTGCATGACGACGTTGATCGCATCGCTGCTGTCCGCGCGCTGCAGCGTCTACCGAAACAGACGTGGCCAAAGGATGAAGCTCCCGCGCTGCTTGCGGTCATCTTCGATGCTGTCTCGAAGATTCCGCCGAAAGACCGCACGCAACCCGCAGCACTCGACATGCTGGAGTTTGGCGATTCCCTGGCGTCGTTGCTGCCAAGCGAAGCCGCAAAAATTGCGCGAGCGACGCTCGGCGAACTCGGCATCCGAGTCATCAAGATCGGCACCGTCTTCGAGAAGATGAGCTACGACAAAGACATCATCGCCGTCCAAGCCGGCAAGCCCGTCGAGTTCATCCTCGATAACAGCGACCTGATGCCCCACAACCTCGCGATCACGTTGCCGGGTGCGTTGGAAGAAATCGGTTTGCTCTCCGAAGCCAACGCGCAGAAGCCCGGCTTCGCCGAGCAACACTACATCCCGACCTCTCCGAAGATTCTCGCGAAGAGCACGCTGCTCCAACCGCGTGACAGCCAGCGCCTGAGCTTCAGCGTCCCGAAAGAGCCCGGCATCTATCCGATCGTCTGCACGTACCCAGGCCACTGGCGTCGGATGTACGCCGCGCTGTACGTCGTCGCCGACCTCGACGCCTACGAAGCCGCCCCCGAAGCGTACCTCGCCGCGAACAAGATCGAAGCGGCTGATGCACTCCTCAAAGACCGCCGCCCGCGCACCGAATGGAAGTTCGAGGACTTGGCCAAAGTCATCGAGAGCCTCGACCATAAAGCGATGGGCCACGATCACGCTGACCATGCAGATCACTCCAAGCGCAGCTACACCGCCGGCAAGCAACTCTTCACAGTTGCGAATTGCGTCGGCTGCCACAAACTCGAAAACGCCGGGAAGGAATTCGGCCCCGACCTCTCCAAGCTCGACGTGAAACTGAAACCGTCTGACATCCTCAAAGAGTTGCTCAACCCCAGCGAGAAGATCAACGAGAAATACATCACGAACGTCTTCGAACTCCAAAACGGCAAGGTGATTCAAGGCTTGGTGATCGAAGAGAGCGGCGACATCATCAAGGTCGTCGAGAACCCGCTGGTCAGCACGAACCCGATCCTCATCAAGCGCAACGAGGTCGCCGAACGTCAGCGCTCGAAAGTTTCGATCATGCCCAAGGGCTTGCTCGAAAAACTGACCCGCGATGAAATCCTCGACCTCGTCGCCTACCTCGCCTCACGCGGCAATAAGAACAGCCCACTATTTAAGGGCGGCCACGACCATTGAACCGTGTGAGTCATGCGCCGGGTGAGCAGTCGCTATGTCTTTCGCGTTGCTGAATCCTTGGATGCTCTTGGGCTTGGCAGGGGTCGCCTTGCCGGTGATCGCGCATCTGTTGAGCAAGAAGAAATACGACATCGTCTCCTGGGGAGCGATGCAGTTTTTGAAGCTGGGCCAGGAGACTCGGCGGCGCGTGTGGTTGGAAGACTTGTGGCTGTTGCTGCTACGGATGGCGTTGATCGCGTGGCTGGTGATCGCGTTGGGACGGCCGTGGGTCAGCGCGAAATGGTTGGGGGAGATCGGGCCGCAGCCGAATCGGGATGTGGTGATCATTCTGGATGGCTCGTACAGCACCGCTTGGGAGGCGACGTCGGTCACACCCCAAGAGTTATCGGTGCGGTGGATCGACAAGTTCTTGGGACAGCTTCGTCCCGGCGATACGGTCACGCTGCTGGAAGCTCGCGAGCAAGTTCGCACGCTGATTGACCCGCCGACGCGGGACGTGAATCGTGTTCGCGAGGTGCTTAAGCAACTGCCGCCGCCGACCGGCACGGGGAATTTCCCGGAGGCGCTGGCTCATGCCGTCAAATTGCTCAGCCGCACGAATCATCCGCGGCGCGAGGTGATCTTATTGACCGACGGTCAGGCCCAAGGTTGGTTTGCCGAGGACTCGAATCTCTGGCTGCGACTGGACGACTTAAAGAAGCAATCGTCGGTCACGCCGCACTTGTGGGTCGTCAACGTGCTCGACTCCGTCGCGGGTGATGACCAGGAGTTGCCTCCTCCGACCGAGCGATTGAACTTTCACGTCGAGCGGCTGCAACCGTCGCGCGAGTTGTCCGTCCCCGGCTTCCCCGTCCGATTTCAATCGCGAGTCCGTTTTAGTGGCGGCTCGACCGGGGTGACTCGGCAGGTGCATTTCGAGGTCGATGGTCAACGGCTGGCGGAGCGAACGGTGTCGGTGACGCTCGCGCCGGGGGGTGAGGCGAACGTCGAATTCGAGCAGCGTTTCGAGGCACTCGGTTCGCATCTCGTCCGAGTGGCCTTGGATGCCGACGACTTGCCGGCCGACAACGCGAGCGACGCGGTGATCGTCGTGACCGCCGCATTGCCGGTGTTGTTGGTGGATGGCGATCCGCGTCCCGAAGCGGTGCAAAGCGAGACCTTCTTCGTCCGCGCCGCGTTGGCGGCGAGCGGTAACGAGACCCCGTGGGTCCAACCGACCGTCGTGAAGTGGTCCGAGTGGACGCCACAGTTTCAAGCGGTCGCTCCGACAACCAATGATCTCGACAAGTACGCGGTCGTCATCTTGGCCAACGTGCCGGAGATGACGGACGCTCAATTCGCCGCACTGACTGACTATGTGAAGCGCGGCGGCGGAGTTGGGCTCGCTCTGGGCAATCGCGTCGTGAAGGAGCGATACAGCAACCAAATCTTCGCGGAGGAAACCGGATTGCTCGGCATCGCACTGGAGGAGATCGAATCGGAACCGGAGGAGCAGCGCGAGCAAGGCGTGTTCATCGCCAACGCGACGCTGGAGTCTCCGTGGCTGCAACGCTTCCGCGCCGAGCGAGGGGCGGCGTTCACGACGGCGCGATTCAATCGCTGGTGGAAGGTGACGATTGCCCCCAAGCCAGCAGGTGAGCCGGGTGGCGTCAGCCCCCGGACAAACAACGAGCCAGAGACGGACGAAGATCACCCGGACAAGCAGCAGCCGGCGGTTGTGCTGGCGCGATTGCAGACCGGTGCTCCGTATTTGATCGGCGGCCAGTTCGGTCGTGGGAACGTGATGTTGCTGACCTCGCCGCTGGATGCCGATTGGAACACGCTTCTGGCGAAGCCGGACTTTGTGGCGTTCGTGCATGAGTGGCTGTTTCAGCTCGCGTCGCGCCGCGGCGAACGCAATGTCGTGGTGGGGCAGCCGCTGGTGGGATCACTTCCGCCGCTCAAAGAGCCGGCCGATGCGGGAGCGACAACAGGCTTTGTCTTTGAAGGACCGGACGGTGAGCCGCGAGCGGCGAAACTCAGTGGCGAAGCATCGTCGCCGTTGTTGCTGCTGGACGACACGTCGCTGCCGGGCGTTTACTCGCTGCGACGCCAAGAACCGGCGGACGAACCACGACTGTCGGGCAAGGCCGTCACTCCCGAAACGAACAAACCCGCTCCGCCGCGTGCCGCGCCGGGCCGTGAACTGTTTGTCGTCAACGCCGATCGCGCAGAGTCCAATCTCACGCCGTTGAGCGCGGAGCAGATCGCGCTGATCACCGCCGAGGAACGGCTGCAATTCATTCGCGAAGGACGCGAGATTCAGGCGGCGGCTTCCAGCGAACTGCCTCGTCATGAACTCTGGCAACTGTTGTTTCTGGCGTTCCTCGCGCTGCTGGTTGGCGAGGTGCTGATGACTCGCAAACTGGTGCGCGGCGGACACGCGACCGCCGATGCGGATCCGAATTAGGACTTCTTCATCCGCAACGACTCAAAGTAAAAGTGCCCGACGAATGAAGGGAGACGACGAATGTGCCTGGCGATCGCGCCATTCGTCGTCTCCGAAGTATTTTTAGTTTCCGGCCGCCCATCATTCTGCTCACCGGAAGTCAGCAGAATGATGCGAGGGCAGAATGATGTGAGATGGCTTGGCATCTTCCCAATCGACGCTCGCCAATGTTTTGGTTGCGGCTCCGCCGGGCCAAGTCACTCGGAGACGGTGTCCCGTCGGAACTTTGAAAGAGAAGAGAATCGCATGGCAGTCTGGTTGGTGTGGGGGATCATGTCGTTGCGTCGGGGAGCGTGGGCTCCCTTGCTGGTTTTCGGCATTCATGTCGTGGGCATCCTGTGCTTCGACATCTATCGCGCGGTCCCCGATTTCGACATCCCGATGCACTTCATCGGCGGAGTGGCGATCGCGCACTTCTTCGGGATGTGTTACCGCACGGCGGATCGGATGCGATTGTTGGGCGAGCCATCGGGCGTGATGTTTCCGCCGCTGATTCTGGGTCTGACCAGTCTGGCCGCCGTCGTGTGGGAGTTCGCCGAATTCCTGGCGGATCGGCAGTTCGGATTGCACACCCAGCCCAGCTTGGCGGACACGCTACTGGACTTATTGATGGGGCTATTCGGCGGAGCGGTTTGGATCGCCGGACATCGCCTGTGCTGCTCCGACAATCGTTCGTTGAACGGCAAGCCGAAGGGATCGGAGTCAGGGAAAAAGACGCCCGACGAATGAAGGGAGACGACGAATGTGCCCGACGATTTACACAAGTTGTTCCGCAATCCTTTGTCCCACTTCGCGGTCTTTGCGACCTTTTGTTCAATACACGGTTTGGAACAGAAGTTCGCAGAGGACGCGAAGTGAATTCGGCCATGAGCCGAGACAGGCTTTCGTTGCTGCGGTCTCGAACGCTATTTTGCCGATGAAGCCGGTCATCCGCTGGAAAACGTCGATCCCGAATCACCGGTGGCTAGCGCCATTCCGCTCAAGCCGACAATCGCCTCCCGCCACTTTCCCACGAGACTCGTCATGCTCACCGTTTGGACTTCTCCCGCTCAGCGGTCACGTTTCTGCGATGGTGTGTCCCGTCGCAACTTTTTGCAAATTGGCTCGTTGGCCGTCGGCGGTCTGTCGCTGCCGAACTTGCTGCGGGCCGAGCAAACGGGATCGGCAAAAGCCTCGAACAAGTCCGCGATTGTGATCTATTTGAGCGGAGGAATTGCGCATCAGGATACGGTCGATTTGAAGCCCGATGCTCCGGCGGAGATTCGCGGCGAGTTCCAACCGATCGACTCGAAGGTGCCAGGGATTCAACTGGGCGAGCTGCTTCCCAAGCTCGCGAATTGCACGGACAAGCTGGCAATCATTCGGAGCGTGGTCGGGCAGGTCGATGAGCACAGTAGCTTTCAGAATCTGACCGGCCGGACGATGAACACGGCTCAGCGAGAAGGCTGGCCGAACTTTGGATCGGCCATCTCGAACATTCTGGGGCCGAGAGATGCGATCACTCCGGCGTTTGTGGACTTGTTTCCGACGATGCAGCATCGGCCCTACAACAGCCCGTCGCCGGGAATGCTCGGCCCGTCGTTTCGCGGAGTGCGAGCGGATGGCGAAGACCTCGACAGCATGAAGCTGCGGTTCGTCGATGCGTCGCGGTTTGGGACACGGCGCGAACTGCTGGCGTCGATCGACGGCATCAAGCGGGACTTGGAGAGCACGTCTCTGGCCGGCATGGATTCGAGCTATCAGAAAGCGTTCGAGGTGCTCACCTCGAATCGGCTGGTCGATGCGCTCGATGTCGAGAAGGAAGACAAGTCGGTGCGCGAGCGTTACGGCAAAGGCTCGGCGAAGCATCTGGGTGACGGTGCTCCGATGTGGAACGATCAACTTTTGCAGGCTCGCCGCTTGGTCGAGGCGGGGGTTCGCTGCGTCACGGTGGCCTACGGATTTTGGGATACTCACGGCCAGAATTTCAAATATCTCAAGCAGCACCTGCCGCTGTTCGATGCGGGCATCTCGGCGTTGATCGAGGACATTTACGCGCGCGGTCTGGATCGGGACGTGACGGTTTGCGTGATCGGCGAGTTCGGTCGGACTCCGAAGATCAACAAAGACGCGGGCCGCGACCATTGGCCGCGCGTCAACAGCGCGATCCTGTCTGGCGGCGGGCTGCGAGTTGGTCGAGTGCTCGGCGCGACGGACAAGTTCGGCGACTCGGCCATCGACCGCCCGATCCATTATCAAGATGTTCTCGCCACGCTGTACCACAACCTCGGACTCGGCGAAGACCCGACGATCACAACCGTCGCCGGTGCTCGCATTCGCGTGTTGCCGACGAGCGCGCGAGTCATCAGCGAATTGACGAGTTGAGTTTTGGCTGTCGAAGAGATTGCTGGAAAAGTTGGTTCTTCGCCCTTCGAGTTGGCCCGCCACCATCAGCCGCTGGACGCTAGCCCAATGGCACTCGCTTGATGAGCCGAACGCGCTAGCGTCGGGCGATTCGCCGTCGAACGTCATCCACCGAGGCCCGTGGCTAGCGCCATCGGCTCACAAAGCGAGATTGGCGTCCGCAATCAACTCGCCGAGTGTGAGTTCGCATCGGTGAGTCGCTTGATGAGGATCGTGGCATACGAGCCGCGTGGCAGGTCGAACGACAAGGTCAGCTTGTGACGTTCGGCGTACAACTCATCGCGGCCGAACTGATGTTGCAGATTGGTCGGCAGAGTGACGGCGGCTCGCTGGCCTTTCGAGAAGAAGGCGTCGCGCGGATATTTGACTCGCATCGTGCGCTGTTCGAGACCGAATTCGCCGAGGACTCGTTGCAGGCGATCCAGCAGCGGGCTGGGTTCGAGTTTGAGCCGGCCGGACGGGAGCGGTAGATGCAGTTCGAGCAGCTCGCGGCGCTGCGGTTCGTCGAGCGACAGGAAGAACGGTGCGGGCTGCTCGCCAAAGGGGACGTCAAATAATTGCTCCGCGCGACAGACGTCGCGCAGCGAGGCGGCCAGCAGCCGGTTCCACACGGCGCTTTGAAACGCGGAGAGCCACAAGCCGCGCAGGTCGAGCCGCATCAGCGCCAGTGCGCGACGAAAGTCCGTGGGGTGATCGACCAAGAAGGTCACGATGCTCCGCCGGCTGCCTCGCGGCATATCGGCTTTCAACCCCAGCCAGTCACCCCAGCGGTCGCGGAGCAGTTGTTTCTCGTCGCGGTCGTTGGGTCGGTCATGCTCATTCGGATCGGCGAGCGCCAGCCAGAGGGCACGCTCGTACTCGCCTCGGCACCACGGGACGGCGATGAATTCGCCCGCTGTACCCAACGAGCCGAAGCGTTGATCGTCGAAGTAATTCGGCACGCCGTCGATCGCCACATCGCCCAGAGCTTGAGTGGCATGAGCGACCTCTTGGTCACTCAGCGATCGCATCACGATCTCAAAGCGATTGCCAATCAGGTCCGTCGTGTCGAACGGCAGATTGGTTTGGCCGAGGTATTTCAATTCGAGATTCGTTTGAGCCAGATCGTTTCGCGGGCCGTTCTTGATCGTGACGAATTGCTCGGTGATCGCGTGCCGATCCTTGAGGCCGCCGTAGCTGAGTTGCGACCGGGCCAGATTCCAGCGTCGCAGAATCGAGTCGACAGCCTCTGGCGTTCCCAGCGATTGCTTGGTCAATCGGTACAGTGCGAACGGACCTCGGCCAGGGGTGGGCCGGTCGGTCAATTCGGTGACTCGAAAATCCTCCGGCAAGCATTTGAGTTTCATCAGGGGACTCGTGAGTCATTGGATACAGGGCAAGGGGTCAGGCACTTCGGAATTTCGGAATTGGCCGGGGCCCA
>JBJXEX010000168.1:0-5293 GCA_046156195.1 Planctomycetaceae bacterium | reverse complement strand
TCAGGTCGGCCATCATCTCGGCGCGCAGTCGCGGCTCTTCCTGGAAGATCGAGGCCGTGCTGTCCCACTGGCCCAGCCGCAGAAAACCTGTCGCGATCAGCATGTCGGCTTCGGCGGAGTTCTTCGGCACGCCGTCGACGAGTTCGTCTCCCGCAAGCTGCTCGACGATGAACTGATCGAACGGCTTGTCCTGGTTGAACGACCGGATGACGTAATCCCGATACTGCCACGCCAGCGGACGGAACTCATCACGCTCATAGCCGTTGGTGTCGGCATAGCGTACGACATCCAGCCAGAGCCGGGCTTGTCGTTCGCCGTAGCGCGGTGAATCGAGCAGTCGATTCACGAGTTTGTGATACGCGTCGGGAGCGTGGTCCGCGACAAACGCCGCGACCTCGTCCGGAGTCGGCGGCAGACCGATCAAATCGATTGTCAGCCGGCGGATCAACGTGCGACGATCGGCCTCGGGAGCGGGTGTGAGATTCTCTTTTGCGAGTCGCTCGCGGATGAACGAGTCGATGATGTGACTGCCGTAGCCACGCTCGCTAGAGCGTGGGGCATCTTCACGAGGGCGGCCCGATGACGGATCGCCCTCGCTCTGGCGAGCGTGGCTACCTGGCTTGTTCAACGACCACAGATCCAGCCGCTCGCCGCGAAACAATTTGCGAATCGGATTGCGTTTGTCGGTCAGTGCATGGCCGAAGGAAGAACTGGCCGCCGCATCGTTCGCGGTTGCGGCACCGGGGCGATAAGCATCGAGAGACGCGATCGTCGGCCCGAGAATGATCGAATCGAAAAACGCTTCCTCACCGCGATCGCAGGTCGGCGCGATGCCCGTTAGCGTGAAGCTGCCCATGTCTTTCCATAGATCAAACGTCGCGACGGACCATTCGCTGGGAGCCGCCTCGCTGGCCGAGATTGCCGCCCAACCGGTCGTGTTGGGACCGGCGACGTATCGCCCTTTCGCGACCTTCGCATCAGGCCAAGCTCCGTTCGCCGCCAACTCGATCATCACACTTCCCGCCCCCCGTTTCTTCCAAGCCAGACGCAGATAGCGGTACTCGTTCGGCTGAGGCTGCTCCCGAATCGCAAAATTCCAGCCAGGAATCTTCACACCATCGCGTTGCAGAGGAGTGATCCCCAGCGCCGCTTTGCCGCTGAATGCTCCTTCAGCGATCAGCCGGCTTTTGCCGTTGCCGCTCGTGAGCGCCGCGAGGAATTGCGGTTGATCTTCGAACAATACGGCCACCAGCTCGGGCCATGCGGCTCCGGCTTGGACCCAGTTCGTGAGCGTCGCGATTTCCTTGTCGGACAGCTTTTGTTTGGGCGGCATCTGAAAGTCGGGATCACGAAACGAGATCGCCTTCACGAGCAGACTCTTGTCGACATCCCCCGGCACAATCGCCGCGCCTCGATCCCCACCACCCTTCGCCGCTGCCCACGAATCGAGCCGCAAGTTCCCTTCCTGCTTCTCCGGCCCATGGCACGAAACGCACTTCGCCTCAAGCAACGGCAGCACGTCTTCGACAAACTTCGCCGCGTCATCCGCCGCCAGAAGGTCGCCACCCGCGCTGGCCAGAATCAAAACTGTCGACCACAGCAGACTTCGCACAGCAACACTCCATAAAGACCGATTCACGGGCAAGCCGACTCACCATCGTCCCAGGATATCTCCGCTCAACCCGACGATTTGCCGCCATCCTGTTAGCGGCCGAGTTCGCTCAAGACTTCAAACGGCGGCTCGTAGGCATTGGCTCCTTCTTCGCGCGAGGTGAAGAAGTTGAAGAGGTAGATGCCGTCCGCTTTGTACTTCAGAAGTTGAGTTGCGGCAGCGCGGTATTCATCTGCGGTGAGGTTCCTCTGGCCGTAGTTGCGAGTGCATTCGATGCCGCCGTAAACCGGGACTGTGGTGATGGACTGCTTCCACTTGTCGATCGGCAGGTCGCCGCGCTCCAGCAGGCATGTAACAAGAATTCTCTTCATCGCTGATCGGCCTCCCAAAACTGAATGCCGGGGCAATTGCAGAACTTCCAATCGAACTTCCCGACGAAGTCCGGTTGCTTCGCCCAGTCGCGCGACTCCAGCCATTTCACTAATCCGCCCGGAGCAACGAACCGCTCTAAATCGCGCATCGGCTTCTTCGCGATCGCTCCCAGACACTTCAGCGCGGCATATTTTTCATCACCCAACAACCGGCGCTTTCCGGTGGCGGTCACTTGCAATAGTGCATCGGCGAAGACTCCGTCACACACATCGTCCCGAATCGCAGTCGCCGCCGTGTCCGACCACCATGCGCGGACATCTTGCCGCGAGAGGTCGTAGGCGGGAACGGAGTTGCGGACCAAAACCGGTTTGTCATTGCGGTCTTTCAAGTGCCAGTCGGCGGGCAGGTCGCGGCTCGCTTTGTAAAGCGGGTAATCGAGGAAAGCGTTCCAATAGAACAACACCTTCGCGTGCTGGTTGCGCACCTTGATCTGTCGCGCCGCCTCAGCGATGCCGTCCTCGGTGCTGCCTCGCTTGCGCATGGCCTGACCCTTTTCGAGGGCGATGAAGTCGAAATGCTTGGCCAGGAAGTCCAGTTGCTCCGGTGTGAAATCATCGGACGACTTGCCGACGTGGGCATAGACCGGCACATGGTCCCAGCGGAACGCCAAGTTGTCAGCCACCTGATATTCCGAACTGGCAGTGAGTTCGCCGCTGCGGACGTTGATGAACCATGCGGTTGTTTTGTCGCGAATCGGTGCCGTGACGCGCCAATCGTCACTCTGTTTTTCCAGCGTTGCAGGGGACTCAATCCACTGGCGATCACCGGTGAAACCAGTGTCAGTCGTCGAGAGCAACATTGCCCGATCCAGCTTCTTCGTAGCCACGAAATCGACTCGCGCGACACGGTTCTCAATCGTCGCCCGCGATTGCACACACCACGGCTTCGCCTCGCGCACAATGCTTTCGGCAAAGGCATAGCTGTCGGGCGCGTTCCAACTGGCGGCACCGCCGTGCCCCAATTTTGGAATGAGCGAGACCATGTGCGGACCGGTTGCCGCGCGATAGGTCGCGGCCTGGCTGCCAAGCGGAAAATGCTTGTCCTCCGGCCACGACAGCCACAGCACCGGCATCGTCGCACGATTCAGGCGCAACATCGGCTCCCAGACCTGCTGGTACAGCTCACTGTTCCCCAGCGCGCGGCCATACTGGTTTTCGGCAATCGCTAAATGTCCGCAGCCATAGACGGGAATCGCGAACGCAAACCGGGAATCGATCCCGATGACAGTGCTCGTGATGACGCCACCCCAGGAAAAGCCCATGAGTCCGATTCGATCTGCATCCACTCCGGGCAAGGTCCGCATGAGCGAATTCGCGAGCATGCAATCGGCCGCCGCGTGATACATCCATTGATCGGCCAACAGTTCGGAGGAGTCGCCGTAGATACCACTTCGCGCCGGCCCGGCCCAGGCATGCTGTTTCCAACGCGCGGCGGGTGGTCCATCGGGAATCCGCTCATCGGTCTGCCCTTCGACCGCAATGCTGAGCGCCGCAAAGCCGCGGTCGTTCCATTTCTTCACCCACTCTTTGTGCGCCGTGCCGCCGCCACCATGCACGAGCACGATGCCGGGCACTTTCCCTTCGATTGCTGCGGGCATTCCCAGCCACGCAAACACGCGAGTCGGCTTTCCCTTCCACGGCAGTCCATCGAAGAAAATCGCCTTCATCCGACCGTCACTGGCGAAACCCTCCGCGTCATGCGTCTCGGGCGGCGCGGTGAGCTTGCCGAGCGCGAGCACTTGCTCGCGCAGTGCCACAAAGTCTTCGGCTCGCAACACGGACGGAAGGGAGAGCAGCAGGATTGCAATCAGAAACGTGGTGCGGGACTTCATCGAACTACCGTTTATTTCTGTAAAGGCAGCAAGGCCTCTGCGAACGCCTTGCCCATCTGTGCGAAGATCTTCGCACTGCCAAAATAGTGGTAACCGCCATTGGAAGAGCCTTTGAGGGCCTCCCTGTCTCTGGGCGAAAGGACTTCCTCCAAGGCGAGGTCAAGCTTCTCCTGGTCTGCCTTGGTGATACCCTCAATCCGCACATCGATCGCGGCATAATGTTCCGGGGAGTTAAGGTCATATTGGTCATTGGCATAGACCGCCAATACGTTCTCGCCCTTCTTCAAATGCTTGATCTGTTCTTTTCCGAGGACGATGGAACCGTATTGCGGCTTGTCCTGCCACCAGATGTAGGTGTGAATCTTTTGTCCGTTCAAATAAACATGGAATCCTTGTCTCGCCAAAACCGCGATGCGATATGACTCGCAGTTGAGGTCTTCGATTTCACAAGTTGTGCGCATCAGCAGGAATTCGCCATCACCCCACTTGGAAGGGAACTTGTCCAAGGTGATTCCGCTGTGTTTCCAGACGTCCTTTCCGATGGGGGCCTTGCCTTCCGTCCATGTGCTGTCATCGAAGTCCGGCATGTACCATTTCTCCATCCCGGCTGGCAGCGTGATGTCACGGAATCGCCTGTCGGTGTATTTCTCCAACTTGTCCTTCGTTTCGGTGGCATCGACCGTCGCGAAACGCCAGTTCCGTTCGTCTGGCAGAGGTTTGCCAATCGGCTTCCAGTAATTCTCCCATTTCCATTCCCGGTCGAAGGTCCCGTCTTTTTTCAATGCGTGAGCCGTCCCAACGATCTTGTTATACGCATCCTGCTTGGGCTGAGCGGCATCAATGGCATGATCCCAGAAAGGAGCAGTCGCAACGGCAACGACATTGCCCTTGAACTCAGGCATGTCGGCGGGTGCGGCCATGGCTTTGCGAAAAACCTCGTTGTCTTTCTCCCCGCCGACGCCCAATACGCCGATCACGAATGGCATTTTCGGGGCCGACAAGTCTTTGCGAACGTCGCGGATGAAGTGTGCCAAGAGGCGGGAGTATTCATCGAATCTCCCGGGTTTGTCGCCGCCGGGATAAGTCGTCCCATCAACCAAGTCGTTAAAGCCCTGGAGCCAGACAAAACCGGCGATTTCGTATCCCTCCTTGGGGTCGTAGGCGGGGCAGACGCGCTTGGGATCGGCGAGCACCTTTTTCACATGATCGACCATCATTCGGTAAAACACACCCGAGGCGGCATCCTTTTTGTCCTGCCACGCTTTCCGGTCCTCGAGCTTGGGAATCCCGTGGGCGCCCTGGGGATGCTTGTCCCACTCATCCTGAATCGCCTTGGGCAGCTTGTATTGCCCGGCACTGGGCGGACGGAATTCGGTGTTCAGCGACCTGCCGCCCCAGGCGGTCTTGATGATCAGAAT
>JBJXEX010000166.1:0-15302 GCA_046156195.1 Planctomycetaceae bacterium | reverse complement strand
CCATGGCAGAACACGATGCGCCCTTGCTGGGAGGTGGCTATGACTGAGACGCACGTCGGCCCGGGGAACAAGACAATAGAGACGCTAAACTTCAGCGACGGAGCCGCCTACGAGAGATACATGGGGCCCAATCCCGCGTTCTGGCGAACGCGGCTACGAAAGTCCGCCGTCGGACTCACAAGAAAAAAGCTGTTACCGAGGAAAGAGACGGCAACGCCGTGTCGCAGAAAAAGTGAACCACTCGAACAGTCTCCGAACTTTGGTGGGATTTCCCGCGAGAATCAAGCAGTCCTCGTTCAATGGAGATCGCACGTCGTCCGCTTTGGGGAACGACTCGAAAAACTCGATGTGGACCTGCAAACCGAAGACAGGGATTGAGCGTCGCGCGGGTGGCCCCGTCCGCTGCGGTGGTCGGGGTGCCGCAGGCACAGGACGGTGGTGGAACCGGAGCGATGTGGCCGCAAGCGACCGTGCGAACGTGGCATATTCCGTCGAGACGACCTTGTCCATTTCTCGACAGCCACGCGGTCCAGACTGCGGGTGACGATGGCGAGATGCCGAGTGTCACGGTGAGGCCGTGACAGTTGCAGTGCAGTCTGATATCAGGTCGCATGGGTCCGAAGGAGTTTGCTCATGCCGCGCGAGAACCGGTTTCGTCATCAGCCTTACGTTGCGTGCGAGTCGCCGCCGATTCCCACAACGGTGGCGGCGGTGCGGCCCGATCAAGTGGCGAATGTCAATGTGAGTGAGACCCTGAAGCGGCTTCGGGTGCGGCGGGTGTTGCTCGTGCATGGGACGTTTGTCGGGAACGATCCGTTTGGGTTGGCGGACAAGCTGGATGAGATGACCGATTCGGCACCTCCGCTGTTGCGGCCGCTGGTGAAGACGATCGCGATGGAGTCTTGGGGGCGAGTGCTGCGGGGGATCAACCAGAAGCTCGGTGATCGCGTGATGGGTGAGACCGGCAGCTTTCGAGACGATTATCTCGACGACTTCCGAGCCTTGCTGCGAACGGACGAGATCCCCGTCGAGCGTTTCGATTGGTCCAGCGGCAACGATCATTTCGCACGAGCGGAAGCGGCGGTCAGGCTCTTCAATCGTCTGACCGATCTGCCGATTGATCCGACAAGCGACCGTTTGCTGCTGTGGGGACACAGTCACGCGAGCAACGTGTTTGCGTTGCTGACGAATCTCTTGGCGAACGATCGCGGCTCGGTGGAATCGTTCTTTGCCGCCGCCGGTCGGATCGGGACCGAGCGGCCCGATTGGAAGACGGCTCGTGAGCGACTCGCGGCTCAGCCTTCGCCGCATCCGTTGGCGCGGGCTCTCTGCTTAGTGACGTTCGGTGGGCCGGTGCGATATGGCTGGGATCGCGACGGGTATGCTCGGCTGTTGCACATCGTTCAGCAGCGGCCTGTCAGCGGTCAGGCTGAGTGGCTCGCGAAGCCGGCGTTGCCGCAGACGCTCGATGAGATCTTGAAGGCGAAGCATGGCGACTGGGTGCAATCGTTCGGCATCGCGGGGACCGATTTGCTTCCAGTCGATCGTGAGATTCGCGAAGCACATCGCGCACTGAGCCAACTGATTGAGGCCGGGCTGACCGAGCCTGCGATCACAGGCTCAAGCACGCTGCTCGATCGGCTCCCGGACGCCGCGCGGGCTCGCATGCAGGAGAAGTTCAAGGAGTTTTTGACACTGCTCGAACGGCTGCGCTGCGGCCAACGAGTTCCCTCGGACGGCGACGCCGCTTGGCTGCTTGACTATGGTGCGGACGAGACAGAGAAGTTCGGCCACGGCGTTTATATGAAACGCGCCTGGCTGCCGTTTCATGCCACGCGGATTGCCGAGTGGCTGCGGCAAACAATGGAGTAGTCATGGCCGAGAATGATGATTCGTCCGTCGTAGCGACCGGCGGCTCGCCTGTCCCAAGCACCGGCGAGCCGCCTGTGGCGACGTTTGCGCCGTACTTGTGGATGCTGTGCGGCGCGTTCGCATTCACGGTCATGAGCACATTGGCACATCTCGTGCGCGACCGGTTCGCGTGGCAAGCCATTGCGATCGGTCGGTCGAGTGTGCCGTTCCTGCTGACCGGGCTGTCGGCTTTGTTGGCAGGCGGTCAATTGGTCGTGTTCGGCCCACGAGCGCTTTGGCTCCGCAGCTTGGCCGGAAGCACGAGCCTGGTCTGCACGTTCTACGCGCTCACGCGATTGCCGGTCGCCGACGCGCTGACGCTGACGAATCTGTTTCCGATTTGGGTGGCGTTGCTGTCGTGGCCGTTGCTGCATCAGCGTCCGGGCGTCTTCGTGTGGTGCTGCGTGGTCTCGGCCGTCTGCGGAGTCGTCTTGATCCAGCAGCCGCACTCGCCGGAAGGGAACCTGGCGACGTTGACCTCTTTGATTGCCTCGTTCACCAGCGCGCTGGCGATGATCGGCCTGCATCGCGTTCAAGGAGTCGATACGCGCGCGATCGTGTGGCACTTCAGCGCCGTGTCGTTGATCTTCGCGAGCCTGGCGATGGGTTTGATCGAAAGCCCCATGCCGGTCGAGCCGCAACCGCGCACGTGGCTAAGCTGGGTCGAACTCTTCGGCGTCGGCGCGTCGGCGACGGTCGGTCAGTTCTGCCTGACCAAAGCCTTCACGCTCGGCGTTCCGTCGCGAGTCGCCGTCGTCGGCCTGTCGCAGGTCGGCTTCGCGTTGATCTTCGAACTGATCTTGGAGAACCGCGACTACAACAAAGCCTCGCTGCTGGGCATGTTGTTGGTGCTCGCACCGACCGCCAGCTTGTTGCTTCGCCGCCATGAGTCAGAGCCAGCGTTGCCGATCCAAGACAGTTGAGGCCGAAAGTCAAAGAAACTGCGCTGCAAGACCGCTGAAGAATGACAGAACGTCAACTCATCAGACAGGGTGTTTTGCGTCGACTGCCGTGCGGCAATTCGTCTCGTCATACGGGATGCTTGCTTTGAATGAGAGCACGAAGTGCTTGATTCACGGACTCGTCCGTTGGGAACGCAGCGCGGATGTCCGGTGCCAGCAGCGCGAGGTTGGTTCCGGCACGATACCGCTGCAAGTATTTTCCTCGGACTCCCCCCTTGAGTTGCGACAAATCGTATTCCGGGCGGAGTTCATCGTCATCGCCGTCGCGATCATCAGCCGTTTTCATAGGAATTCCTCTCTCTTCGAGTTGCTTGTCGCGCACTGATGATCCGAGTTCGTTGCTCACGATCGGTGTGCGAGACGACCAAGAGCCGACCGCTTTCCGAGTGACCGAAAGTGACAAACCGCTCTTCTTCGTCGGAGTGGTCCGGATCGGGATAGGTGATTGCGAGTGGATCGTCGAAAACCGTCGCGGCTTCATGGAAAGAAATGCCATGCTTGCGCCAATTGCGATCAGCCTTGTCGGGATCCCACTCGAATTCCATGCCGTGATCCTAAAACGCACGCCTCAGACGAGCAAGAACTGATTTTGACGAGCGACGAACGGCCCTGACCAAAGCCTTCACGCTCGGCGTTCCCTCGCGAGTCGCCGTCGTCGGCCTGTCGCAGGTCGGCTTCGCGCTGATCTTTGAACTGATCTTGGAGAACCGCGACTACAACAAAGCCTCGCTGCTGGGCATGTTGTTGGTGCTCGCACCGACCGCCAGCTTGTTGCTGCACCGCCATGACTCGGAGCCGGCGTTGCCGATCCAAGACAGTTGAGGTCGGACGCCTCAGAGTCGTAGGGTCGGCACCCACCGACCATTGTTGAATGAAGTAAAAGATCGGCTACTCACTGCGCGTATTGATCCGCCCAAGACCAGTTTAACGGGGCGGCGGCCCAGAAGCTTGGAATGCAGAAAACGCGCCGACCGCCACTCCGGTTGAACCGCTACTTGGGCACTCATGAACAATCACAGATTCTCGATGCTTTTGATTCGGGCAGCGACTGATGGATGAATCGAAAACAAAGATTTCTTGCTTCCTTCTGGGCCACAGATCCGAAGAGCATCCGAGAGAGGCTGCTTACCAACAAGCGCCACCGATAACATGTCCGCCAGCTTCTCCGAACGCTGTCGCAATTGCCGAATACTATAAAAGAACGCCAGAAGCGCAATTGGAGGGAGAAGTGACTGAGCCACATGTAGGCCAACTTGGGTAATCCAAGGAATGGAACTCCACCCATTGTAAACTAGCGGTGTCATACACACACTGATCAAGGCAAGGACACTTGACATTGGGAATAGCACGCGCATTGCAGCGACGCTGTATGCAGTTGAAAGACGCCACAGACGAGAATCCTCTTGTGCAAGGTGCCCGAATTCATGAGCCACAATTGCCTTTGCTGCATTATTGTTGCTGCGGAGAACCTTCAAAAACCCAAGTGGTACAAGCAGTTGAACTTTGCCCGGTAAGGCCACGATGCTCGGAGCTGGATGGTAAGCCTTAATGTTAATCCACACATCAACAGGAGGCAGAGGCAGGTCAATGGCATTTGCGAATGTCGTGAAAGCGCTAACGATCTCCTGCAATTGGGCACCAGACATTTGCTGGATATGGCCGTCCTTTCCGTGATCAAATAAGTGCGACAGGTGCCGTAGCTCTTGTCTCAAGCGGCGGATCGCTAATGCAAGCACCCCTATTCCGATCACCGTTTCGGCAATCCCAACAATGACGACGAACTTATCTTGGGCTCGCAGGTATTCCCACACTTTTGGGATATCAGCTCGCCACATCTGCCAGAGTGAAAACAGCATGATCAGCGGTGTAACTGCGAATGCAAGGAAGATGCGGGTCTTGACGATACCCGCAGCCCGGTTCGCTTTGCGGGCCCTGACTCTCCACTGGTCCAGCATGTGAATGTCAGCCATGCGAAAGCTCCACCAGAGTTCGCATCTCTGCGCCGAATTTGGATGCGATTGCTTTAGAAGCAGCTTCTCCTAGACCTGATGCCTGGAGTTCTTGTATCCATCGATCCTCAAGCGTTTGACCCTTTGGGCTTGGTTGCCCAGATTTGAACGATGAAACCACCTTCGAAAGAATTTTGTACGTCGCATGAATTGATTGAATGAATCCGAGAATCTGAACCGTCTCGGAAATAAGCTGAAACTCCGCGTTGGCCGTATCTTGAGCGAGGATGTCGTGACCTTGGTAAACGTCTGCGATAATTTGAGACGCAGAGTAATCAAACGCATCCAGTTCGTCGGGCATCTCGGATGCGACAATCTTGCGGATGAACTCTTGAAATGTGGCATCGGGAATCATTTGGGGTATTTCCTGTCATTGTGACGGATATGTTGCGAGTGCCCAACGACAAAGCTAACCGGGCGGCGGCCAGAAAGCCTGGGTTACGGAAAAAGCGCCCAAACGCCGCTCCGGTTGAGCGATTTGTTAGCCGCTATTTACGCTTTTAGCATTCGGGACGGAGACAACTATTTAGCGCCATCCAGAGCGTCGAGAGTATTCTTCGTAGCCCTTTCCTGAATTCGTCGAATCGCTTCGAAGTCTAAATCGCGCTGGACGCCACCTTGATGGTTGCGACCAGACTGAGTCTGTGAACCAGTCATCTTGGGGGCGGGCGAGCTATTAATTGTTTCCAAAACCACTTTCCACTGGTCTTCATAGCGGATCATTACATAGATGCCGACGTGCGTCGTCTTAGACACTGCTTTGTTGAGAGACAGATACGTTGTCGTACCCACTGTGACAATCGCAGTTCCGTTTGGCAGCATTCGTGCAGGCTGAAGTTTGTGGACCCGTTCAAATTCGTATCCGGCCGCGCGATGAGCGGCGAGATCTCTTGACACCCTGTTGAGCGATTCTTGCGCGGCCTTGATCCCGAAAGTTGTAGAACCGCCTGACACAGTGACAATGTCGTCCGAGTAGTAGGTCGCAATGTCTTTGAGCGAAACGCCATCGCGACCAGCCGCGACCGAATCTTCAATGTCAAGGATGTGTGACACCACCGCCGACGGATCTTTCGGATCGTCAGCGCGTGATGTGACAAGGCTTGAGAAGAGCAAGACAACGAGGATTGAGAGGACAGTTCGAGTCATAATGTGTCCTTGGTTGGGGGATCGGCGGGAGTACCGTTAAAACGTGAATTGGGGTGACGACCATGAGGGCGACAATTAGAGGCTAACAGTCTTATTGAGCAGCGTGCAGCCTAACTTGGTTTCACGCTGCTTGCTGCTCGATCCTGTGGGTGAGCAGAATGCCAACGAAAACGCAGTTGGTCAATCAAAGCGGTTCAGAAAGTCTCAGATTCCGATCTCGTGTTAGGCAGCGTGCCGTCTAATTCTGTGAACACTGCACGCTGCCTAATTCTGTGATCCCAGCAGTTGGCAACTCGCTCCGCAATCGAGCGGCTTTCAGAAGGACCACGCAACTTCCCGAATGCGTGATCTCGCCGCGCATCACCATCTCGACGGCCTCGGCGAACGGCACGCGCAGCCGGCGGATCACCTCGGTTCCATCAGGAGTCGCCTCGACGAACATCAGACCTTCCGCCAGAAACAGAGTCATCGGCGCGATCGCCTGCGACGTGAGCGGATCGACGACCCCCAGCGGCGTCCAACGCGAGGCGACGAGGCCAACTTCCTCCCGCAACTCGCGAGCGGCCGCGGTCTGCCGCGCCGAATGCGGCCGGAACTCAAGGTCAGTGGCAAGACGGTGGGCGCGCCGGCGTTCCGCGAGAAGACCGGGATGACGGGGAAGGGGATCATCGTCGCCGGCATCATCGGCTCCTCGGACGCTGAGTTCACGGGCATGGCCCCCGAAGCGACGATCTACAACTACAAGGTGCTGGCCTCCAATGAGTCGTTGACGGGGGACGACTTCGATGCCGCGCTCGCAATTCAGCAAGCGCTGGAAGACGGTGCCCACATCGCGAACTGCTCGTGGGGCGCGGGCCTCGCCACCGACGGCACGTCGCGCGAAGCCAAGGCGTGCGACGCCGCCTGGGATCTCGGTCTGATCCTCGTGAAAAGCTCCGGCAATCGCGGGCCGGGACTCAAGACCTGCACAACTCCGGCGGACGCCGACGGCGTGATCGTTGTCGGTGCCACCGGACAGGACGGAGCCAAGGTGCAAGGTTACAGCAGCCGCGGGACCGCGGCAGGTAAGAAACGTCCGCACCTTGTCGCTCCCGGCGGCTTCGAAGATGCCGCCGGCATGACCAGTTGCCTTGTGGGGGGCGGTTTCGGCGACGTCGGCATCGGCACCAGCTACGCGGCCCCCCACGTTTCGGGACTGGCCGCACTGTTGGTCCACCAAGATCCGGCACGAACGCCGGATGAAGTCCGCGACTTGCTCATTTCTGCATGCAAAAAGCTCGCTGCGGGAAGCGCCAACGTGCAGGGCAAGGGACTCGTCTCGCTGCTCAATCTCGTGTGAACGTCCGGACGATTCACTCCGCCTGAAGCTTGTGAGGCGCGTCGACCGATTCGATGGCGTCGGATGTCGACAACAAGCGGAGCGACTTCGCCGGCACCCGGGCACGCAATGTCCGATTGATCCAACCTCGCCCGGTCACTTCGCCTCCAAGCTTCTGGACGGCTTCGACGACTGGCTGCGAGACGCGGTCGAAAGACGCCTTGAGCATCGCGACCTTCTCGCGCTTGTCGCCGGAAGTCGTCCCCTTCGCTGGCACAAGCTCCATGACGACTTCGATCAGTTCGTCGGCGTTTTTGTCGTGGAGTTCCGATTCGAGGCTGGCGGTTAGTTTCGAAGACATTGTTTCACTCCCTTGATCCATTCTACAGCCATTCGAGCGGCTTTCAGAAGGACCACGCAACTTCCCGAATGCGTGATCTCGCCGCGCATCACCATCTCGACGGCCTCGGCGAACGGCACGCGCAGACGGCGGATCGACTCGGTTCCATCGGGAGTCGCCTCGACGAACGTCAGACCTTCCGCCAGAAACAGCGCGATCGGCGCGAGCGCTTGCGACGTGAGCGGATCGACCACCCCCAGCGGCGTCCAACGGGAGGCGACGAGGCCAACTTCCTCCCGCAACTCGCGAGCGGCCGCGGTCTGCCAGTCTTCGCCGGATTCCACGCCGCCGCTGATCACCTCGATCGTGCGTCGCCCCTGAGCGTAATGAAACTCCTCCGTCAGAAAGACGAATCCCTCCGCATCGAGCGGCAAGACCGACACGCCGTCTTTGAACCGCGTGATCGTGTGCGTCCCCGGCTTCCCGTCCGGCCGAATCACGTCATCCTTCGTCAACCGCACCCACGGGTCGCGATAAATCTCCTGAGTCCCCAGCACTTGCCACGGCCCGTTCCATTTTGTTGGCGATGGTTCATTCATTTTGCGCGGTCCTCCGGACTGCAAACATTTGAAATCTTGTTTTCGTGAGAAGATTTTCGGAACCGAAAGTGCCAAGGTCAGAAGTCACCTTCAGTTGCAAGACTCTGGTTTGCTGAAGTTCTCTTCGCGTTCTTTGCGACCTTCTGTTGAAAACTGTGTCTTGAACAGAAGGTCGCAAAGAACGCGAAGTTTGAAAAATCACGACCAAGCAAATTGTGAAACGCCCTCGACATTTGGTTGCCGCCCCGCTCGCCTGTTTCGTTGGTATAGCACGATTCGCAGCATTTGTGGCCGCACCCGCGGCCCCACATGAAACCGCTTCGGTCTTGCACGTTGACGGCGACTACGAAAAGCTACCCGCCACTCCAACGAAGGCCGCGACATGATCGAAATGCTTCCGCACACGCGACGCCAGTTGCTGCGAGCTTCCGCTGGTGGCGGATTGGGATTGTCATTGTCGGGATTGTGGCAAGCTCAGGCGTTGGCCGACACGAACAACTCGCCAGCGAAGATTCGGGCCTGCGTGGTCATCTTTTATTATGGTGGTCCGAGCCATCTCGACTCGTACGATTTGAAGCCGAATGCTCCGGCGGATGTGCGTGGTGAGTTTCAACCGATCGCCTCTTCGGCCCCCGGCGTGATGGTCTCCGAGCATCTGCCGCAGATGGCGAAGGTGATGCACAAGGTCGCCGTCGTGAGGAGCGTGAATCACCAGAATCGACTGCACGATTCGGCCTCGACCGAGATGCTCACGGGGCGGCAGTCGCCTCAAGGTGATCGCGAAGAGTTCGCTCCGATCCCGCAGTTCTACCCGTGTGTCGGAGCGACCTGCAGTTATCTGTGGCAGACGCGGGGGCTGGATGTACCGCACGCAGCGTTGCCGTTCTTGTTTCACAACGTGGTCGATGTGCCGTGTCAGGGAGGCGGGTTCCTGGGTTCGGCGTTTGATCCGTTGCAGATCTCGGTGGATGTCGAGAAGCGAGCTTATCGAGCCGGATCGCTGACGCCTCCCGATGGCCGGACCTTCGCCAGCGTGGATGATCGGCGGCGATTGCTCAGAGTTCTCGAAAGCGATTTGGCCGCGAGCACCTCGGCCGAGCGGCGTTGGCGGCTCTTCTACGACAAGGCGTATTCGTTGCTCGGTTCGGAGACGCTGCGGCGAGCACTCGATCTGTCGGCTGAATCGCAGACGACTCGCGACCGTTATGGATTCAAACCGGCCGAGGTGATCAACGGTGACTCCAGCCAATCCGCAATGGCCGAGGGACGGCCGATGCGCGGACAGAACTTGCTGATCGCGCGGCGGTTGGTCGAGGCGGGCGTGCCGTTCGTCAATGTCTTTGACTTCCGTCAGCAGGGGCAGAACTGGGACTCGCACGCCAACAATTTCTTTCATCACAAGCACTATCTGTTGCCGCAAGCGGACCAAAGCCTGTCGGCGCTGATCGAGGATTTGGACCAACGCGGACTGCTCGATTCGACGCTGGTGATCGCGATGGGGGAGTTCGGCCGGACACCGCGCATCAACGCGAATGCCGGACGCGACCACTGGCCGGATTGCTACTCGGTGCTCTTGGCAGGTGGCGGCGTGAAAGGTGGATTCGTTTACGGATCGAGCGATCGACTTGGCGCGTATCCCGAAACGAATCCGGTCAGCCCGGCCGACCTCACGGCGACGATCTTCTGGCGCTTCGGCATCGACCCTCTGACCGAGATTCACGACACGACTGGTCGGCCTCATCGCATCTCGGATGGGCGGCCGATTCGCGAGTTGTTCGGCTCGGCGTAGACCGCAGGCACTGTGATCGCAGTTCAGGCCTCGGTTCTGCGGCGAGACGAAGACACCGGGGGAGCAAGACGCCGACAGTCATGCGGCCGAGAACTCGGAAAGATCGGTCGAGGGGGTGTTCGGAGTCCGTTGAGCGGCAGAATTTCGTCACCGCGTTCGCCAGAACGCGGGCTTGGACACCCCCGCATTCTGGCGAACGCGGCTACGAGAATTAGGTCCAAGCCAGTGGCTGCTTCCAGGACTGCTTGAGTTCGTCCAGCGCGGAGTCGATCACCAGTGCTCCCGTCGTCCCGTGAATTTGCAGGCGGCTGACGGAGGTGACCTCACCCAGCTTGATGCACGGCACGCTCGCAGTGCGGCATCGAGCCTCGACCGAGGCTTGCGCGGTAGCGGGAACTTCCAGCACGAATCGGGAATTGCTTTCCGAGAAGAGCAGCACCGCGTCGTCGCCGAGGCCGCTGGACTTCGCGAACGGTTGCAGATCGAGTGACACGCCCAAGCCGCCCGCGAATGCCATTTCGGCGACCGAGGCCGCGAGGCCCCCTTCGCTGAGGTCGTGGCAGGAACGCACGAAGCCTTGCCGGATCGAGTCATGCACAGCAGCGAAGATGCGCGGGGCGAGTTCCAAATCCACGCGCGGGACGGTGCCGCCTGTGAGGCCATTGACCTGCGCGAAGTGGCTCCCTCCGAGTTCGTTGGCGGTGGGGCCAATCAGCAGCAAGACGTTGCCGGATTCTTTGAGGTCCATCGTGACGGCGTGTTCGACATCGTCGAGCTGGCCGAGCGCGGAGATCAGCAGCGAACTGGGGATCGCCACCGTTTGCTTTTGGCCGTTCGCGCCGACGAATGAGAACTCGTTGTTGAGGCTGTCCTTGCCGCTGATGAACGGCGTACCGAACGCAATCGCCGTGTCTTTGCAGGCGAGCGCGGCTCGGACCAGCGTGCCGAGTGTCTCCGGTCGATCGGTGTTGCCCCAGCAGAAATTGTCGAGGATCGCGATACGCCGCGGATCGGCTCCGACGGCGATGCAATTGCGGACGGCCTCGTCAATCGCCGAGGCGGCCATCCAATACGGGTCGAGATCGCCGAAACGCGGATTCATGCCGCAAGCGATCGCGAGTCCGCGCTTCGATTGCAGATTCGGCCGCACGACAGCGGCGTCTGATGGGCCATCGTTGCAGATGCCGACGAGCGGCTTCACGACGCTGCCGGCTTGGACTTCGTGGTCGTATTGGCGAATCACCCATTCTTTGCTGCACACGTTGAGCGAGCCGAGGATCGACTTGAGATTGTCGTCGTAAGTCGCCGCATCACAAACTGACGTCATGGCGAGCGGCTCTTCGGCCCTTGGCGTGAAGACAGCTTCACGAACGATCGGCGGGCGACCGTCGTGGAGAAAACTCATCGCGAGATCGGCGACTTGCTGGCCGTGATATTTCAACACCAATCGGCCGGTCGGTTTGAACTCGCCGAGGATGGCGGCTTCGACTCCTTCGGAGCGGCAGAGCGATTCAAACTCCGTCCACAAGGACGGCGGCACGGCGAGGACCATGCGCTCTTGAGCTTCTGAAATCCAAATCTCGGTGTAACTCAGGCCGCTGTACTTGAGCGGTGCCTTTTCAAGCCAGACTTCCGCGCCGATCTCTTCACCCATCTCGCCGACGGCGGACGAAAAGCCGCCGGCTCCGCAGTCGGTGATCGAGCTGTACAGGCCGCGATCGCGAGCTTGCAGGATGACGTCGGCCACCATCTTCTCGGTGATCGCGTTGCCGATTTGGACCGCTCCGCCGGAGATCGTTTCGCTTTCGTGAGTCAGTTCGGCGGATGAGAACGTCGCCCCGTGAATGCCGTCTCGCCCCGTGCGTCCGCCGACCGAGACGATGTAGTCGCCGGGCTGCGCGTGCTTCTCGCACTTATCGACCGGGATCATCGCCACGTTGCCGCAGTAGACCAACGGGTTGCCGAGGTAGCGCTCATCGAAATAGATCGCGCCGTTGACCGTCGGGATACCCATGCGGTTGCCGTAGTCGCGGACTCCGCTGACCACGCCGCGCATGACCATCTTCGGATGCAGCGTGCCCGGCGGCAGCGAATCGTGAGGCGTATCGGGTGGAGCGAAACAAAAGACGTCGGTGTTACAGATTGGCTTCGCTCCCAAGCCCGTGCCGAGCGGGTCGCGAATCACGCCGCCGAGACCGGTGTTCGCTCCGCCGTAAGGTTCGAGGGCCGACGGGTGATTGTGCGTTTCGACCTTCATGCAGACGTTGTCGGTCTCGTCGAACTTCACGATGCCGGCGTTGTCCTTGAATACGCTGACGCACCAGTCGGCATCGCCAAGCCGCCTGCGAATCTCGACCGTCGCGGCGAAGATCGTTTCCTTGAGCATGTTCTGGAAGTAGATGTCGTGCCGTCCGTCGCGGTAATGAATGCGACCGGCAAGCGTCTTGTGCGAGCAATGCTCCGACCACGTCTGCGCGACGGTTTCGAGTTCCACATCGGTCGGGTCGCGGCCGAGGTCAACGAAGTGCTGGCGGATCGTCTGCATCTCGACGAGATTGAGATAAAGCTGTCCCTCTCGACTGAGCCGTACTAAGCGGTCGTCGCCCATGCTGCGGATCGCGACGTGTGTCAGCTTGAATTGGTATTCGCTGCCGATGCCAATGGTCTCCATCGCCAGCGGGCCGACGATGACCTGCTCGATCGCGTCATTGGAGAGCACGCGTTTGATGAGCCGTTGGACTTCGACGTCAGACGCTCCGTCATTGAGCCAGTATTTGCGGACGGTTGCGACGGTTGTCACGGGAACTTTGAGGTCAGTAAGCGCGGCCTTGGTGCTGAGCGCGACGTTGTCGGTGACGCCCGATTTGAGCATGACGTTGAGTTGGGACAATCCGCCTGCGGCGGATCGGCTGTCGGCTGTCTGCGTTCGGCCGAGTGGATGGACTGAGCATGTTTCGACGATCGAATCGACGAGTAGTCCGATTGCACGTTGCTCGATCTCGGCGGCGTCAGCGTCCCCTTCGATCAAGAAGGACCGTGCGGCGCGTACGGCATTGATGGAGGTGAGACGTAACGCTTGCGCTTCGCTCAGAACGCGAGCACCCTCGCGATCGACTTGTCCTGCGGCCGGATGAATCTCCACTTCCCACAACATGCCGAACTCCCTCGCCTGATGACTTTGTCCCGACCACGCGAGGGATTGTAGGGAGCAGGCTCGTGAGTCGGCAGCGACGGCGGTTCACACGGCAGTCGCTTTTCATCGAAGAGGCCACGGCTATAATCCGCCCCCCTTTGGCGAGGTAGCTCAGCCGGTTAGAGCACAGGCTTCATAAGCCTGGGGTCGTGGGTTCGAGTCCCACTCTCGCTACTCTTCTTCTTCGTTGTCGACGCCCAGGATTTTGGTCATCGTCAACTGATTGCCTCGGTCGTTGTAGCCGACGGCGTTCATGAACGACCGGATGAGCATGATGCCCCGGCCGCCGGGCTTGTCGAGGTTGTCTTCGTCGGTTGGGTCCGGGACCTCTTCGACTTTGAAGCCTTCGCCCTGATCTTCCACGACGACGGTGATCTGTTCGGCGGTCAGTTCGCAAGCGATGCGAACCTTTTTATCAGGCTCCATGCGGTTGCCGTGCTTGACGGCATTGACCAGTGCCTCTTCCAAGGCGAGTCGCACGCCGAAGCAGTCGCGCATCGGCCACTCGTTTTGTTCCATCAATCCAATGATGCGTTCTTGAACGTCGCGCGCCTCAGCGGTGTCGTTCGGAATCCAGACATCGAATTGAGCGAGTTGGGCCATGTCATTCCAGAATCAGGCGACCGTGAAGACGGAGTGCCCGCAGACCTGCCCGCCGTGGCTCCGTCGAAACGTTGCCCGAAACGCTCGACGGACTGCGGACCGGCCCACCTTCGGGGCGAATCGCTTACAGCCCAGCCAGAGCGGCTTCCAAGTTGTCCTTCATGTCGAAGAGCTTATTCAGCTTGGTGATTGCGAAGACCTCGTAGATGTCTGGCCGGATCGCACACAGCCGCAGCTTGCCCTTCGCCGCCTTCACCTTTTTGTCCATCGTGATGAGCTTGCCGAGAGCCGCACTGGAGAGGTACTCGACGTTCGAGAAGTCCAGGACGATCTTCTGTCGGCCATCCTCTTCAATCAGAGCAAACAACTGATTGCCGATGATTTGGATGTTGCCTTCGTCGAGGATTTTCTTGTCGGTGAACTTCGCAACCGTGACGTCGCCCACTTCCTCGATTTCCAATCGTCGGGTTCCGGTGCTCATGGTTTGATTCCAATGTTTCAGTCGAAAAGGGTGTAAGTGTTGGCCCGCCAAAAGGCCGAGTGATGATGCTCTTTGCCTGGAACAGTGTCAAGCAAGTCTCCCGCAAGCCGGCATTGCACAAGAAATCTCGAAGCCCCCCGGCTTTGAGGCGGTGCGGACGCATCGTCCAAAATTGGCTCGCCGTCACCGTGTCGTCGGCACGGCGATCATGTCGAGCGTGAGAGTGCGGCGGCTCTGGCCGACTCCGAAGACTTGAGCCTTCGATGCGGCCGGGGGGCGAACCGGATCATAGAACTTGGGACGCAGTTCGGTGAATCGGGTGCTCACGTCGTTGTCGCTGACGTAGTACGTCCCCTTGACCAGATGCCGCAGGTCGCTGCCGCTGGCCTCTAAAATGCCTTGTAGCTGTTCGAAGACTTGTGTGACTTGGCCTGTTCCGTCCGTCGCGTCTTTCGCGAACAGACCGCTGACGAAAATTGTGCGCGGATCGTTCACTCGCACCACGCGGCAAAAGACCGGCGACGATGTCATCCCCGGCGGAGTGATGAACTCCAACGAGGCTTTCGATTCCGGTTTCGTCCGAGCGGCGGCGATCAGTTCGATCTCGATCGGCAACGTCGATTGCCACTCGACGAACACGCACGGCGGCGCGGGTTGCGGAGCGAAGAATTCCGCGATTGCCTTCTCAGCCGCAGCAACGTCCGACATCGGCGTCAGGAAACTCTTCACCTGCACGACGTCACGTTTCTCGCAACCAAGATGCGTCAGCGTGGTGCCGAGGCTCTGCATCGTCTTCGCCGTAGCTTCGGCGAGCGACGCCCCTTTCTCGGCTTGCCCAGAGACGTAGACTCGCGGACCGCGCGGCAGCTTCGCGAGCATCACAGCCGACGACTTCGGTTCCGTCACGAGTTCCACTTTTGTGTCCGAGTCGCGCTTCGCAGCCGCCGCGAC
>JBJXEX010000149.1:0-12298 GCA_046156195.1 Planctomycetaceae bacterium | reverse complement strand
CGACCGTCTTTTTCAGTTGATGTCAAACGATACTCGGCTCGTCACGCGGAGCGATGACGGCTACGTATCACACAATGATCTCCCGAATCGGCTTGCCGAACTCGATCTCCAGCCGCTTGTGGCCGGGGACTTCGAGAGAGCGGGGGTTGAGGCCGAGTTGGGTGAGTACGGTGGCGTGGATGTCGGTGACATAATGGCGTTGTTCGGCGGCGTGGAAGCCGATTTCGTCGGTCGCTCCGTGAGCGAGGCCCCCTTTCAGGCCGCCGCCGGCGAGCCAGCAGGAGAAGCCGTAGGGGTGGTGGTCTCGGCCTTTGGAGCCTTCTTCGCCGGGAGTGCGGCCGAATTCGGTGGCCCAGACGACGATCGTTTCGTCGAGCAAGCCGCGCTGCTTGAGGTCTCGCAACAACGCGGCGATCGGTTGATCGACCATTGGGCTGAGCTTGCCGTGGTTGTCTTTCAAATTCGAGTGCGCGTCCCACGAGCCGCCACCTCCGCCGCCGTGATAAAGCTGCACGAAGCGGACGCCGCGCTCGACCAAGCGCCGCGCGAGGAGGCATGATTCGCCGAACGGTTTCGTGACGGGATTGTTCAAGCCGTAGAGGTCGGCGATGGAGGCGGTCTCGCCGGAGATCTTGAACGCTTCGGGGATCGACGTCTGCATGCGGAAGGCGAGTTCATAGGATTTCATCCGCGCTCGCACGGCGGTGTCTTCGGGATGCTTCGCGGCTGACAGGCCGTTGAGTTCGCGGAGCAACTCGAACTCGGCGGCTTGTTCTTCTTGAAAAACTTCCGGGCCGGGCGAGGCGTAGGGCAGGGGGAGGTTCGCGTCGAACTTCAGATGCACGGCGTTGTGCTCGGGGCCGAGATAGGCCCCGTTCTGAGCACCCTTGCCGCCGCAGCAGACTCCCGGTGGATCGCCGATCGCGACGAAGCTCGGCAGGTTTTCGTTGAGCGAACCCAAGCCGTAATGCGCCCACGAGCCGACGCTCGGATGATAGCCGTCGAAGATGTGATGGCCGGTGTGCATCTCGTACTGCGCGGCGTGATCGTTGTCGGTACACCAGCACGAGCGGACGACGGCGATGTCGTCGATCATCGAACCGACGTGCGGCCACCAGTCGCTGATCTCGATGCCGCTCTCGCCGCGCGGCCGATAGCCAATCTGCATCGGATAGATTTTCGCCATCAGCTTGCGCGGCCCGCCGGCGAAGTCGCGGACGTTCTTCCGATAGAACGGCGACTTGAGCACCGCATCGGCGGCGGGTGACTCGTCGATCGTCATCCCGGCATATTTGTTGAGTGCCATTTTTGGATCGAACGACTCGACGTGGCTAACGCCTCCTCCCATGAAGAGCCAAATCACGCTCTTGGCTTTGGGCGACTGCTGCGGTCGTCCGTCGATGATTTCTTTCGCGGCGAGGTCGTTCGCGCGAGCAATGCCATCTCGATGCAACATCGCTCCCATCGCGAGTCCGGTGAAACCGAGAGCCGTGTCCGCGAGGAAACTGCGGCGCGTGCGACCGCAAGGAAAAAGATTCTGAGATCGTGACATTCCAAAGCTCCTGCTTTGCAAACTGTGAAGGTCTAGTTTTCGTGAGAAATAGTTCGGTGCCGCAAGCGTCAGCTTCCATGCATGTCATCAACGGTGTTTCAGGCTTTCCGATCTCACATCATTCTGTCCAACCATCATTCTGCTGTCTGAGTTTTAGCCGAATGATCGGTGGGCAGAATGATGTGGGATGAAATGGTATCTTCCAAACAGAAACTGGAAGACGCTCTTGGATGCGGCTATCGGCCACTTCAAGCCCTGTCGCGTCTCATTGATGATCTCTTCAAACACAAAGGCAGGTGAATCATGAATCGGAATGATTGGTTCGGATCGTGGCTGCGGATTGGCATGGCGGCGATTGGTGTTTTGATGGCGTCGGGCGGGGATGCGGAAATGCTCTCTGCTCCGAACGTGATCATCGCCGCAGAAACCCCGGTGACGGTGGCGGCGACGGTCGATGAGATTGCCAAAGTGTTCGACCTGCGGACGCTGTCGTTGCCGGAGGGGGCGACCGCGGATCGTGAGCGTCAATTGGGCATGTTGAATTACGACGTGAAAGGAGCACTCAAGTCGGCGTTCGTGTATCAGCAGCAGCAATTGACGAAGTCGGGCTGGAAGGAATTGCCGGGGACGCAAATCGCGGAGACCTATTGCACGGGGATGTTTCAGAAGTCGGGCTTTGTCGTCGTGGTGACCACCTACGATCCCGGCACTCCAGACAAGAAGGGGCTGTCGCAAGTCTCATTGAAGCATCTCGGCAACGTGCGTCTAGCCAAGTTGCCAGTCGTGAAAGGGGCGAAGACGGTATTCGCCAACGAAGCGACCGCCAGTTACTCGGTGACGATGAAACCGCCGGCGGCGGCTGAGGCGACTCGCAAGCTGCTGCTGGAAGCCGGTTGGGAGCCGTTCGGTTCGCACCTCAATCCGCCTGACTCGGAAGTTTTGTCGTTCAAGCAAAACGCGATTCGGCTCCAGGCGTATGTGGGAATGTCGCCGATGGATAAGAACGGAGCCTCGGTGGTCTATTCGGCCGAGGTCATGTCGGCCGATCTTCCCGCGCCGCCCAATGCCGAGAAGCTGGACTACGCGGATCACACGAAGACGTTGCAGTTTGAATCGCCTGCTGATTTCGACACGGTCGCCAAGTTTTATCAACAGCGGCTCGCGAAGCTCGGTTGGAAGCCAACGGTCGAGCAACTCACGAAGCAAGAGAACAAGTTTCGTCAGATCGTCGGACTACAAGTCTTTCGCAACTCGGCCAAGGATTTTTTGACGCTCGACTTGGAGCCTGCCGTGGAGCCTTCCGAAGGCAAGACGCGAGTGAAGCTGACTCACCTCACGGCCCTCGAAGCCGCCGCCATCGAAAAGCGGGAGAAAGAAGCGGCTCTCAAATTTGTCGCCAAACAAAAGGCGGAGGAAGAGGCGGCCAAGCTCGCGCAGAAAGAGAAGCCCAAGTCGTTGCCGAAATCGGCTCTCGAAATTGAGCTTGAGAAAGCGGCGAACGATGCCATTGCCGACGCACTCAAGGGGACGCCCGCGAAGAAGGGAACGGCGACCTCCAAAGACAAAGACGCCGTCAGCGTGCCGATCCCAGAGAACGCCAAGAAAGTGACTCAAACCAGTGGCAACGTGCTGCAAGTCAAATTGCCCGCGGGCCAAGGACAAGCTGCGGCCAAGTTCATTCGCGATCAATTGGTCGCTGCCAAGTGGGAAGCGGACAAGGATGAAGAGATCGGCAAAACCTCCGGCAACCTGACCTTTACCAAAGCGAGCCAGAAAATCACGCTCACCTTTGTGGACGCTGGAGTCGGCGAAGTGAACTTGATGCTGATCGGTGTGGGCGTGCCGCTGGAACCGGGCAAGGCCGATCCCGATGCGAAGGGGGCCGCGAAGCCGGAGGCGAAACCGGCGAAGTGACGTTTGACACAATCGTTTAACCGCAAGCCGGAGGCGTGCGTTTCGGACATCGCGCACGCCCTTTGAAGTTGCGCGTTTTGAATTCCTTTGACCAGATTCCTTTGATTCATGGGGCGATCCTGTGTTTCAGGATTCGAATCAAAGGAATCTGGTCAAAGGAATGAAACGAATGAATTCGGGCCTTTGTCTTGGCGTCGTGGTCGAATTTGTTCGAAAGAGCGCAACTTCAAAACGCACGCCTCCGGCTTGCGGTTAAACATCGCGGCGGAGCCGCAACCAAATGTAACCCGAAGCGTCAGCAAGGGAGGATCCTCCCTCGCTGACGCTTCGGGTTAAATTGTCGGCGAGGCTCAGAAATGCGCGCAAGCCGGCAAACAATCGCGAACTAGTAGTACGAGGAGCCCTCAGCGCTCGAACCCGCGTTCTGGCGAACGCGGCTACGAATCAGAGTCATCGGATCGTCACGAACTCGTGATAGTTCAAGAGCACATGCACGAGATTTTCGCGGGCGCGCATTCGCGAGTCGGCGGACGGTGCGAGCGAACTGTTCACGCCCGTTGAGGTGCGCGTCAGCTTGGACGGATCGGCCAGCGCGGCGGCCTGTCGTTGCAAGAACGTCTCGGTTCTTGCAAGTTCATCGGCATTCGGGGCGCGATTGAAAACGCGTTCAAACGCTGCGCGCAGGAACTCAGGATCGCTGGTCAGCTCCGCGCCGGCCGGTGCTTCCGACAGCGTTCGGGCCAGCTTGCGCGACTGCATTAGCGCGAGCGGGCTATTGGCCAGAGCCAACGCTTGCTGCGGCATGATGCTTTCGGTTCGTTCGAAGCATTCGGCGGCGGACGGGCCATCGAAGAGTTCCAGCATCATGGCTTGATCGTCGGGCGTGTGTCGGAAGTAGAGGCTGCGGCGCGGAGTCGTGTCAGCCGTCACGGGATCGAGTTCCGGGCCGCTGAACGAGCGATCGAGTCCGCTGGTCAACGACCAGAGCGTGTCGCGCACGACTTCGGCTTCCATGCGACGGACATTGGCTCGCCAATAGAAGCGGTTGTCGGGATCAATTGTTGAAGAGAAGGGACGAGGGGGGGACGGGGCGAGGGGGAAAAGTGCGGTTCGGTTGGTCTCCCCTTCTCCTCCTCTCCCTCTCTCCTCCTCTTCCGATGACGCCCGCCGATACGCCGCGCTGGTGACGATCAACCGATGCAGGTGCTTCAGGCTCCAGCCGCTGTCGATGAACTCGATGGCGAGCCAATCGAGCAGAGCCGGGTGAGTCGGTGGTTTTCCGTTGAGCCCGAAGTTCGCGACGCTCGGCACGAGCGCGGTTCCGAAGTGACGTTTCCAAACGTGATTGACGGCGACTCGCGCGGTCAGCGGGTTGTCTTTGTCGGTCAGCCACTTCGCCAGCGCGAGCCGTCGGCCGGTGCTGGTGGTGGGATAGGTCGGGCCGAGCGGCGTGTAGGTCGCGTCCTCCTTCGCGGCGTTCGTTTTGGCGACTTCGACAGCGGCGCGAGCGGCGGTGAGTTTGGTCTCGGCAGCCTGGATGGCTTCAGCCGATTTCGGATTTGAGATTTGAGATCTCACGATCGCCAATTGCTGCTCCGCACGCAGCGATTCGAGTTCTGCTTTCGCGAGTGCGACGAGTCGTTCGGCACGGCTGGCCTCGTAGCTCAGGCGGCTCGCCCGAGATGGGGGTGTTGGAAGACTCAGGCGAGCCGCCTGAGCTACGTCGGCGGCAACTCGTGCTTCAATCGCCACCGCTTCCGCGCGAGCCACTTCGATCGACTTCACCGCCAGCGCGGCATCGGACTCCGCAGTTCGCACGGCGAGCTGCAACTCTTCGATGCTCGGCTCGAACGGGACAATCTTCAACGAATGGAACTCGGCAACTCCCGCGTGACACCACAGCGCGAAACGGCCGGGTTGGCGAGGGATCGGCATCGCGTAGGTCAGCTTCAACTCACCGTTGAGCCAGATCTTCAACTCTTGGCCGCGAGCGGTGATCTTCAGAGTCGTGTCTTCGTTGACCTTCACCTTGGCCGGAACGATTCCTGCGGATGGATATTCCTCCGAGCCATTGCGACGGTGAAACGCTTGCACCGTTGGGTTGCCGGTTCCGATCGCCGTGTAGACCGCTTGAGCGTGCTTCAACTCGACCATGTCGAAGAACAGACCGACCGATCCGATCGCCCCACCTTCGAGCGTGCGGTACTTCAGCGTCGCTTGGAAGTCCTGCGGATGATTTGTGAGCGTCGTGATCGTGACGAAGTGGCCGGGCGTTTTCAGCTTGAGCTTCTGATCCTCAAAGACCCAGTCGCCGCTGAGAATTTTCCAGACCTCTTTGTTGTGCGTCGCGAAGTTGTCGTCGAGGAACGGAGTCCCCCGATCCGAGCCGCGACCGTTAGGGAGCGGTCCCGTGGTGTCGCCTTGGCCACTCCCTGACGGTCGTGGTGCTGCTGACGACAACTTCTTCTTGGCGGTTTCGACGGCGGATTGCTTCTTGACGACTTCTGCTTCCGCTTGCGCGATGGCGGCCTTCGCGGTGTCGTTGAATTCTTGGCGACGTTCGGCTCGCAGGTCGGGGTAGTACGCATCGAGCGGCAGCGCGATCGGCTGGATGGGTGACAGCGGCAGATTCAAAACGCTCGGCACACCCGGCGCGAGCGACTTGTCGGTGACGGGATTCTTCTCGTTGCCACGATCCAACAGATATGTCGGAGCCGCGAGATCGGCATCGAACACGAAATCGTCGCCGTCTTTCAGCTTGTTTCCGGGAGGTGCTCCGGTTGGCCAGTTGCCGGCGATGACCTCGCTCTTGCCGACGAGTTGATCGGTGCGGACGTTGAGCGGCTCGAAGAAAGCTCGCAGCCGGAAATACTCTTCTTGAGCCAGCGGGTCGTACTTGTGGTCGTGGCAACGGCAGCACTTGAACGTCAGGCCGAGGAACGCGGACGATGTGAATTCGACGGTGTCGTGCAGCCAGACGTTGCGGTTGAAGACGTAATAATTGCGACCGAGGAAGCCGGTGGCTCGGCCGATGTCGCGATCGCCGGGAGCGATCTCATCCGCCGCAAGCATCTCGGCGATCAGGCGGTCATAGCCCTTGTCGGCGGCGAGCGACTCGATGATCCAGTCTCGCCAGCGCCAGATGTGTCGGCGCGAGTTGCGAAGTTCATTGCCGCCGCGGCTGCCGTACCAATCGCTGTACCGCCAGATGTCCATCCAATGCCGCGCCCATCGCTGCGAGTGCTCCGGCGATGCGAGCAACCGGTCGACCACACGCTCGTAAGCGTCGGGTTCGTTGTCGTTGAGAAATTCATGCAGCTCTTCTGAGGTCGGCGGCAGGCCGATCAAGTCGATGAAGACTCGCCGCAGCAGCGTTGGCTTGTCGGCTTCGGGCAGAGGTGTCAGCTCGCGCGATTCGTGCTCGGCGGCAATGAAGAGGTCGAGGGGATTTTCGATTTTTGATTTTTGATTTTCGATTGAGCGACCGCCAGGCATCTGTGGCCGAGCAGGCTTCTGGAACGCCCAGTGATCTCGCGGGTCGGCAACGGGTTCATCGTCAGGAGCCTTCGCACCGGAGTCGATCCAACGGCGGAGTAGTTCAATTTGCTCTGGCTTGAGCGGCTCAGCGTCGATGGGCATCTTGGTGCGACCGTTCTCGCCGAGGATGGCTTCGATCAACACGCTCTTGCCGCTGTCGCCCGTGACGATGGCGGGGCCGCTGTCGCCACCTTTCAATGCGAACTTCGCGGTGTCGAGCCGCAGGTGCCCCTTCTGTCTGAGGCTGCCATGACAGGCGACACACTTGGCCGCGAGAAGCGGCTTCACCTGTTTGAGATAATCGACCGCCACTGAGTCGGCGGCATTGAGACCGGTCGGCTCGGCGATCCCGATCGCGGCGAACATCAGACTCCAGGCAACGACTGGCCAAAAAACTCGGCGCATGAGCAACCCTTGCGGCGTAGGCGTGGTCGCCATGCGTCGTGGCCTGACTCACCGAGGCAGTGAATTCTTAGAGCCGCGACCGTTAGGGAACGGTTCATCGTCCAGAACGATCACCGCTCCCTGACGGTCGCGGCTCTGAACCTTGACTGGCTCGAAGAGTCCGGCGACGACGCAAAGCCTCTTCTCGAACACGCCGAGCATCATGCCGCCGCGTCTCGTGGCACTCAAGCGTTGATTCGCCGCTCATTGCCTGCGGCCATCCTGCTCGAATCGGACTCAGCAGCCGCTTTGCCGACCTCGGCCAGAATTTGGTCGAGCCGTTGCGAGGCACGGTTAGGTTCATGGCGTACGCAATTGCGGCCAGCGAGTTTGGCCGCGTACAGCGCTTCATCACCGCGCTTGATGAATTCGGGAATCTCTTCGGAGCGGAGCAACTCCACGACGCCGATGCTGATGGTGACTTGCAGTTCGGCCTCGGCAATCGGGCTGACCAGAGCCTGGACCGCGGCCCGCGCCCGTTCGGCGATGCGGAGCGCATCGGCCAGCTTCGTGCGCGGTAACAGGATCGCGAACTCTTCGCCTCCGTAGCGACAGACAATGTCTTTCGATCGCAATGATTTCTTGATGGTGGTGGCCACACGCAGCAACATTTCGTCACCTACTTGGTGACCGTGGTAATCATTGAACAATTTGAAGTGATCGACATCCGCCAGCAGGAGGCAGAAGCTGCCACGCCGAGTGCTCTTCGCGGAAAACAAGCGATAAATGTGCTCGTCAAACGCACGTCGGTTTGGGATGCCCGTCAGCTTGTCTGTCCGCGCTTCCGCCATGTAGGACTCGATCTGCTGCTGCTTGTAGTCGATTTGCTCCTGAGCCGAAGTTAGCTCACCGTGGAGGTGCAAGTTGGCCTCAAAGAGTTGCTTGACGGCACGCAGGACCGCTTTCGGGTCCGGCTCATGCACTCGGCCGAGATCGTGATTGATGCTCGTCAGGCTGGTCGAATGCCGGTCCACTTTCTCATCCACGTTGGAGGCGATCGACTGCACATAGCGCATGAATTTGGACAGTTCTTTGCGCTCCATTTGCAGAACGACCCGATTGCCTTCGCGTTGCGCGGTGATCTGCCGGTGATGGAACATCACGGCCGCCGTGTACCCAACGGCCGCGCTGAGGGCGGCAATCACAAAGACCAGCCAATCCATCGCCGCCACTCGATCGGTGAGCTTATGAGCAATGTCCAGGTAGTCGGCCAAAGAACTCATGGGGATATCCAAAAACTCGATCAGGAGGACCACCGGATTGGTCAACAACAGGACCGCTCGGCCCAAGGATGTGTTGCCCAAAGTCCACGAATCTGGCCCTAAGCTAGGTCGCGGATTCCCGCAGTCAAATCGAATCCCCGTAGCGAGACCGACAAGATCCGCCAAAACACCAGGAGGCTCTAGTTCGGCAGAGCCGCAACCAAAAAGTCCAGACCGATTCACAAGTTGTTTCGCAAGACTTTGTCCCACTTCGCGATCTTTGCGACCTTCTGTTCCAAACTGTAGGCGGTCATCTCTCGGCGGGATCGCGCGGCAAGAATGGCAGCCGCGACTCCGCTTGGTGATATTCCTCCGAATCCAACAGTTTCAGGACTTGCTCGACGTATCGAAACTTCTGTTCGGCGAGATGCTCCTTGGTGTAGAGCTTCGCGAAGAAGGCCGCTCGGTCGGGGACCGCTTGTGCTCCGTGAGCACCGACCTTGTCGAGCAGCCGATTGCTCTGCTGCAACAACTCGACGACCGCTTCACGACGTTTGACGACTTCCTCGTCGAGCAGCCTGTTGAGCACCGCCTGGGACGGCGTTTCCTTCGGCTCCAACGTCCGTTCGATCACCGGCAAGTGTTCGACCAAATGCTTGAGCAGCAACATCGCGCGCGGATCGAGGCTGACCGCCACATGATCGAACTCGTGCCGCAAGGTGCGGAGCTTCCAAACGTCGGGCGACTTGTACGACGACGGCAAGCGAATCAAGTGCGTCAGTTCAATCTGCGGGACCAACTCGGTGACGGTGAGTTTCACCTGCCACCGGCCGTTCTTCCGAGTCTTCGTCAGGTCATAGTTGAACGAGTATTTGAGCTGGATATGAAAATCGGCCCAGCCACGATCCGCCCTCACGAACTCCGGCTCGGAGTCGTAGACCACTTGGACCTTGCCGTCCTCAATCAGTCGCAGGAGTTCTGGCGGCGCGTCGGCGGTTGAAATCGGAACTTGCGTGGCGGTGGCTGTCTTCTGAGCGGACGAGGTCACGGGATCCTGAGACGAAATCGAGCATTCGCTCGCCACCACTACGGCAAGAATCCCTCCGAGCACGATCGGGCAACGAATGGTCATGGCTGCTGCTCGAGAGCGATCACTTCACGGCTTTCGGCGGAGCTTTGGCCGCTCCTTTTGTGAGCTTGGCCAAGTCGAAGTCGAACGTATTCGGGCCGGTCTTCACCTCCAGTGAGATCCCACTGGTGTCGAAGGCCCCCAGGACGCTTGGGACGTCCTTGGCCGGCTCCGGCTTTTTCGTCTTGCCGGACATGAAGTCTTTGTATTCGTCGGTGCCGAGTGCCGGAGCCGGGGGTTCGGGTGGTCGAAACATGACCTGATAACGACCGGCAGGAATGCCAATCGATCCGGCTCCGGGTCTCAGAGTGAACTTGCCCAGCGAATCGACGAGTCCGGCGGCCGTCGCGTTTTTTTCTTTGCAGAAGAATACGACACTGGTATCCGGCGTCACGTTCTCACCGTTGTTGGTGACCGACCCGGAAACCGACGCCTGCGGGTCCGTGGGCTTCCCCTCACCTCCGTCACCGCAACCGGCCGCAGCCATTGCGAACGCCAATAACAGGGCGTTGGCAATTGGATTTCTTGTGGATCGGCTCGTCGAAACAGCAAGGTGGCGCATGAAGGGAACTCCGTTGATTCTGGCAAAGGTGTTGAATGATTGGACAACTCGAAGAAACGAAATCGGGCTCCACTGTGGGAGCCCGATTCGCTTTTCCAAACTGAGCACTTAGAAGTTGGTGATTGGTGCTGCGTCATCACGCGTCATAAGGCGGCGATAGGTCAGCATGTCGATGTTGTTGTTGAGAAACCGCACGGTTCCATCTCCCATCGCCACATGCACACCACCGGTATGCCCGGAATTCAATGGCAGGTTGATGCCGAAGTTGTCGCCGATTCCCGGCCAGGCCGGATCGTTATCAATGGCCCTGGCGTTCGGTGAGTAGCGAATCGTTAAGAGATTGAACTGACGCTCGAACATGCCGCCCGGAGCGGCCTCAACGCGCGTGAGATTCGGACTGCCCATCAAGATTCCGTGAACTCCCTGCACATCAACCACTCTTTGCCCGGCCGAGTTGTAGATGAAATTGGAGGCTTCCCCCACCATCGCGATGTTTGAGGTGCCGTCATTCATGCTCGACAATTTTCGGGATTCGAGGGGGCCGAAGGTTCCGCCCGCCGTGATGACTCCAGTCCCCTGTTGTCCGCCGCAACAGCCACAGCAGTTCGCGACGCGGCTTGCGGGATTCGTAAATCCATTTCCATCGGTTGCTCCCATGATCCCAAAGTACTGGGTGTGTGGGCCGTTGCCGCCGCCGGTATCACGCATCACGATCAACGGACTGGAGGGGCAAACCGTGAAGGGGAAATTCGCATCGCGAAGCACATTGCCGTTCGCGGTGCCGGTGGCATCGCCGCAACACGACCACCCCGGGTGAACTCCGTTAAACGACAGCTTCTTGAAGACCTGAGCTTGGTCCGTGTAGGGCAGCACGAAGATCAACCAGGATGGTCCCCAGCCACCAAAAATGGAGGCGACGTTGCCGGGCGGATAAAGGCCCTTCGTGGAGTCCACATAGTTGGCCAACGCCAAACCGACCTGCTTCAAGTTGTTTCGGCACTGGCTTCGCCGAGCCGCCTCGCGGGCTTGCTGCACCGCAGGCAACAACAGTGCAATGAGCACCGCGATGATCGCAATCACGACCAGCAATTCGATCAACGTAAATCCGCGACGGCGCATCGCACACCTCCAACAGAATTCAAAAGAGGAAAAAAGGCAATCGGCCCAGTGGCTCACATTCATTTCGCATTTCAACGACGCTGGTTTAATCGTTCAATCCTTAAGGGGAGATGAAGAGTTGAGTTTGAGTTTCTTTTTTAAGAACCCTGCTCTCGTTTCCACGCTCCAAGGCTGTGATTTTTTTGAGCCGCGCCCGTCAGGGAGCGGTCGTGGAGTCTTTAGAAACAACCACTCCCTCACGGTCGCGGCTCCAAAACTTGACCGCCTCTCCGCGTGGGAACGACACCGCGAATGGCCTCTGTTGCATCACTTCCGGTTGCCCTTCCATCAGGAGAACTTCCTGATCGGTTCGCACGTCGTTCCAGAGTTGATGTCCTCCACCAGGCCAGTCCACCTCGAGTCGAACCGTCTGGCTTTCCTGCGGCACCGCAAACGACAAAAGGCGTTCATTCGAGACCAAAAAACCGTCTCCCGCCGTCAGGAATCGCACGATCCGAGAATGCTCGGCATGCACTGTGACTTTGGCTCCGATCGGTTCGCGGCAGCCACTGCGGCCGATCAAGCGAACATTGAGCAGGCGGCCTGCAGGCCCCGTGCGATTCGTCAGCAGAGCGAACGGCGCGTGCAAGTGGGAGATCCCAACATCGGTTCGTCCGTCACGATTCCAGTCGAGCTTTGCGAGGCCGCGACCCAAATAGCGCCCCTCAAAAAACGCTCCCAACGATGCGCCCGGAATTTCCGCGAAACTGCGTCCCTGCTGGTTGTGGAAAACCTGCGGAGGGAGCCGATCGGAGTCACCGCGCGCCGCAGTCCGTTCGACGTGGCCGTTGGAGATGATC
>JBJXEX010000146.1:0-7499 GCA_046156195.1 Planctomycetaceae bacterium | reverse complement strand
GACAGCCGAACTACAAACTTGGCTTCCTTGCCCATGAGTCGCTCCTGAAATGAGAATCCGCTCGTCAATCGCGGTTCATCCCACAAAACGACCCAACTCAGCAATCCAAAGTTGGCGGACCACTAGGCAATTGATTTACACGGACGACGTGGACGACTCGCGAATGCCGAGTATCCTCTGGAAGACTCGCTGGACGACGATCAAGGCCGACTTGCGTGACTACGTAGATGAACTCCGGTGGAAGTGACCGGGTGGAGAAGCTGATGAATCGAGATTTTTGCGATCACTGTTCTCGTCGCGGAGTGCTTCAATCTGCCGTTGCTGGTTCGTTGCTCTGGCCCGGAATCGTGTCGCGGTTGCTCGCCGATGAGTCGTCGGCTGATCCGTTGGCGGCGCGGGCGGCTCATCATGCAGCACGAGCGAAGAACGTGGTTTTTTGCTTTATGAGCGGCGGCGTTTCGCACGTCGATTCGTACGATCCAAAACCGCGATTGCACGCGGACGTCGGCAAGCAAGTGGTGCTCGATCATCCGGAGACGCGCAATCGACCTGGTTACGAAAAGCTGTTTCTCAAGCGGCCGCAGTGGGAGTTTTGGCCGCATGGCGAGTGCGGCACCGAGGTCAGTTCGCTGTTTCCGCACGTCGCCGAGTGCGTCGATGACATCGCGCTGATTCGGTCCATGCACTGCGATCATTCAAATCACTACAACGCCACGCTGGGGATGCACACCGGCTCGTTCAATCAAGCGCGGCCGAGCATCGGGTCGTGGGTCAGTTACGGACTGGGCAGCCCGAACACCAATCTGCCGTCGTTCATGGTCATCGCGCCGTTCTCGCCGTATGCCGGCGGGCAAGTCTGGGCGAGCGACTTCCTGCCCGGCAGTCATCAAGGAACGCTCGTTGTCCCCGGTGCCGAGCCGATGCGGAACATCAAGCCGCGAGTTTCCTCTGGTCGCCAACAAAAGGAACTTGCCGCGCTGGCGGAGATGAATCGGCGGCATCTGGCCGAGCGCGGCAATGATCCCGCGTTGGCCGCGCGCATTCGTTCCTTCGAGACGGCGTTCGGAATGCAGATCGCCGCGCCCGAAGCGTTTGACCTCTCGAAGGAATCCGACGAGACGCTCGCCCTGTACGGCCTGCCGCGCGGCAGCACGGGGGGATTCGCATGGCAGTGTCTCGCCGCGCGAAGACTCGTCGAACGCGGAGTGCGGTTCGTCGAGTTGATCGACACCGGCTCATCCGGCAATTGGGATTCACACGGCGACATGTTGGATCATGCGCGCCTCGCCAAGAACGTCGATCAACCGTTGGCCGGATTGCTCAAAGACCTCAAACGTCGCGGGATGCTCGACGATACGCTGGTCGTGTGGACCACCGAGTTCGGTCGCACGCCGTTCAACAACGTCGCCGATGCGAAGGGTCGCGAGCATCACTCTTGGGCGTTCTCCTCCTGGCTGGCTGGCGGCGGAGCGAAGGGCGGGACCGCGTATGGCTCGACCGATGAGCACGGCATCCGCGTCGCCGAGAACGGCGTCCACGTCAACGATTTTCATGCGACGATCCTGCATCTGCTGGGACTCGACCACACGCGGCTGACCTATCGCTACGCCGGCCGCGACTACCGGCTGACCGATGTCGCCGGCCGAGTCGTGACGGAAATCTTGGCGTGAGTTGGTGTTTCCTGGGGAATTTTCGCACGGACGTGAGAGTCTCTCGACAGTCCGGTCTTACGGAAGCTGTCCCCTTTCCAAAGGAATTGTGCGTCATGCTCAGAGCTCGATTGTTGTTCGGAAGTTTGTTGACGATCGCCGCGCTCGTCGTTGTCTCCGAGGAGCGGGAGCAGTTGCTCGGCTGTGCGACCGCACCGCACCCCGGAGTGCCCGTCAGTATTCACGAGGAAGCCGCGCTGATCGTTTGGGATCCTCAGACCAAGACCGAGCACTTCATTCGCCGGGCACGCTTCGAGACTCCAGCCGCAGACTTTGGATTCCTCGTGCCGACTCCGTCCCAGCCCGATCTGGGCGAGGTGGATGATGAGGTCTTCTCGTATGTGAATGGGTGGACTGCGCCGCGGATTGTCTCGAAGACGGTGACCAAGACCGTTTGGGGCTTTGAATCATTGTTTCCCGAAGCGGTGATGGGCGCTGCGCCCGTCACGGCACCTCCCAATTCCGTTGAGGTGCTCGATCAGAAACAAGTTGCCGGTTTCGATGCCACCGTTCTGCGAGCGGACGACGCAACCGCTCTGGCGGAGTGGCTCGACAAGCATGGCTATGAAGCTCGGCCCGAACTGACCGATTGGCTGAAGTGGTATGTCGATCAACGCTGGATCATCACGGCCTTCAAGCTTGTCAAAGGGACGCAAGCCGAATTCCAGGCCAAGGCGGTACGGATGTCATTTCAGACCGACAAGCCGTTCTATCCGTATCGCGAACCCGCGGACGCGCGGATGGCTGCCCAGCCCCATTCACGCACGTTGCGAGTCTTCCTCCTGGCCGATCAACGCTACGAGGGAACGCTGGGTGAAGCGGGCACCTGGCCCGCGACCGCCGAATGGGCGAATCGTGTTGTCGATGCACTCCCGCGAATCACCGGCTCGTTGAAGCTGAAGGACACGGAATTCGCGAAGACGCTTGCCGGCGCGAGCTACCTCACCGAATTCAACGACGACTCGTCGCCGCGCCCCGGCACCGACGAGGTTTATTTCCGACCGTCGCCCGACCAATCGACGAAGGAACGCCCGCCAGTCATTCACATCCATGAGGTGATTCGATATTGGCCGGGCCGCTGGGGAACCGCCATCGCGGGCGGTGCATTCATTTCAGTGTTCGGCGCGGTCATCGTGCGCAGTCTGCGGCGCCGAGCGAACCGTTCGGAAGTCACGGTCTGATTTGGTTGTGGCGGTGGATTCGATCAGACAAATTGCCGCTTGGATTCGATCTCTGTTCGCGTTGATTCAAACACGGATGACACGGAGTGCGCGGATCACCGCACGATCGGGCGGTACTCCTCCGCGTCATCCGTGAGTTCCGAGTTCTTTCCGAGGTGCTGATGATGACTCTGTCGAATTGCGTTCGCTGGTGTGTGCTCGCGGTCTTGGCCATCACATCGACAAGTCTCACGATTGCTCAGGGCGACAAAGCCGAAAAGGCGAAACCGAAGGCGGCCGTGCCTCCGCCGAAGATCACGATCTCCAAAGAGACGACGTGGGCCACCGAGCCGCTACGGCCGGACGGGTTCGTGGATTATCTGGAGGCGGTCAATCGGCGGTTCAGCAAAAACGTGACCGTCGAGAACAACGCCTGCGTTTTGCTGTATCAAACGACGGGGCCAAGTCCGGATGGCAGACGGCAGCCGGATCGCTTCTTCAAACGCATGGGCATCGAGCCGCTGCCGGATGAGGGGCCGTATTTTCAGTCCTTTCGACAATGGGCGGCATCGCAGGACAATGCTCCGCCCATCAACCAAATCAACGAAATGGAGTACCAGGCGGACGAGCGGCCTTGGAAAGCTGCTGAATTCCCGCTGATCGCCGCGTGGCTGAAGGACAACGAAGTGCCGCTGATGACACTCACTGCGGCGACCGAGCGGCCACGTTACTTCTCTCCGCTGGTCAATGCGGATGCGAACCCCGACGGCGGCCTCATGGAGGTCTTGTTGCCGGGCGTCCAACAATCGCGAGAACTGGCCCGTGCGCTGGCGGCGCGAGCGATGTGGGAACTCGCCGAAGGGAGCCAAGTCGATGCGTGGCGCGACCTGATGACGATGCACCGGCTGGGACGATTGGTCGGACAAGGGCCAACGCTCATCGAGTATCTGGTCGGCGTGGCCATCGAAGCGATGGCGATCAATGCCGAACTGCGATTCCTGTCGGAAACAAAACCCTCCGCGAAAATGCTGGCGATGTATCACAAGCAACTCGACCGTCTGCCGGCGCGAGCCTCGGTCGCCGACAAACTCGACGCGGGTGAGCGGGCAATGGGCTTGGACGTGGTTCATCGTTTGGCTCGCAGTCAGATGAACTTGGGGGAACTCATCGGCGATGGCACGAATGACTCATTGATCATGAAACTGGCCGAAGGAACGATCGCTCTCACCGTTGATTGGGATGAAGTCCTCAAGCCAATGAACCGCTGGTACGACCGGATCGTCGAGGTTGCACAAAAGCCAGAGTACGCCGCACGCAGCGCGGCGATTCGACAACTCGACCAGGACTTGAAGGTGCTGGTCGAGAAGCGTCGCGGGCCAGCGGCGATGCTGGCTCTGCTCGGCGGCCGACCAGCGATCACCCAAATGACGACCGACGTCTTGATCTCATTGCTGCTGCCCTCGGTGAACCAAGTCCTCGGAGCCGAAGGCCGCGCCATTCAAAAGATGCACAGCCTAGAGATCGCGTTCGCTCTGGCGGCATGGCGCAGCGAGCATGACACCTATCCCGACTCATTGGAGAAGCTCAAGCCGAAGTACATCGCGGAGGTGCCGAACGATCTCTTCAATGACAAGCCGCTGAGATACGAACGGACGGAGGACGGCTATCGCTTCTACAGCATCGGCCAGAATGAGAAGGACGAAGAGGGCCGCAGCTACGAAGACAATCCGCGCGGCGATGACCTTGTGGTCCGAATGCCGGTGCCCGTGACGAAAGAGGCCAAGTAGCCGCGCTCGCCAGAGCGTGGGTCTCCGTGCTGTGCGCGTCATCGAAGCCCGCGTTCTGGCGAACGCGGCTACTGCGCTGTGTGCGGCTGAAACTCGGGCAGAACGCCCACGTCATCCGCCATGTCGTCCGAGGAGTCACAGCGAACGAAACCATTGGCCGAAAGATGAACGTCGCAGCCTTCCTTCCACATTTTGAGCCGTTCATCCCGGCGCGAAGTAATCACCTTCTTGCCGGCTTTGAGATAGTCCACCATTGAGTCTCGTGAAACTTCGATGGCAGAGCCTCTCGGCATCCCAAAGACCGGTTTCAAGCAACGAAACTGCTCGATCAACGGCTGCCCGGCCGCTCGCTTCACTTCCGTGATGGCGAGATAAGCGTCCCACCGGTGCAGTCGCCCCGTCACCTCACCGCGGTCATTGATCATGCCCAGTTCTTGGAGTCGGTCGAAAGAAACATCGACGTCCTGTTTCAGTTTGTCTTCTAAGAGCTTCTTCGCTTGTTCGAGCCAAAGATCGGTCATGCTTCACCTGATCCTGAATAAGTGGTTGGACGAAAGATTCCCAGAATGCACTGCGGATCTCGCACCGCAACCTGAAGATGGGTTTCCGTTTTTAAGGCCGCTCCAGGAAATGCTTCAGCACCTTCCTCAAACGCTCCTCGAACAGTTTGAATTTGAGCCTGCTCAGAGAACATATCTGCCAAGTGATTCACCACAAGGCAGTCGAGTTTTCGGTTGCCTAATTCTCGTCCGGTGTTTCGCGGTAACGGCAAGTTCTCTCAGCGATAGCGCAATTCCAGCGCGGTGAAGGATTGCCTTAAGAGTTGAGTGTACCGCAGGTCGGTCAGGTCCAAGCAATTTCCAAGTTGGATCACCGCCCCAATGACGATTCCATCTTCGCCTGCCCAGCGACGTGCGCGTTCGGGCGAATGCTCCCAAAAATAAATTCCTTCGCCCAACCAATCGTAGGCGTTCTCGCTCGGTTTCCACTCTTCAATGCCAACCTCTCCCAGGAGGAGTCTCTTGCCATGATCGGCGGCGTCTCCCACTTTGGCACCGTGGTATCCCAAGATGATTCTTGCGAAGCGCTCCATACGGATGGACTCACGTCGTGGGGGGACCGAAATCACGACCCGCGTTCTGGCGAACGCGGCTACCAAGGCGGCTATGCCAGCATCTCGGTGACGACGTGGCTCCCTTCCGGGAGCATTGGTTGCGGCCGGCCGACTCGGTCGGGCAGCGCGGCGTGCGGGTCGATGCCCAGCAGGTGGTACATCGTCGCCAGCATGTCCTTCGGCGAGAGCGGATGGTCGGTGACCTCGGCCGCGTGAGCATCGGTCGCACCAATGACTCGGCCCTTCGCGATGCCTCCGCCGGCGAATTGAGCCGAGTACGCCTGCGACCAGTGATCGCGGCCGCCGTACAGAGCTTTGTTGATCTTCGGAGTTCGACCGTGCTCGCTGATGCAGACGACGAGCGTCTCGTCGAGCATCCCGCGTTGCTCCAGATCGAGGATCAATCCGGCATACGCTTTGTCCAAGCCGGGGAGCAGTTGATCGACCATGCGCGGGAAGTGTTCGTAATGCGTGTCCCAGGCATCCCCCGCGAGTCCGTATTCATCCCAGAAGACCGAGACCAATCGCGTCCCCGCTTCGAGCATTCTTCGCGCGGCGAGACAGGACTGCCCGAAAAGCGTCATCCCGTAAAGGTCACGTGTTTCAGCCGACTCATTGCGGACGTCGAGAGCGTCGGCCACTTTGGTGGAACTCACTAGCGAGAACGCCATCTCTTGAAACTTGCTGAGCGACGTTCCTGCCAATGTCCCTTCGAGATCTCGGCGTTGATTCTCAAATTGCTGCATCAACGACCGCCGACTATTGAGCCGGTCAACGGTCATATCTTTCGGCGAATCGGTCGCCGCCATGCGGAAGTGCGTATTTGGCGTGCATCCGAGGTACGGCTCCATTCCGGTCCACGAAAATCCCGGTCGAGCCTTCGTGATGTTCTTGGTCCCTTCGCCCACAAACTCCGTCCAAATGGGGTTGTAGGCGGCACCGAGAAACGCCGCGTATGGGCCTGCTCGAAACGGTTGATCGGAACGCTGGCTGCTGAACGGGAACGGCAATGCGACGTTTTGGACGAAGTCACCCAGCCGCCCATTGCGACGTGCCCGATCGTGGTACTCAACGACCGAGCCGAAGTAAGGATGATGTCGAGGGTCGTTCGGTTCGAGTTCCGCCGCGACGTCGATCGCACCAACTCCGGTCATCGCATACGCAACGCCGTGAATCGGATTCGGGTGCGACATCGACCGCACGACGGTCGTTCGGTCCATGATCTTGGCCATGTTCGGCAAGTATTCGCAGACATCCAAGCCCGGCAGCGATGACGGAATCGGATTCATCGTGCCGCGAATTTCGACCGGAGCCTGCGGCTTCATGTCGAACGTTTCAAGCTGGCTGGGCGAGCCATACAGGAAGAGCACGATGCAGCGTTTGGCCTTGCCGAAGGTCGTGGACAACGCCCCTTGCGGAAGCGCGCCGTTCGCCGCCTGAGCAGCCTCTTGCGAGAGTAATTGGTCTAGGCCAAGGCCGATTGTTCCCAGCCCTCCGACTTGCAGCAGGTCGCGGCGTGTCATGCCGTTACATAAACGTTGGGAATGACTGAGGACACGTAACATGGCTGGCTCCTGAAGGCATCAAGGTCGGGCGATGCTACTGGTAGAAATCGGCATCAGCAAGCGGAAGCTTGCGGCTCGAACCGAGTTTGGCAGGCGAGTTTTGGCAGCTTGCCCGATACGATCCGACTTCGTCGGTGAATTCTGCTATCGAATTGCGGTTGTGG
>JBJXEX010000124.1:0-36807 GCA_046156195.1 Planctomycetaceae bacterium | reverse complement strand
CATCCATGCTGACCTCCCAAAGGTTCTCCATTTCCCCCCATCGCGCTCAGCTTAAACCAGAAATCTCGTTTTCTCCTATTGACGTTTTCCGACCGCTATCAAAACAACAAAACCTGGGATGCACCCTGCCATCACTTTTACGCAGAACCGCTGTTTGCCGAAAATGTGAAACCTGTTATTCCGCCGCCTCACAAACGTGGTTGCTCGCCACACGGACGTTTTTGACTGGAGGCTGCTTTGAGTCGCTCGCTGGAGATGAGATCCACATCGCGGTTCGTCACGGAAGAGGTGACGAATCAATGGACGCACGGCATCGGCTTCGTGCTGAGTCTGCCGGCGGGCTGGTGGCTGGTGCAGTCCACGCTGAGCAAGCACAACTCGTGGCTGACGACGGGGTGTGTGATCTACGCGGTGACGCTGTCGTTGCTGTATGCCGCTTCGACGCTGTCGCACAGTGTGCATCGCGGAATCTGGCGGCATCGCTTTCGGACCTTCGATCAGGTCTGCATCTTCCTGTTGAGTGCCGGCAGTTACACGCCGTTCGGAATGGTCTTTCTCCGCGAAGGCTGGTGGGGAGTGTTGCTAGTCACCATGTGGGTGCTGGCGTGCGTCGGGATCGTGCTGAAGCTGTTCTTCACCAAGCTGCACAATGTCTCCACGTCGTTCTATTTGCTGGTGGGCTGGGTGCCGATTCTGGCGGCTCCGCATTACTACCGGTGCCTTGGTGGCGAAGGGGTCGCCTTGATCGGGATCTGTGCCACGGCGTACTCGGCGGGGACTTGGTTCCTGGTGAATGACGAGCGGAAATTTCATCACGCCATCTGGCATCTCTGCGTGATGTTCGGCAGCGCGGGGCATTACTTCCTGGTGCTGAACTACATCGTGCCGCGCGCGTAAGATTCCACGCACTCGCGCGTTTGCCCCCTACGCCAACGGCGTGGGCGGCTTCACGGCGAGGGCGTGACTTTTTAGAGCCGATGGCGCTAGCCACGGGCCTCGGTGGGAGGCGTTTGACGTTGAATCGTCCGACGCTAGCCCGGATGACTCATGGTCGCCATGTAACCCGAAGCGTCAGCGAGGGAGTGGTCGCAGTTCTCCCTCGCTGACGCTTCGGGTTACATGCGGCACGCTGCGTCCTACATGAGGAGGCCATGAATAATCCCGGCTAGCGCGTTCGGCTCACAATGCGAGCGTCGCGCGCACGCCGATGGCGTAGCGGTTAAACAGGTATTCGCGAGCGTGACTTCACCACGACGGGCGGCTCCACGAGCGCAGCGACTGGTAGTTCAAGAACGCCAGATAGCCGAAGAAGAACACGAAGAACTTGGGATCGTTCCAGAAAATCAACATGACCGTCCCTGGCGAGAACACCGACCACGCCACCATTCCGACCGCGACGGCGATCGACAACTTCGTGGTGTTTTCGTCTTGGAGATGCGGTTGCTGGAAGCCGATCAACTGCCGCGCGATCTGACCTCCATCCAACGGCCAGACGGGGACGAGATTCATCAGGCTCCAGGACCAATTCATGAGGATCAGGTTTCCAATCGCGTGAGCGGGATACCGCGACAACTTCAACAAATGGAACGAGTCCGTTTGCGTCCAGAGCCACAGTGCCCCGAACAGCAACAGTCCCGCGCCCGGCCCGGCCGCCGCGACCGCGATGTTGCCCCACCGCGTATGGTGTCCCGTCGTCGCGTAGCCGCCGAAGAACTCTAGAACGATTTCCGGCCGCCGATTCCCCAACCGCCGAGTCATCCACGCATGACCCAGTTCGTGTAGCAAGATCGACACGAACACGCACAGCATTCCGATCAGCGTGAGATCCAATTGCCGGTCGTGCCATGAAATCCAGGCCGCCGTCAGCCAGAAGACCGGATGCACTCGAACCGGAACGCGCGTGACCGAAAACCGTAGGTCATATTCGGTCGGAGGAAACTGCTGCCCAAACATCGAAAGCTCCCGGTGGTGTCGTTGTCGTTTGGACTGTAGCTGCCTGGGTTGATCAGAAAAAGTTGGTGCGTCTGAGTCGACGATTGAAGTCCGCCAAATCGTTCGACTCTTGAGCCTTGGCGGTCTCCTGAGCTTGATTGTTTCACTTTCTCGGCACGCCTAGACTGAGCTGAATCGTGGACTCACGGCGTTCTCCTATTCACTCGCTTAGATTGAAAGCAACATGGCCCGCATCAACGACAACTATTTGAAGCTGAAAGCTGGATACCTCTTCCCGGAAATCGGTCGCCGAGTCGCGAAGTTCGCCGCCGAAAATCCCTCCGCCAACATCATCCGCCTGGGGATCGGCGACGTCACCGAACCGCTGATCCCTGCCGTCGTCGAGGCGTTTCATCACGCGGTCGATGAGATGGCTCGGCGCGACACCTTCAAAGGCTACGGCCCGGAGCAGGGCTACGACTTTCTGCGAAACGCGATCGCTCTGAATGACTATCAGTCGCGCGGAGCGGACATCGCGGCCGATGAGATCTTCGTGTCGGACGGATCGAAGTGTGACACGGGAAACATTCTCGACATCTTCGGCGACGACAACGTCATCGCCATGACCGACCCGGTTTATCCGGTCTACGTCGATACGAATGTCATGGCGGGACACACCGGCGCGGCGGATGAATTGGGACGCTACGGCGGACTGGTTTACATACCGATGACGGCCGCCAACGGCTTCACCCCCGCGCTGCCGGATCGCAAGGTCGATCTGATTTACCTCTGCTTCCCGAACAACCCGACGGGGACGGTCATCAGCAAAGAGGCTCTGACCAAGTGGGTCGAATACGCGAAGGCCAACGAGGCGATCATCCTCTACGACGCGGCCTATGAGTCCTACATCACCGACCCGACCGTACCGCACTCCATCTTCGAGATCCCCGGCGCGAAAGAAGTCGCGTTGGAGTTCCGCAGCTTCAGCAAGACGGCCGGCTTCACCGGAACTCGGTGTGCGTTCACCGTCGTCCCGAAAGCGCTGAAGGGCAAAACGTCTGCCGGTCAGAGCGTCGAGATTCACCCGCTGTGGAATCGCCGACAGAGCACGAAGTTCAACGGCGTGTCGTATCCCGTTCAGAAGGCCGCCGCCGCGATTTACTCGGCCGAGGGCAAGCAACAGATTCGCGACATGATCGCCTTCTACCTGACGAACGCGCGCTTGATCCGCGAAGGCTTGCAGCGCGCGAACATCGAAGTCCACGGCGGAGTGAATGCGCCGTATGTCTGGCTGAAGACTCCGCACAACTTGTCGAGCTGGGACTTCTTCGACTTGCTGTTATCGAAGGCACATCTGGTCGGCACACCCGGCAGCGGCTTCGGAGCATCCGGGGAGGGCTACTTCCGCCTGTCGGCATTCAACAGCCGCGAAAAAGTGGAAGAGGCGGTGGCACGATTCCAAAAAGTGGTGGGCTAAGTTACCGCCCCGATCCGGTTTGAATGCTTTGCACCGACTTCTGATCCAATGACAGTCGCAGCATTACGAACGGGCCGTTGTCGGAGACCTTGATGTCCGCGAGCGTTCCCTCGTTGCCGTCGATCACGATCCGCGCGTCCTTGGCGACAGACAGAGTTTTCTCTTCCGGGTTTTCACCGCGGCCAACGCGAGTGGCGACGGTAACGGTTCCGTTCGCCGAGTCCACCGCTTTCATCAAAGCTCCGAGGCTGGGGCCTTCCGCTCGCAGCAACGTGGCAAAGCGTTGATTGGCGGTGAGACGTAGGTTGGCGGCGGTTCCGACGGGGATGTCGGACAGCTTGCCTTCTTTGATCGACAGGCGACGGCCTTTGCCATCGTCGAGCAGCACCGTGGCGTCGCTGGCCATTTCAAAAATGCGTTCGCCTCCCCCGACACCATCACGTCCAGGGCCGAGTGACAACGTGAGCAAGTTCTTCGACAGGTCGAACGACTTCACGATACCGAATACGGTCGGCCCTTCGGCTTGAACACTGACGGCTTGCTTCTGGTCCAGAGACAATCGCAGAGTCACCATTGCTCCGGCGGCGATGTCGGCGAGCTTGCCTTCTTTGATCGAGAAGCGTCGGCCTCGACCGTCGTCGATGGCGATCTCAGCACCGGAGACGAGCGTGTAAATGTTGTCTTCCGTCGGTTGCTCGCGAGATGCCCCGGCCACACTGATGGTCAGCGAGTTCTTGCCGGCATCGACGGCTTTGAGTTGGCCGCGCACGGTTGGCCCTTCGGCAACGACTCCTTCGACAACCGCTTGGTCGGCCGTCAGCGAGAGGATCACGGTAACGCCAGCGGTCAGGTCATTGAGCTTGGCTTCCTTTGCGGCAGAGAAACCGCCTCGACCGAGACCACCACCGACAACCACCTCGGCCGTTTTGGAGACGGGGTAACTCCGTTCGACAGCCGCGGTTCGCTCGCCGCCACCGCCGCCACCGCCGCCACCGCCGCGACCGTCGGATAGCCAGACGGTGATCATCCCGGCCGTCGCATCCACAGACTTCACCACGCCACGGACTTCAGGCCGCGCGGCTCCACGACCAGGAGCTTGAGCACTTGCCGAACCGTGTGTTCCCACAACGACTGCCACGGCCAACAACCATGCCACGATTCCGCGATTTAGAGCTGACATTGTTTGCCTCCCGTGTTTCGCTTTGTGAGCCGATGGCGCTAGTCACGGGCCTCGGTGAATGCCGTTTGACGGCTAATCGCCCGACGCTAGCGCGTTCGGCTCACAAACGCGAGTGCCATTGGGCTGACGCCACCCCGCTCGCCTGTCGCCTGTGCTACTTCCGATCGCGGGCGTAGCGGACTCGGCAGCCGCGCGCGAGCGTTTCGGTGACGGCGGGTTTGTCCCCAGTCAGCGCGGCGGCGATCGCGGCCTCGACATACTTGTGCTGGACCTTGGCCGGGGCAGTGCTGTCGTCCATCGCTCCCATGTAGACGACTTGGCGAGCCTTGTTGAGCACATAGAACTCGGGAGTGAAGATCGCTCCGTAGTCCTTGGCGATCTTCTGCGTTTCGTCGGAGAGGTATTGAAAGGCGAAGTCTTTTTCCTTGGCTCGCGCTTGTAGCTTGGGCAGACGATCGGCATCGACAAGGTTCACACAGACGGCGACGACCGCCACCTTCCCGTTCGGGCCAGCGTGCTGTTTGGCCAGAGCGTTGAGACGGTCTTCATAGTCCACAGCCGTCGGACAGCTCAGACAGGTGAAGGCGAGCACGACGACGTCTCGGTCTCTCAGCTCAGCCAATGAGTGCTTCTTGCCATCGGTGCCGGGCAGATCGGCCCAGGCCGGAGCCTTGTCACCGATGCTCAAGACTTCGTTGAACTCACCTGCGGAGAGCGATTGGCTCAGCACGCAACCCAGCACACACAACGCGAAGCAAAAACGTGACAAGCAAGACATGGGATGAATCCTTAAACGGGCGGGGCTCCTGATTGCTGCCCCCTGATTGCTCACGCTCGACCCCATCAATGGGGGCACGAGAAGCGTCACGCAATGAGATCGTCGAGGACGCGCGCACCGCCGACGCCGGTCAGCTTGTAGTCGCGACCTCCGTAGCGGTACGTCAGCTTCTCATGGTCCAGGCCGAGCAGGTGCAGAATCGTGGCGTGCATGTCGTGCGGATGGACTTTGTTTTCGACCGCTTTGATTCCGAATTCGTCGCTGGATCCGTAGCGCAGGCCCCCCTTCACACCGCCGCCCGCCATCCACATTGAGTAGGCCGTGCCGTTGTGGTCGCGACCGTCCTTTTGTTTGACGTGCGGAGTGCGACCGAACTCACCGCCCCACATCACCAGCGTGTCCTTCAACATGTCGCGCGATTCGAGGTCGGCGAGCAACGCTCCCAGCGGCTGATCAACGGCTTTGCAGTTGTTGGTCAGATTGGTCTTGAGGCCGCCGTGTTGGTCCCAGTTGGCGTGCGTCACTTCGATGAAGCGGACGCCGGACTCGGCCAGGCGGCGAGCCATCAGGCATTGCCGGCCGAAGTTATCGGTCGGGCCGCCGCCGATGCCGTAGGAGTCCAGTGTGGCCTTGGACTCTTTCGTCAGGTCGAGCACCTCCGGCAGCGCGTCCTGCATCCGGAAGGCGAGTTCGTAGGATTCGATGACCCCTTCGATTTCGGCGTTGACCTTCTGGCGGCCGAGCAGATCGCGGTTGAGCGACTGCACGAGATCGAGTTGCTCGCGTTGCAGCGAGCCGGGCAAGTGTTTGGAACTGATGTTGCCAATGCGCGTGTCGGCGACCTTCTGACCTTCACGGCCGATGGCGGTCCCCTGATAGATCGCGGGGAGGAAGCCGCTCGAATAGTTCTGCGCACCGCCGAGATTGTTCGGCGGGTTGATCGTCACGAAGCCGGGCAGGTTTTGATTCTGCGTGCCGAGTCCGTAAAGCGACCAAGCTCCCATGCTGGGACGAGCGAAGCGGAACTCGCCGGTATGCATCATCAGAAACGCTTGCGGGTGATTCGGCACGTCGGTCCACAGGCTGTTGATCAGGCACATCCGATCGGCGTGCTTGCCGACATGCGGGAAGAGCTCGGAGATCGGCAGACCGCTCTGCCCCTGTTGCTCGAACTTCCAGGGGGAGGCCATCAGCGTGCGGCCCTTCTGATCGGGAGCTTCCTTTCCGTCATGTTCGGCGAGCGCAGGCTTATAATCGAATGTGTCAACGTGCGACGGGCCACCGCGCATACAGGCATAGATAATTCGCTTCGCCTTCGGAGCAAAGTGCGGCTCTTTGGGAGCCAATGGATTTGTATAATCGGCGACCGCTCGCTCGGAACAAAGGCCCGCGAAGGCCATCATGCCGAAGCCACTGGAAACACTCTGCAACATCTCGCGACGGGACCACTGATTCAGACCGGGCATTATGAAACTCCTGTTTGAAAGATTGAATATGGAATAAGTGATTCGAGTTCGACAATCAGAATCCTGTTTCGCATGTGACCGGAATCTCACGACGTGCCAAGTCGTTCTGAAACCGCTCGATCACATCGACCAATTGCTCATCTTCAACGTCCCAGAGCGAACGATCAAACATGTCTTCCGACAGCACGTCCAGCGCGCCGAGCATCTGGCCAAAACGATAATCGGGGAGCTGAGCTTTCAGGTCCGTGAGGAGTTGCGAAATCTCCAGCACATGTTCCGAGTTCATGATAAGAAATCCTTAATGAGCGGATGAACCACCAAACTGGGCCATTTGCCGTTGAAGCTTGAACGGATCGGCTCCCCAATGGCGTGATGGCGGCAAACGCAACGCTGAAGGATCGACCCATCGAATGTCAGCAGCCATTTCGGGATTGCCCAGGTTTCCATTTTGTTGACCGTGTCACCTCAACCTTCAGCGTCTATTCCACATATCGGAACTCGGCCGAGGCGAGCAAGGCTTGGCAGAAGGCGGCCCAGGCGCGGACTCGGAGTTGGTCTTTGTCTTTCTCGACCGCTCCGATGGAGGATTCGGAGCGCTTCACGAAGTCGGTGGACTCGACCGATTCTTTCGCGGTCGGGTCGCGATTCAACGCGATGCGGAACGCCATCGCCACGCGGGCCGAGTCGCCCAAGTCGCCGATGGCCAGCAGACGCTCGGAGAAATGCCGCGATTGTTGGACGAGGAATTGGCTATTCATCAGGAAGAGGCTCTGCGATGGAACGGTCGTCACGTCACGCACGCCGATGACCAGCGACGGGTCCGGTGCATCGAACAGTTCGAGCGCTTCGGGCATCGCGTTGCGGACGATCGGCAGGTAGATGCTGCGATTGCGAACACTCGCGTCGGAGAATGTCGCGGGGTTCAAGCGGCCTTGCTGGACGACTTCCTCGGCCGACTTCGCGACGATTGAAGCGGACATCGTTTCGAGATCAAGCTGTCCGCTGACGGCGAGGATCGCATCGCGAATCTGATCCGAGTCCATGCGATGCGGCGAGTGTCGCCAGAGATGAATGTTGTCGGGGTCGGCTTCGTAGCTCGCGGCGACGTGCGAGCTGGCCAGTCCATAGGCTCGCGTCAGCACCAGCGAACGAACCAGTTTTTTCACCGACCAGCCGTCGCGCACGAATTGCAACGCGAGCTGATCGAGCAGTTCCGGATGACTGGGTCGCTCGCCGAGTTCGCCGAAGTTATCGACGCTGGCGACGAGGCCGCGGCCGAAGAGATGTTGCCAGACGCGATTGGCGGCGACCCGAGCAGTCAGCGGATTGTTCGGCGAGGCGATCCAGTTAGCGAGTTCGAGCCGGCCGCTTTGCTTGGGATCGACCTTCGGCAGTTCGCCAATCGTGGCGACGGAGACGACGCCGCGCGGGACTTTCGCACCCAGATTCTTGGAGTCGCCGCGAATGCAAATCTGGCAATCGGCGGGAGCCTTCTCGTCGCGGACGCCCATAGCCAGCTCACCTTTGGGCGGAGCGTTGGCTTGCAGTTCTTTGATTTCATCGACGCAGTGACGCAGGTCTTCGCCGAGTCGCTTGATCTTGTCGGCCTCTTCGGGGGAGGCGTCCTTCGGAACTTTGACCTCAACGGACGGGACTTCATCGGGCTTCGCGGATGGCTGATTCTTGGCGGCCTTTTTCGGATTCTGTTTGGGCTTAGCGTTCTTGTTGTTGGCGGCTTTGTCTTTCTCGACAGCTCCCAGGCGTTTGAGGTCGGCGGTCAGCTTCTGACGTTTGTCGCGTAGCTCGGCGAGTTCCGTCGTGTGCTTCTGGCGAACTTCCGCCAGATTGGGGTCGCCGTTGAGTTCGTGGAAGCCGGTGTTCTTTTGGCGTCCGTTCCCTTGTCCGCCGCCAGCGCTGTAGAGCGTTTCGGTGCTCGTGAAGAGACCGGCCATTGCGTAGTACTCGCTGGTCGGGATCGGATCGAACTTGTGGTCGTGACAGCGAGCACACGCGACGGTCAACGCCATGAAACCGGTGGTCGCGACTTCGATCTGCTCGGCGACGACGTCCATTTGGAAATCGGGATTGTTCTGAGCACGCGGCTTCGAGCCAAGTGCGAGGAATCCGGTCGCGATCAAAAATTCATCGCGCTGCTTCGCGTTCTCGACAGGGAGCAAGTCACCCGCGAGTTGTTCGCGGATGAACTGATCGAACGGCTTGTCCGAGTTGAACGCCTTGATGACGTAGTCGCGATATCGCCAAGCGTGCGGAAAGGTGACGTTGTCGGTGTTGCCGTTGGACTCGGCAAAACGCGCGACATCCAGCCAGTGTCTGCCCCAGCGTTCGCCAAACTGCGGCGAGGCGAGCAGTCGATCGACAACCGCCTCGGCAGCTTGCGGCGACTTGTCGCTGACGAAGGTGTCGATCTCGGCCGGGGTCGGGATCAAGCCGACCAGGTCGAGGGTGACTCGACGAATCCAGGTCCGCCGATCCGCGTCGGCGACCGGCTTGAGTTTGTTCTTCTCCAAACCCGCGAGCACGAATTGATCGACGTCGCTCTTGGGCCATTGTTTGTTTTTGACGCTCGGTGGCTCGACCGCTTTGGGGGGCTGAAAGGCCCAGAACTTTCGGCCGGCTTCGATGTCGATTTCTTTGCGAGCGGCCGGAACCTTGCCACCCTCGCGCGGGTCGGGAGCACCCATTTTGACCCAGGCGACGAAGTCCGCGATGACCGTCTCCGGCAGCTTCTTTTCAGGAGGCATCTCCAGACCGTCGTGCCGGATGGCCTCGATCAGCAGACTGTCCTCTGGGCTGCCGGGGACGATCGCGGGACCGGATTCGCCCCCTTGTAGCAACCCCTCGCGGGAGTCGATGGCCAAGCCACCTTTGAGCTTGGCTCCCGCTTTGGTCGAGTGGCATTCGTAGCAGCTTTCGACCAGCACCGGGCGAATGCGTTTCTCGAAAAAGGCGATCCCTTTTTTATCCGGGACCGCATCGGCGGCGAATGAATTGGCGGACAGCGCCGCCAGCGTGACGAACCAAACAGCCGCAAGCCATCGCGTCATAGTCGTTCCTTTGAACCGAATTGTCCGCCACTTTTCAGGTCGTTCTGAAGCTGCGGCCCAAGGCGATGCGCGGGGCGGGGGGATTATTTCCGGTTCATTCGACTAAAGCGTGTGCGGGGTCATTCCACGGTGGATTTTGGGAGGCGTGTGTTCCTGACGAAGTTCTGAGAAATACGAATCGAGTCCAAGAAGGTTTTGAAGAAGGCGTCCAACGAATATAAGGAGACGACGAATGTTTCGGCTGCCGCGTGCATTCGATGTCTCCGTTCATTCGTTGGACTCCTTTCTGACTCGTCGATTACGGCTTCGCCGCGTTATTGATTCGTTGCCGCGTTTCGCCAGAACGCGGGGGGGGCTGCTCCAAGGCCGCGTTCTGGCGAGACGCGGTGACGAAAGCCCGATTCATGTCCGACTCTGCAGCATCGTTGTCAGCGTCTTGGTCCGCCTGGAAGACACAAGTCGAAGCGTCCTTGGCGAAGTGTCTGTCCGCAGAGAGCGGACTCGGCGGCGAATGTCCGCCACGGTTGCGCGAGGCGATGTCTTACAGCTTGCTCGCGGGAGGCAAGCGTCTGCGGCCGGTACTGGTGCTGATGGCGTGCGAGGCCTGTGGAGGGGACTCCGAAGCCGCTCTGCCGGCTGCGTGTGCCCTTGAGATGATTCATACCTACTCGTTGATTCACGACGACCTGCCGGCGATGGACGACGACGATTATCGGCGCGGTCGCCTGACCAATCACAAAGTCTACGGGGAAGCGCTGGCGATCCTCGCGGGCGATGCGCTGCTGACACTGGCCTTCGAGTTGGTTGCTCGCGACGTGCGACCGGCGTCGGTCGCGGCGGCCTGTTGTGCGGACCTCGCGTTCGCGGCCGGAGCCTGCGGCATGGTCGGCGGCCAAGTTGCCGACTTGGAAGCCGAGACTCGTCGCACAGGGGAGCCGCCTATGATGGATCTGGAATCGAACCAACTTTCGCGGGCCGCGTGTGCGACGGAACTCGAAGCCATTCACCGCCGCAAGACGGGCCGACTGATTCGCAGTGCCCTCACGCTCGGTGGACGGATTGCTCAAGCGGATGTTGCGACGCTCGGCACGCTGGACCATTACGGCACCTGCATCGGCTTGGCCTTTCAGATTGCCGACGATGTGCTCGACGTGACCGGTTCGCAGGAGAAGCTCGGCAAAGGAGTCGGCAAGGACGCGGACCTCGGCAAGCTGACCTATCCGGGACTGATCGGATTAGACCGCAGTCGGCGGATGGCTCAGCAGTTGATCGACGAAGCCTGCCAAGCGATCGCTCCTTGGGGCGAACGGGGTCGCAGCTTGCAGGCGATGGCTCAGTTCGTCCTGGAGCGGGATCATTGATGGCCTGTCCGAATCCGATTTGTCGACTTCAATGCGATTGCTGGGTGACAAGACCTCGAAGACCACTTGCGGTGGGAGATTGTTCTCTTCCCATTGACGATATGAGCCACGGTTTCCTTGGGGGACGCCGAATACCAGAGCCTACTCCGACGCGCTGCTTCGTCCGGGGCGATAGCCTTGTCCGGGACCATGCCGCGATTGCTTCTTCGACGTTTTGCCCTTCTCGGGGGGCGAGCCTTTCGGCGGGATTGTGTGGACGAACTCGCCCCGGAACTTGGAGTTGGCGTTCTTGCGTCGTTGTTCGAGAGCCTCGCGCGGCGGTTGATCGGGAATCAAGCTGTCGCAGCCGGGGCCGATGAGATCTTGGCGACCGGCTTGTTCGAGAGCGCGGCGGACCTCGAAGTAGTTCTCCGGTTTGAAGAACTGCATCAGCGCGCGTTGCAGCTTGCGGTCGCGCAGGTGCTGAGCAACGTAGACCGGCTTTTTCGTGAACGGATCGATTCCGGTGTAGTACATCGCCGTCGCGACATCGAACGGAGCGGGAATGAAATCCTGCACTTGGTCCGGGCGATATCCGTTCCGTTTGAGGAACACGGCAAGATCGATCATCGCATTGAGGTCGCTGCCGGGATGGCTCGCGATGTAGTACGGGATGATGTACTGGGTCTTGCCCGCCTTCTTGGATTCGCGATCGAAGACCTCGGCGAACTTGTCGAAGTCATCGCTGGCCGGCTTGCGCATCAGGTTGAGCACTCCGGTATCGGAGTGTTCCGGCGCGACCTTCAAGTGACCGCCGACGTGATGGCGCACCAACTCGCGCATGTATTCGGGCGAGCGGCGGGCGAGGTCCATGCGGATGCCGCTGGCCACCAGCACGCGCTTGATGCCGGGGACTTCGCGCGCGTCTTTCATCAGCTTGACCAACGGCCCGTGATCGGTGCCGAGCAGCTTGCAGATCGTCGGATGCACGCAGGACTGGCGGCGGCACTTCGCCTCAACTTCCGGCCGACTGCACCGCATCTCATACATGTTCGCGGTCGGGCCGCCGATGTCGCTGATGACTCCTTTGAACTGCGGGTCGCGAGTCATCGTCTCAATCTCGCCGATGACCGATTCGTGGCTGCGCGACTGGATGATCCGCCCCTGATGCGTCGTGATCGAACAAAACGTACAGCCGCCGAAGCAGCCGCGCATGATCGTGACCGAGTCCTTGATCATCTCGAACGCGGGGATTTTTTCTTTGTAGCTGGGATGCGGACGCCGCGTGTACGGCAGCGCGTAGATCGCGTCCATCGCCGCTTGCGAGATCGGGAAGCAGGGCGGATTGCAGACGACCGCCTGCTTGTCGTGGAACTGGATCAGGCCGCGCGCGTTGTACGGATTGGTTTCGTTGTGGATGAGCTTGGTGGCTTCGGCGAATGTCGGCTTGTCGGCGCAGACGGCTTCGTAGGTTGGGAGCAGGAGGAAATCGTCCAAATAACCCGAAGCGTCAGCGAGGGCGGGCGCTTCACAACCTTCCGAAATTGAAGCGCCTTCGAGCGTTCTCCCTCGCTTACGCGTCGGGTTACATACCGCAAGCTCCGCCGATTCCTTGGCTCCCAGCGCGTAGGCGATGCCGCGCATGTCTCGCAGGTCGCGCACGGTTTCGCCCGCGTCGAGTCGCCGGGCGATTTCCAGAATCGTTTCTTCGCCCATGCCGAACGCGACCAGGTCCGGCTTCGCGTCGAGCAGGATCGAACGGCGAACCTTATCGCTCCAGTAGTCGTAGTGAGCCAGTCGGCGCAGCGACGCCTCAACGCTGCCGGCGATGACCGGTACGCCGGAGTACGCCTCGCGAGCGCGCTGGCAGTATCCGAGCGTCGCGCGATCGGGACGCAGGCCGATGCGACCGCCGGGGGAGTACGCATCGTCGTTGCGCACTTTTCGGTTGGCGGTGTAGTGATTGATCATCGAGTCCATGTTCCCCGCGCTAATTGCGAAGAACAGCCGAGGCTTGCCGAACGTTCGCCAAGCGTCGCAGGAATGCCAATCGGGCTGGCTGACGATGCCGACTCGGAAGCCGGCCGCTTCGAGGACTCGGCCGAGAATCGCCATCGCGAAGCTGGGATGATCGATGTACGCATCGCCGGTCACGAACACGATGTCGAGTTCGTTCCAGCCTCGTTCGCGAGCCTCGGCCATCGTCATCGGCAACGGCTTGAGATGACGCGGCGATGTGGTGGGGAGTCGCAACGCGGCCAGCGGGTCGGCGTCGGGATGCTCGATGATCGGCAATGAAAATGAGAGTGAGGTCATAACCGGCGATTGTATGGCTCACCGCACCAAGCCACAGTCTCGCAACCGAGGTATTCGGTCTTCTCCGGAAATTGTCAGACGCGATGTTTAACCCCAACGCCATCGGCGTGGGCGCGCACGCCGATGGCGTAGCGGTTAAACATCTCAGGGATTGCCGTGCGTGGTATGACTGGCGGGCTGAATCGAATTCAGTGACGAGAGATGAGCCAGATAGCGCGCGTTGACCTCCGGCAGCGTGTCGTGCAGAGCGATGCTGAGCGGGGCAGGGTGCGGGTTTTCGCGGAGTTCTTGCAGGTGATTCAGCAGCACCTCGTGCGAGTCGTCGGAGCTGTGCAACAAGAAATGGACCCAGGCCCACGCTTCCTGATAGTCGGCACGCTGCATTTGGATGACCTCTTGCAGTGACTCCAGGCGTTCGAGGTCCGGCTGCCAATTGTTGGCGATGGCGATTCCCAGCTTGCGGGCGTATTCGCGATTGACCGCGTTGGGGGTCGAGCGAGGCACTTCAAAGTATTCGGCCAGCCCTTCGTCCAACCACAACGGCACATCTTTGAGCTGCGCGTGCAACAGGCCGTGAGTGAACTCGTGCCGCAGATCTTCTTGAATGCTGTCGCCCCAGAAGGTGTAAACGGCCAGCTCGCGAGGCGTGCCGACGAAGTACGCTCGCCGCGGCGGCAGGCCGGGGTATGTCTTGTCGAGGTACTTCTGATACTTCGCTTTGTCCGCGAAGAGGTAGACCACGACGTCGCGGCCTTCGAGCGGCAATTGCAGTTCGTGAGCCACATCCTGCCGCAGTTGGATCAGGTCTTGGATCAGCGCGTGATCTTTGCGAAGCTCGACGTCACTGACGACCAGCAATTGCTCGGAATACACGATGTGTCTGACCGGAAGCTGCACGGAGTCGGAGTGGGTCGTGCGGCAACCGACGATCAAATCGAGCAAAAGTAGCAGGCACACTCCGTGTGCCGTCCGCAGAGACAAAGCCCGCCGCGAGCAAGAATCGTTCAGAGGATGAGAGAGGCCGAACGGCAAAGCAGATCGTCTTTCTGTTCGCGACCGGTTTGGAGAAAAGAATTATTGCCGCTCAGTTTCCGGCTCATTCATGGACGTGTCGTCGCGCGCCGGCTTCTCTGGGAAGATTTTTTCTTTCCAGCGATTCATCAGCGACTGGGGCAGGATTTCGGCGTGGCCGGTCAGACCGAGGGCCTTGATCAATTGGCCGTGCTTCGTCCATTCGGCGATGTCCCATTCGCGGACATCGACATAGGCATCGACCAGCGAGGCGGACGGCTTGGGGACAAAGACCCAATCGTCCTTGGTCCGCACGACATGAAACTTGAAGGCGATAAACATGGAGGCCGCTCCCAGCAGCGCTCCCAACGCTAACGCAAACAGTCGTCGCATGAGTTCCCTCTCTTCGCTGGCGACCTGAACTTCGGGGCGGGTTTGTCCCAAATTCCCCGGTTCGCCACAAGATGGTCTCCGGGGAACTTCTTGATCCCTTGAAACGACGCGGCTAAGCTCCGCCCGCCGTTGCCGGAGCCACGTTCGATTCGGGGATTTCCGGCTTTCTCATTTGTCGTCCCTTAGCCATCACAGACGGGTATGCCCAAGACTTCTGACATCCGCATCAAGGAGGCGGTCTGCTCCTTTGAACCTGTCACGTTTCGCGCCCCGGTAAAATTCGGCGGTCGCATCGTCTCCAAGTCCTACCTCATCAATGTGGAGGTTGTGGTCGAGACGAAATCGGGGAAGTACGCCACCGGCTTGGGCAGTATGCCGGTCGGCAATGTCTGGGCGTGGCCGTCGGAGAAAGTCAGCCCCGATCAAGCCGAGCAAGCGATGATGGCCTTCGGCGAACGGGCCTGCGATCTGGCGACGCTCTTCCCGGAGCACTCCGACCCGATCAACATCGTTTACCACATCTCCGGCGAGTACGCCCATCTCGGCAAGGTCATCCCGCAGGAACTGAAGCTGGCCGAGCCGATGCCCGAACTGGCCGAACTCGTCGCCGCCAGCCCGCTCGACGCCGCGATCCACGACGGCTTCGGCCGAGTCAATCACGTCAACAGCTACAACGCCCTCTCGAAACAGTTCATCCACGAAGACCTCTCGTCGTATCTCGACGACCAATTCAAAGGCGAATACCTCGACCAATACACGTTGCGCGAACCGAAGCCGCGCATGCCGCTGTATCACTTGGTCGGAGCGCTCGACCCGTTGACCCCGGCCGATATCACGAAGCGGATCAACGACAAGCTCCCCGAAACGCTCCCCGAATGGATCAACTACAACGGGCTGACCCATCTGAAGATTAAGCTTAACGGCGACGATCTCGACTGGGACGTGAATCGCGTCCTCGCCGTCGAACAGGTCTCGGCCGAGGCTCAAGCGAAACGGGGCTGCACCAACTGGGTTTACTCGACCGACTTCAACGAGAAGTGCCAGGACGCCGCCTATGTGCTGGAGTTTCTCGCCCGCATCAAAGCCGGATCGCCCGCTGCTTACGATCGCATTCAATACATCGAGCAGCCGACCAGCCGGCACTTGAAGGCTCACCCGGAACTCAAGCTCCACGAAGTCGCGAAGCAAAAACCGGTCGTGCTTGATGAGGGCTTGGTCGATTACGAGTCGCTGCTGCTGGCTCGCGAGTTGGGCTACACCGGCATCGCGCTCAAGGCGTGCAAGGGACAGACAGACTCACTGCTGCTTGCGGCCGCGGCCCAGAAGCTCGGCTTGTTTCTGTGTGTGCAAGACCTGTCATGCCCCGGCTATTCATTCCTGCACTCGGCCAGCTTGTCGGCTCGCATCCCAGGCGTCGCGGCGATCGAGGGCAACAGCCGCCAATACTGTCCCGCCAGCAACAGGCCGTTCGCCAGACGCTTCCCGACGATGTTCGAGATCAAAGACGGCACCGTCGGGACCAGCGTGCTCGACGGCGAGGGCTTGGGGTTCTGACAAGTCGGCGAGCGGAGCGGCGATGAGATTCTAGAGCCGCGACCGTCAGGGAGGGGTGATCGCTTAGGGCTTGCGGTTGAACGATCTTGCCAAACGTCTCAATCATGGCCGCGTGAGGTATAGAACCGCTCCCTCACGGTCGCGGCTCTAAAACTTCACAGGCTCAGAGGAGTGTGGGAACACGAATCGAGCACGCGCCGCCCGCGTTCTGGCGAACGCGGCTACGGCGAACTCTACTCTGGCCCGTGGCTAGCGCCAGCGGCTTACACCGCGTCGATCCACGAGGCGAAGAACTTCATGACGTTGTTGATCTCGGTGGGATCAACGATCACGTCGCCCGCGTCTGGCAGGGCACCGTTTCCATTGCCCCCCGTCACCGAGTCGATTCCATCGCCGCTATCAAGGCTGTCGTTGCCCGATCCGCCGAACAGCAAATCCTTGTCGGCTCCACCCAGCAGCGTGTCGTTGTCGTTGCCGCCGAACAGCGTGTCGAGGCCAGCGTCTCCCATCAGCAGATCGTCGCCGAGGAAGCCGGACAGCCCATCGTTTCCGATGCCGCCGTCGAGCGTATCGTTCCCCTCGCCACCGTTGAGCGTGTCGTTGCCTGATCCGCCCGACAGCAGATCGACTCCGAGGCCCCCCTTGAGAGTGTCGTTGCCTCCTTCTCCCGTGAGCGTGTCTCTGCCGCTGTTGCCCACCAGCGAATCACCCCCCTCGCCGCCAATCAGCGAGTCGTCAAATGGGGTACCAATTAGCACGTCATTGCCCCCTCCGCCTGAAAGCGTCACTGCCGCGGAGAACAAACTCAGGTCGAAGCGATTCGCTCCCGTGCCACCGATCAATCGCACCGCTTCAATGTTCGTGTAGGTATCGGTTCCGAAGACTCCGCCGCCGAGCAATTGCGTTCCAGCGAGACCAATCGCGGCCGTGATGCTGCCGTTCCCGGTCTCGAGGATCAGATCGCTGTCGTCACCTCCGAGCAATAAGTCATTCGACTTGCCTCCGGTGAGCGTGTCGTTGCCGGCACCTCCATCGAGCGTGCTCAGTCCCGTTCCGGCCAGCAGGACATCGTCGCCACCGCCGCCGGTCAGGTTGGTCGTCCCCGTGAAGGCGGAGGCATCAATCGTGTTATCGCCAGCGCCGCCAGTGAGGATCGCCCCTTCAAAGCCCACGACCGTGTCCGAACCGACGCCGCTGAGCGTGGTCTTGGTGAGCACGATCAACGAAGCGTTGCTGGTTTCGATCAACTGGTCTCCGCTTCCGCCACCGCCATTGAGTCTGTCGATGCCGAGTCCGCCGGTGACGCGATCGTTGTTCCCCGCGCCCCCATCGAGACTGTCGTTGCCGTCACCACCAATGAGCACATCGGTGTCATTACCTCCAAGCAACGTGTCGTTGCCCGTGTTTCCGACCAGCGAATCGTTGCCCGCGTTCCCCAACAGTGAACTATCTCCGGTGCCGCCGAGGATCGTGTCCGCTCCGGCGGCTCCATCCAGCGTTGCGTTGCCGGTGTAAGCCGTCGCGTTGATCGTATTAGCGCCGAGTCCACCGGTCAGCGAGACCTGTTCAAAACCGCTCAGCGAGTCGTTACCAAGCCCCGAGAGCGTCGAGTCGGTGAGCGTCCAATTGGTGTCGGAGACTTCGATCAACCGATCGACATCATCGCCGCCGTCGAGCACATCGTTGCCCGCAGCGCCGGTGAGAACATCGTTGCCATCCTCGCCAAGCAAGCTGTCGCTGCCGCTGCCGGAGATCAACGTGTCGGCTCCGTCGCCACCCAGCAGCGTCACGTTGCCGGAGAACAGACGCGTGTCGAACTTATTCGCTGCGGAGCTTCCCGTGAACGACATGGCCGAGATGCTGAAATACTTATCGTTGCCGAGCTGCGAGGCTCCTTGCACCAGCGTGGCGGTGACGACGATGTTGCCGGTGGTCGTCTCGCTGAGGACATCGTTACCCGCTTCGCCGTCGATCGAATCGGTCCCCGCGCCTCCGGTGAGGGTGTCGTTGCCGCCGCCCGCTTTGATTGTGTCGTTGCCCAAGCCACCGCTAATCACGTCGGCGTTGCCCGTGCCGGTCAACGAGTCGCCGCCGTTGCCACCCGTCAGCGTGACCGCACCGGAGAACGCGCTGGCATTGATTTGCACCGCGTTGGCTCCGCCTACAAGCTGGGCCTGTTCGATGCCGCTGATGCTGTCCGATCCGGTGCCAGTCAGCAGCGTGTCGTTGAGCACGATCGCGCCTCGCAAATTCATCGCCACGATGCGATCGGTGCCGCCGTTGCCATTGATGGTGTCGTTGCCGGCGTCCATCAGGATCGTCTCGTCGCTGGCGTTGCCGGTGATGTTGTCGTCCCCTTCGCCGCCGGACATCAGAAACGCACGAGTCGCCCCAGACGTGTTGATGGTGTCGCCGCCCGCTTCACCTTGCAGGAAGAGATTCGCATCCGAGGGGAAACTGGAATCGAGTCCGTTGGCGATCAACGTGTCGTTGCCAAGCCCCCCGTTGATCACCAGCGTTCCGACTGTCACCGTCAAATCGGTATTCGTCCGATTGGCCGAGTTCGCAAAGAGAAACTCTTTCGCACCGTAGGTCAGTCTCGATCGGCCATTCGCGTCGATCCCGTCATCCGAAAGCGTGACGGGGTCGGCAGTGGCTCCGAATTGAAAGCCGCGATCCGTCACCACCAACTCATCGACCACGACTTCGGTCCCGTTGTAGCCGATGAGTGTGGCTCCATTGATCGCCACCAATCCGTCCGTGATGTTCGTGACGGTGTGGAAGATTGACGAAGCGGTGGCTCCCGTAACGACCAAGCGGTCCCCGGCTCCAATGCCGCTGGCTGTTTGGACGCCCCCTTGATAGGTCAACCCATTCGCGGGAATCGGACTGCCGTTGGCAAAGCTGACCGCGAGCGTGTCGGCTCCGGCACCGCCGTTGATCGTCAACGTCGAATTCGGACTGCGGAAGCTGAGATTGAGATCGCTGCCGAAGACCAACTTGGCTTGTCCAGTCGCCGTCGTATCGACCGACAGAATCGCCTCGCTCCCCGTGTCCAAGTATTGGATGACGCGGTGAGTCGATGGGAGGAAATCGTTGATCGACTCGACTCCAGTGAAGGTCAGAAAATTCGCGTCATCTTCCGCGAGCGATCCTTCTTGAGCGTCGGTCAGCAAGTAGCTCAGGGTGTCCCCGGTGATATTTCGCAGGATCACTTGGTCGAGACCACCTGCCGCTTGTCCTGACGCGGCGAATTGAATGATGTTGGACACGGGGAGCGGAAGGCCGTTGGCAAAGTCGATCGTCAGCGTGTCGGTGTCGTCGGAGCCTTCGATGATGAGGTTCAAGACACTATCGAGGTTCGCGATCGCCGCGACATTGCCGTTGATCGAGACTTCCAGCAAGCCGTTGTTATTCACTCGCACAAGGAAAGTGTCAGGTGTCCCGTCGTCGGCAGCAGCCTGTCGCGGGTCATCATCGGCGGAGATCGTCAGGTCGGTCGCCGTGCTGACGACTTCGACGGGAAATCGTTGGATGTCATCCGCACTCGTCGCGTTGTCGGACGTTCGCAGCAGCCGAGTCCGGGCTGTGACCATTTGCGTCCCCGCGAAATTTCCAACGGGAGTAATCGTCGTCGCACCGGTCATGGAATTGACCGTCACCCCAAGCTGTTGAGCATTCCCCGATGTCGCCGTGAAATCCACTCGAATGCCGGCGGGAGGGACGTCGGCATTGATTGCCTGCAACTGCAATGGCAATGCGGTGCCGGTCAGTGTTCGGATCAGCGGGATGTCTCCCAGGAACGGAGTGCTCAGCGAGTTGTCGGCCTGCACGTTGACCCGAAACGTCTGCTCGAAAAAGTGGTTTTCCGAGTCGGTGACTCGCACCGTGACATCCGCTTGACCGACGACCCCATTGGGCACCTTGAGCATCAACACGGCGTTCTCATGGTCCTCGACGACGTTCACCGATTCGATGACGACATCGACGATCGGCCGATCGTCTTGGACGAGCGGATCAATATTCTGCGGGTCGGAGGTCTCCGTGTTGCTGATCGCCTCACGCACCGAGTCCCCTTCGACAATGATTCCAAAAATCGAGTGATTGAAGTCGAGACTTCGCGTTGGAACCTCGGTCAGGAAGAACTGCGAATCGTTCGTGTCGTCGGTCGACTTGGCCATCGAGATCAGGCTGCCACGGTTGTGCTGCAAATCGACGCTGAACTGATCGTCGAAGTCCCCCAAGGTGGAGCCGTCGTTCCCCAAGCCGTTGGGCGAGCCCCCTTGAATCACGAAATTGTTGATGACTCGGTGGAAGATAATGCCGTCGTAGAAGTCCTCGTTGGCGAGCTGCTTGATGTGATCCGTCACGCGCGGCACCAGGTCATCGAAAGTCTGGACGAGAATGTCCCCGTAGCCTTCGACCTCGAACAACAACGCGCCGTTGTTGGGCCGTACGGTCGCCGTCAAGTTGGCCGTATTCCCGTTCACTGTGACCGTGAACGTCAGGTTCTCGTCGTCGGGATCGAACCCATCCAAGGGGATCAGCAACGGCGAACCGGCCCGCAAGGTTTGCGTCGCGATCGGAGCAAAACTCGGAGTGACCGATTGAGGAAGCTCGTCAGGGAGACTTGGCACCGAGACCGACAATTGATGAGCCAAGAGTTCCAGAGTCTGCGTGCCCGTCAACCGCGCCCCATCTGAAAAGATCCAGGTCGGCGAGGTTGTCGTGATGTTGTTGGCCATCGCCGTGGCATTCAACGTCCGATTGGGATTCGTCACCTCGACAAAGTTCAGAAACTGGCTGCCGTCACCAAAGAGTTCCCGCTGAGCGGTCGTGGTGGAATCGAAAGCCGCTCCGTAGAGCGTGACTCCGTTATCTCGCAACAGTCTCGCGAACGCGGCCGTATCCACGTTGGCCACGGGCAAGCCCCCGTGCAGAACCAAACGTGACTCCAACGTCTCGACCGACGGCGCGAACGTCGCGATTGCATAAGACGCGGACGACGCCCCCGTCCGACCCACTGACCGATTTCCTCGACGAGCTGAGTGCTGTCCCGCTCGACGAATCCGCTGCGACAACCACGACGTCAATTTCATCCGAGTGCATCCTTATCTTCAGAACGGCCCGACCTCAAAACGAGGCGGACTTGTAAAGGCGCGGAGAACGATCGGGGAACAGCAATTTCCGCATCTCCGCCCCGAAAATTGTCTATGCCGCTTGCGGTGAAACGACGCGGAGAAGCCGCAACCAAAGTGGCTCGACGCTCCGCGTCGAGAATCGCGACGCGGAGCGTCGCGCCACAATGCGCGCACGCCGACAAGAATCTGACAACGAGTAGTACGAACATCTCTCTCTCTCGTTCCCACGCTCCGCGTGGCAACGAGACTTAGCGAGACTCAATCCGCTTGTCGCGTGAACTCGTGAAAGAGTTCCAGCAACCGGCGCGTGATCGGACCAGGCTGGCCGTCACCGATCAGTCGGCCATCCAGGCTCACGACGGGCACAACCTCTGCCGCTGTGCCCGTCAGGAACATCTCGTCGGCGACATAGAGATCATGACGGATCAGCGTCGTCTCCTGAGTCGGGATGCCCGCCTCTCGCGCCAACCGCAACACCGCGTTCCGAGTGATCCCCTCCAGAATGCCCGCGTCGGTCGAAGGGGTCTTCAGTACGCCGTTCTTGAGAATGAAGATGTTGTCGCCGGTGCATTCCGCGACCTCGCCTTTGTGGTTGAGCATCAGCGCCTCGACCGTGCCCGCGTCGGTCCCTTCGATCTTCGCCAGAATGTTGTTGAGGTAATTCAGCGACTTGATCCGAGCCGGCAGTGCCCCCGGATGATTGCGGATCGTGCTGGCCGTGATGAGATTCATCCCGTTCTGATAAATCTCGGCCGGATAGAGCGTGATGGTGTCGGCAATAATGATGACCTGCGGGTCGCTGGTGCGGCGGATATCCAGGCCGAGCGACCCCGCGCCGCGAGTCACGACCAGCCGGATGTACCCGTCCCCGATGCCGTTCGCCGCGGCCGTGTCTCGCGTCGCCTGAATCATCTGGGCGGGAGCCATCGGGATCGTCAGTCGGATCGCCTTCGCGCTCTCATACAACCGCTCGATGTGTTCTTTGAGCAGAAAGACTTTGCCACCGTAGACGCGGATCCCTTCAAAGACACCGTCGCCGTACAACAGCCCGTGGTCAAACACACTGACCATCGCCTGCTCTTTGCCCACCAGCTTGCCGTTCAAATAAATCTTCATCGAGTCACACCTTCTAAGTATTTGGGGCTTTTGGCCAATCGCGTTGATGCTCGTGCCGCATCAGCCGCCGGAAGGCGGGCGAAGTTATTAACCACTCGCGAGAAATAACAGGCCGCCGTCGCCCATTGCGGACACCTACTGCTTTTGACTTCCTTATCAGGCACAGGCTCGCTTTGTGTGCGTGTGCGGACCAGGAATGTCCAAGCGCCAATGACCAATCAAATCCCAATTCCTTAAATCCCAGCGAGGCTCCGCCTCAGACCAAAGCCACGGATGAGATCCTCTGCGGCCTCTCTGAATCTGCGGGGATATCGCCAGTCATCCCCACAGATTCAGAGAGGCCGCAGAGAAACCGCCTTCAGCGCGTTTTCACAAAACCTCCATCGCTTTGGCGGACACGGCGGCAAAACTTGACTCATCTGCAACAACTTTCGGAGGCAAAGGAATCCAAGTCGGATCCAGCGTTTGAAACTTGGAGGCGGGAAATCAAAGCGACGCCACATTGGGGCTTGATCATTGGACATTCATTGGACATTGGAATTTGGTCCTGGGGATTTTGACCGAGGTCAAATAGTTGCGACCTCGCGGCCTGAGGAGATTGGCGGGACTTCACGTTCCGTTCAGGTTGTTGAGATTTCTAATACCGATCGACGTTGTGCTTGAATCTTCAGAGCTTGTGTTGTGTGATGTCGCGGCACTGACGGCCTCGCAACGAGCGCCAACATCTTTGAGGTCAACCCGTCTCCTTAGAATCTGCGAGAGGTTCTCCATGTTTTCATTCCGTGGTTGTCGCTGCCTCGTTCTGGTTGTGATCGGAGCTGTCGTCTCGGCCAGTGGCTGCGGCGAGGGTGTCCCAGCGGGGCCGCCGCGTGCGACGATCCGAGGCAAGATCACGTTGGATGGAAAACCGATCACGGGTGGGGAGATCCGCTTTCGACCCGCGAAGGGAGCGGAAATCGTTTCCAAAATCTCGGCCGAAGGGAGCTACAACATCGACGTGGTTGTCGATGGGCCAGTCGTTGGTCAGAACAAAGTCTTCATCGAGTGGTATCGCGATTCCGGCAAGAAGGACGCGGAAGACCATATGATCCCCGAAGCGGCGATCCCGGCCAAATACAACTCGGAGACAACCTTGTCGGTCGAGATCAAGGCGGGTGCCAACGAGCAGAACTTCGACCTGCAATCGAAGTGATTTGGAATTGTTCCTTTTTTCATTTTTCCCTTTGTGAAAGGACAGACCATGTTGAGAGCTTCTGGCAAACGATCGGGTTTCACGTTGATCGAGTTGTTGGTGGTGATTGCGATCATCGCCGTGTTGATCGCGCTGTTGCTCCCCGCGGTGCAGCAAGCTCGCGAGGCGGCGCGGCGGTCTCAATGCAAAAACAATCTCAAGCAGATTGGCTTGGCTCTGCAGAATTATCACAGCAACCACAACATGTTCGCTCCCGCTGGATTTGGCTCGAACGGCTTCGCGGCCGTCGCGGCGGATCTGTCTCAAGAGGACGACATTTCGAACAATCGTGGCTGCGTCATCAGTTGGGCCGGCGCGATTTTGCCGTTTATGGATCAGGCATCGCTCTATAAGCAGATCAATCTCAGCGCCATCCAGATGCAGCAGAACAACGCGGTCTGGCAGACGATCCTTCCCGCCTACATCTGTCCGTCCGACACCGGAGGAAACCAGGGGACTCGTTGCACGCTCAACGGAGGGAACTTCGCTCGCGGAAACTATGGCTGCGTGATGGCGAGTACTCAGGCCGATCAGGCCAACGCCGGGAACAGATACCTGTTCAATTCCTATTGGGGGCAATATCCGAGTCTCTTCGTGAATGGCGAACAAATTCGGGGCGCGATGGGAATGGCCGGTGCTGCGGGGATGAAAGACATCCGCGACGGAACCGCCAACACGGTGCTGATCTTGGAAATCCGAGCTTCGACGAACGCCGGAGATCCCCGCGGCTGTTGGTCGTACCCGAACGGGGCGGCGGTGTATGGCTTGGGGTCAATCAATTCGCGGACAACGCCGGACCTCTTCCAGAATTGCAACTTCACCGAGAACGATATGCCCTGTGCCAACGGCGGAGGAGGAGGCAATGGCGCGGCCGCCAACGCGGCTCCCGGATCGAATCGGCGGCATGTCTCACGCAGTTCGCACACGGGAGGAGTTCATGGGTTACTGGCCGATGGAACGGTGAGATTCATCAGCCAGAATCTCGATGCCACCATTTATGACCGCCTCCGCGCGATTGCCGACAAGGGAACGGTCACGCTGAGTAATTAGTTCTACAGCGCACGTTGTAGCCGCGTTCGCCAGAACGCGGGCTTGGATGCCTCGCGTTCTGGCGAACGCTGCTACCACTTTTCTCAAAGGACTCAGGCATGCCCGCCATCATCCGCTGTTCGTGTGGTAAGAATCTCAACGTCCCCGACGATTTCGCGGAACCTCGCAAGCGGTGCCCCGCTTGTCAGGCCATGATTGACATTCCCAGTCGCTCCGCACCGGGGGCACCGGACAAGTACTCGATCGACGACTTCGTCAGTCGCACCCGCGAACGGAATCGCGGACAAGGGATGTTTGAACTCGAAAGCGATCGACTGCTGGAGATCAATCTGGATGGCAGCGTTTGGACGAAGATGGGGTCGATGATCTGCTATCGGGGCGACATCAAATTTGTCCGCGAGGGAATCCTCGAACACGGCGTCGGCAAATTTCTGAAGAAGTTTGTCAGCGGCGAAGGGATTCAGCTCACGCGGGCGGAAGGCCACGGAAAGCTGTATCTGGCGGATGCCGGCAAGAAGGTGACGGTACTGCACCTGACCGACGACTCGCTGTTCGTGAATGGCAACGACGTGTTGGCCTTTGAAGAGCAAGTCGAATGGGACATCAAGCTGATGCGCCGGATCGCCGGAATGCTGGCGGGGGGGCTGTTCAACGTCAAACTGTCGGGAACGGGACGGATCGCAATCACAACCCACTACGATCCGGTCACGCTGGAGGTGACTCCTAGCTCCCCAGTCATCACCGATCCCAACGCGACGGTCGCCTGGTCCGGCAATCTCGAACCGGAATTCCGAACCGACATTTCGCTCAAGACCTTCTTCGGCCGTGGCAGTGGCGAGTCGATTCAAATGCTGTTTCGCGGCAGCGGGTTCGTCGTCGTGCAGCCCTATGAAGAGTCGTACTTCCAGCACACCAGCTAACTCGATTGGACACCGCGATGAACGCCGAACAGCTCAAGGCTCGACAGACTCCGCTGAAGGCTCAGTACAAAGAAGACGCGAACGCCGCGCAAGTGACGATGCACGCCAGCGGCACGCTCGGCACCGGCAGCATCACCTGCGACGTCGCGACTCCGGCCGGTGTTCTCCAAGCGGGACTGCATCCGATGGCCGGAGGTGAGGAACAATGGGCCTGCTCCGGCGAGATCCTGCTGCAATCGCTGGTGGCCTGCGCGGGAGTCACGCTCAAAGCGGTCGCCACCGCGCTCGACATTCCGCTGCGCGGCGGCCGTGTTCATGCCGAAGGAGACATGGACTTCCGAGGCACATTGGGTGTCAGTAAAGAAACGCCGATCGGCTTCCAACGCATTCGTCTCCGATTTGAACTCGATAGCGACGCGACTCCCGAACAAAAGCAAAAGCTACTGTCGCTCACCGAACGATTCTGCGTCATCTTCCAAACGCTGAAATCCCCGGCCAGCATCACGAGCGAAATCGTTTAACGGCATGCCGAAGGCGTCGGCGGATGCGGCCAACGGCGATGTCGATGCCGACCCCTTTGGCTTGCCGCGAAACGAATGAAGTTCCGAGCAGGAAGAAAGTCGCCCGACGAATCCAAGGAGACGACGAATGCTGCGACTGATAAGCGCATTCGTCGTCTCCCTTCATTCGTCGGGCACTTTCTTTTCCCGTTCACCTTCCCGCCGGACATGCCTTCCGCCCCCGCGTCTCCTAGAATCCCTCCCCTCCGCGTCGGCTGACTTCGTTTCCACCAACCTCCCGTAACTCATACCACCGAAATCGCCATGACTGACCGCCGTAACTTGTTCAATAAAATTTGGGATTTGCACACCGTCGGAACGCTCCCCTCCGGCCTGACGCAGCTCTTCATCGGACGCCACCTCATTCACGAAGTGACCAGCCCGCAGGCGTTCGAGATGCTTCGCGATCGCAACCTGACGGTGCTGCACCCGGAGCTGACGTTGGCGACGGTCGATCACATCATCCCGACCGACAATCAAGCTCGGCCGTTTCTCGATGTGCTGGCCGAGGAAATGATGTCGGCGATCGAACAGAACTGCCGCGAGTTCGGCGTCACGCTGCTGAACCTCAACGACAAGCGGCAGGGGATCGTCCATGTCGTCGGCCCGGAGCAAGGTCTTACGCTGCCCGGCATCACGCTGGCGTGTGGCGACAGTCACACCAGCACTCACGGAGCGTTCGGCTGCATCGCATTCGGGATCGGCACCAGTCAGGTCGCGTATGTGTTGTCCACGCAGACGCTGGCGATGAGCCGACCGAAGGTGCGGCGGATCGAGGTCAACGGCACGCTCGGTCGCGGCGTCTTCGCGAAGGATGTCACGTTGCATGTCATTCGCAAGCTCGGCGTGCAAGGGGGAGTCGGCTTTGCCTACGAGTACGCGGGGGACGTCTTCGATCGCATGTCGATGGAAGAGCGAATGACCGTCTGCAACATGAGCATCGAAGGGGGTGCTCGTTGCGGCTATGTGAACCCGGATCAGACGACGGTCGATTATCTGCGTGGTCGGCCGCTGGCTCCGCAAGGTGCTGAATTCGATCGCGCCGCCAAGTGGTGGCTGAGCATCGCCAGCGGCCCGGACGCGGAGTTCGACGACGTGGTGAAGTACAACGCGGCCGACATCGAGCCGACGGTGACGTGGGGCATCACTCCCGCTCAATCGCTGGGGGTCAGCGAACAGATCCCAACCGTCGCGAGCTATCCGGCCGCGGAGCACACCATCATTCGCGAAGCGTTGGCATTCATGGATCTCCAAGAAGGCCAGTCGATCAAAGGATTGAAGATCGACGTGGCGTTCATCGGCAGTTGCACGAACTCGCGGATCAGCGACTTGAGAGAAGCGGCCGCCGTCGCGAAGGGACATCACGTCGCGCCCCACGTCCGAGCGCTGGTCGTTCCCGGCTCACAACTCGTCGCCGAGCAAGCGGAGAAAGAGGGACTCGATCGCATCTTCACCGCCGCCGGTTTCGACTGGCGCGGAGCGGGGTGTTCGATGTGTCTCGCGATGAATCCCGACAAACTCCAAGGCCGCGAGATCTGTGCGAGTTCCAGCAACCGCAACTTCAAAGGCCGCCAAGGAAGCCCGACCGGCCGCACCCTGCTGATGAGTCCCGCAATGGTCGCCGCCGCCGCCGTGAATGGCTGCGTTAGCGATGTCAGAGAGCTTGCCCGGATTTAGTCTGGCCTCATGTGTTTACTCCGAAGGAGTTTCGTCACATAGCCCAGCAACAGCCCGGCCAAGAGAGACGCGACGAAGACGCGATTCAATTTCATGCGACACCGGCTTTCTATGAAATGGGACCACGGCGCGTCGTGATTCTCGACGCGGAGCGTCGAGCCACACTGGTTGCGACTTCGGTGCGATGGCGTCGCGGTTAAACATTCCGCGACAGCCCGCAGGCGTTTCGGCGTGATCGCGCCGCTCACATCGACCAGAACAACGCTGCCGCTCCGAAGCCGATCACGAGGGAAACTCCGACGTAGATCGCAATCGCGGTGTCGTTCGATTTTCCCGTCTTGCCGTTGTAGGCCGCGCCGCATTCGGGACATTTCACATGCGTAAACAGCGAAGGGCCAAGCATCCCGCCCCACCAAGTGAACGAGACTTTCACCGCTTTGTTCGACGAGCATTCGGGACACGGAACGAATTCGGACATCGGAGGCTCCTTTGAGATTCGAGGATGTCTGGGGTCTGGCATTTCGGAAATTCGAAATTGGCCCCAGCCAATTCCGAATTTCCGAAGTGCCTGACCCCGACGACTAAGGTTTGTAACTCGGTTCGTACCGTATCTCCGGCTTTGTCGAAACCCAACTTGCCTCATCGGACCTCTTCGATTCCGAAACTTGTGGCAGATGAGTCAAGGTCTGAAGGTTCTACTCCAAGCTCTCCGCGTGTCTGCGTTGTCAGAACGGTTTCTTGCAACGCAGAGACGCGGAGAGCAGAGTGAGGTAACGCAGCCTCGTTGGGATCAACACCATTCTCGTCTCGGCCTTGTCAGAAATTCCGAAGTGCCTGAGCCTGCCTGGTTCCTACCCGTCATCGAGTCGTCAGGAGTGAAGACATGCGAAAACTGTCGGTGGCGCTTTCATGTGTGACGTTGTTGTTAGCCATCGTCTGGTTGGCGCGCGGGGCTTCGCCGGAAACGAGCTGGCGTGAAGTCGCTCCGGGAGTCTGGCGATCGGCTGGCCTGCCGTGTGGGTATGCGTTGATCGACGACGACGCGGCTCTCTTGATCGGAGCCGCGCGGCAAATGGACTGGCCCGGGTTGTCGGCACTCAAAGTGAGCCGCATCGAACGCTGCCTGTTGACGCACCATCATCGCGACTCCAGCGCGCTGGCTCGTGAACTGATCGCGCAACGAATTCGCGTGCAGGCTCCGAAAGCCTCAGCCGAGTGGTTGCATAGCGACGGCGTGCGACGATTTTGGAACGCCTGCCTGCCGGAACTTGTGCCGGGGCGAGAACCCGGCTTGAAGGAGCGCACGTTCAATGCGTTCAACTACCTGGTTCATCCGCGCGGGATCGACGAGATCGACTGCTCGCTGGAAGACGGGCAAGTGATTGATTGGCGCGGTTGGCGATTGACTGTGCTCGCGACTCCGGGACACAGCCGCGATCACGTTGCTTTCGTCGCGACTCGCTTGGAAGAAACTGGGGTCAGGCACTTCGGAAATTCGGAATTGGCTGGGGCCAATTCCGAATTTCCGAAGCGCCAGACCCCGGATTCACAGACCCCGGATTCAATCGTCTTCTGCGGCGATGCGTTTGCGACGCGGGGAAAGCTGTGGTCGCCTTACACGACGGACTGGGATCACTGGACCGACTTGGGATTGAAAGCCTCGGCCGAATCGCTGCGTAAGCTGGCGGCGCTGCGGCCGGCAATGCTCTGCCCAGAGCACGGGCCGGTGTTGCGTGAGGATGTCGTCGCCGCACTCGAAGAGACTGCGAAAGCGGCCGATGAAGTTGGCTTCTTGAAAAGTTTTGAGCGGTTCAGCAAGCAGCGACTGGGCGATGAACCGAGATACGAGTTTCTTGCCAAGGAGCAGGTCGCGACCGCGGGCGAGAAGCCGTGGACGAAGTTGTCACCGCATCTGTTTCTGACTGGCAATACGTTCGTACTTCGTTCCGATGCCGGCCCGATCACAGTCATTGACCCGTTCGGAGCGAAGCTCGGCGAGCAGCTTCGCCGCTTACAGCAGGACGAGCAGCTTGGTCCGATCGAAGTCGTGCTGATCAGTCACGCTCACAACGATCATTATGTGGGACTGCATCAATTGCCGAATCGCGAAGCGTTCGAGGTTTGGACGCTGGAGGACGTCGCTCGGCCAATCGCCGAGCCGTTGCGAGTGACTGCCTTCGGATTGGATGCTCGTTCGATCCGCACCGATCGCTGGCTGAAAGCCAACGAGAGGGCGACGTGGCGCGAGTTCTCGTTCGCGGTGCGGCACTTCCCCGGTCAGACGTATTTCACGATGGGCCTGCAAACGGCGATCGATGGCCGGCAATGCTTTTTCACGGCCGACAATTTTTTTCATGCGGATCAATTCTCCGGCAGCGGCGGTTGGTCGGGACGCAATCGAGGCTGGCCGGATTTGTATGCTCAGAGCGCTCAAGCGGTGCTCGATGCGAAACCCGATTGGGTGCTGGCCGAACATGGCGGAGCGTTCGCGTTCAACGCGGAAGACTTTCAGCGGCGCGTGGCTTGGGGACGAGCCACCGCGAAAGCGGCTGATGCGATCTCGCCATCGGGCCGTTTCCGACGCGATTGGAATCCCAGCCGCGTGCAAGTCGAGCCGTTGCTGGTCCGCGTGCGTCCGGGTGAGACGGCTCGAACGTCGGTAGTCATCGACAACCCGTTGTCTGAGCCAGAGACATTGCGATTGCGATTGGATCACGGCTCGGTCACATCGCCGTGGTCGCGCGAAGTCCTCGTGCCGGCGAACGGCACCGCGCGTGTCGAGTTGACGTTGAGCGTCTCCGAGGAGCTTCCGTCCGGACGACATGTGGTGCCGTTGATCGTCACGTCGCACGACGTTGAGGATGGCGGCGACAGCTTTGTGGTCGTGGAACGGTAGAAAAGTATTGGCGAGCGGGTCGGCGTCTACGTTGTTACGGACGTGATCGAACTCACGGCCTTGGCCGCGGCTTCGCGGACCATCGCGTACTTGTCCTTGGCCGCGAGGATGTTGATGGCACTGAGGGCTTCTTGAGCGGCGGGACCGATGGCGGCGAGGGCCTCCAGGGCGGAATGTCTCACGCTGCCGCGGTCGTCTTGTAGAAGCTTCATCAGGCCCCGCACGGCCGGCGCGCTGGCGGGACCGATCCCGGCTAAGGCTTTGGCGACGTGCTCGCGGACGCCGTAGTCTTTGTCGTTGAAGAGTTCGATGAGATGCGGCACGGCAGCCGCGGCGCTGGGACCAATTTGTCCGAGCGCTTTCGCGCAAGCGGCTCGGACGGCGCGATCGACGTCGCCGAGTTGTTCGCAGAGCGCGGGGACGGCGGCTTTCGCATCGGGTCCGATACCGCCGATGGCGCGCGCGATCGTTTCACGCACGTCGGCATCGACATGATGAAGTTGTGCGGCGAGCTTCGGCACGAAGATCCGCGACAGCGAACCGATCTTGCCGAGCGCTTCGGCGACGGCTTCTCTCGCCCCTTTGTCGAAGTTCGTGATTTGATCAAAGAGCGCGGGAAGAGCGTCCTTCGCCAGTGGGCCGATGCCGCCGAGTGCTCGCGCGGCGGTTTCGACCAGACGCGGTTCCCGTTCCTTTAGCCAGTTCATGAATTCCGGGACCGCTTCGGCCGCTCCGGGACCGATGCGGCCGAGCGCTTCGCAGGCTCGGATGCGCACGGCGGTTTGCGGATCGCGCAGCCGAGCCAGTAATGTTGAAACCGCAGGTCGTGCTTCCTTGCCGAGCCAACCGAGCGCTTCCGCCGCATTGGCTCGGATGGTCGCGTCGGTATGAGTCAGTTGTTTGAGCAGCGGTTCGACCGCCGGCGCGCCGATGGCTTTGATGGCCGCGACGGCCGCCTCGGCGATGGGCGCGTTGCCCCCGTGCCGCACTCGCAGCAGCGAGCCGATCGCGCTGGGGCTTTTCGTCTGGCCCAATTTGTTTGCGGCACGCATTCGAATGTCAGCCGGAAGCCAGTCGCGAGTCAGAACCAATCGCCAAAACCAAACCATGAGTTGCTGGTACTCCCAAGAGTTTGTGAAAACGTAGAGTAGGCGGCTCGCCTGCTCGTATTTCCCGTTGCGATAACACAGGCGAGCCGCCTGTGCTACGAGTTGAAAAGCACAGGCGAGCCGCCTGTGCTACGCGGCGTCTCAGTTCATTTCGGCTTTTGACCGGACAGCTCCTGGAACTCAGGCAGGTCGTGCAGCGAGGTGAGGTCCGGGTCTTTCCGCATCCATTCTTGTTCGTTGAAGCCCAGCTTTTGCGAAGCGCGCAGGTCATCGAGCGCTTTGCGGCGGAAGGCTTCCAGCTTCTTGTCTCGATCGGCGAGCTTCTCGTCCTTGAGGAGATGCTCGATGGCTCGGCCGTAGACGCAGGCGACGTTGTAGAGGTACAGGCCATTGTCCGCGAACTTGGGACGGGACTCTTCGACACGCTTGATCCCCTCGTCGAACTGGCCTTCGACCGCGAGGCAGATCGCGACACCGGTGATCCCCTCGCTGTGAGACGGATCGATTTCGAGCACCTTCTCGAAGTCTTTCTTGGCGTCGGAATACTTGCCCTGTCGCGTGAAGGTGTTGGCTCGGCCGGAATAGCCAAAGAGTTGGGTCGGATCGATTTCAATCGCCTTGTCGAAGTCTTTTTTGGCTTCGTCGGTTTTTTCGAGATTCGAGAGGCAGCCGCCTCGGCCGATGTACGCGACGTATTGCCGATCGTCGAGTTCAATCGTCTTGTCGTAATCCTTCTTGGCTTCGGCGAATTTCTTTTGAGCCAAATGAGCGTTGGCGCGACCGGTGAAAGCATCGGGCAGTTCTGGATCGGTCTTGATCGCTTGGTCGTAGAGTTCGAGGGCGGCTTTGTAATTCTTCATCTGATCGTAGGATTTCGCCTGGTAGACGTACTGCATCGCGGGGGAGCGTTGATACAGAACCGTCAATGCTTGCCGGGCCGATGTCTGCCGGTTGGGATCGTTCGATGAGCGTGCCTGACGGAGCGCGGTGCGAGCCTCGACGGTGGCGATCTGGCCCAGAGCGTTCGCCGTGTAAGTGATCGTGTTGGGCTGAATGGTTTTCTCCAGCGTTTGAATCAGCAGTTTCACGGCGGCGGGAGTCGCATCGTTCTGCAACCACTGACAGGCGGTGCTGACGATGCTGGCGTCGGGCGACTCCAACGCGCCCGTCGCCAGCTTCAGAAAGGCCGGCGACTTGAGTTGACCGAGCACGCTCAAGACGGCGACTTGTTCGTTGGAGCGCAGGGTGCCGTATTGCTCGACCAGTGCGTCGGAAACCGTTTGGTCCCCGATCTGCGCGAGCGTGTTGATCAGCCCCGAGCGGTCGGTGGCAGGACTCTTCAAGTGTTTCAGCAGCAGCGGCACGGCGGTTTGCTCTTTCGTCTTAGCCAGAAACGTCAGCATCGCCGGAGTCGGAGGCGCAGACTCCATTTGCTTGAGCGTGTACTGCATCGCGACTTTTTCGCTGGCCGCATCCGGTTGATTGACGAGTTCGTTGAATGCCGCTTCGCGCAGAGCCGAGTCTCGCGAGTCGAGCGTCTCCTTGAGCACCTCGACCAACTGCGGGTGTCCGACTCGAACGAGCGCGTGCAGGCCGTCGATTCCCAGACCTCCCTGCGGATCGCGAACGTACTTGTAAATGGTCTCGGACCAAATCGGACGCGGGTATTGAGCCAGCACTTTCACGATCATCTTGCGCGACACGGCAGGTTCGCGTTCAAGCAATCCCAACAGCGAGTCATGTGCGGCGCTGTAGCGCGATCCGGCCAGGCTCTCGACCGCCATTGAGGCCAGCGGCTCCGTGTTCTTGCGGGCGTAGCTCAGCAACTTCTCAATCGCTTCTGGCTCGCCGAAGTGCCGCAGCGCCACGAGCGCGGACCTCTGCAACGCAGGGTCGTTGTCGTCGGCGAGTTGCAGGATCAGCGGTAAATGCTCAGAGGCCAACCGTCCGCCACCCGCGGCGAGTGCAGCCGCTCGCGTCAGTGGATCGGCGGCGCGGATGTCGGCCAGCAATTCATTGCGCGGCACAACCTCATACGCCGTGCGGAGCGCGGCCATGACCGCTTCGGCCGTTGTCTTATGCACGATCGAAGCGTTGGCATTCGCCGCTGGGCCGTACATATTCAAGCCGTAGTTACTGACCGATTGGTTCGCGGCGGGAAGCTCCGCGAGCCGAAACTCCGTGAACGATTGCGGCAGCGAAGCCAGTTGCGGATTCGTCTGGTCCGTGCGACCGAGGCTCTGGGCCATGCCGACGAATTGGTAGCTGAGGGTGTAGTCGATCGGCGGAGCACCCTCCGCCCACCGCACGACGACGCGGGTCACCTTCAGCGAGGCCAGCCGTTCCAACTCTTCAATCAGCGCGCCGTAGCTGACGAAGTTCAGCTCGCCGCCGATGGTCAGCAGGGCCAGGCTTCCGCGCGGGCCGAGTCGTTGCGAAGTGACATCCAACTTCGCGGTGGCCCAAGCGTTGATGTCGAGTTCAATCGGCTTGTCTCCGTCCGCGATGCTCAGCTTGAGCTTCGGCAATCCCGGCCCGCGCGGCAGTCCGCTGAAGACCACCCAGGTCGTGGCGCTCTGACCCGAAGCGATCTTCAGCATCGGCGTCGGTTTGAGTTGGTTCAGTACATGGCTCTGTTGCCCGATGGTGAAGCTTTGGTTCTGAATCACCGGATCGAGCACGCCGTTCTTCAGCAAGTTGCCGTCCGCGTCGAGCGTGATCCGCGACGACTCGACCGTCTTCGCGTCAGGGGTGAGATTGATCAGCGTCAGCTTGGCGACGAACAAACGGATTTCCGTCTGCTGGCCGTTTCGATACTGCGGGATCGTGTGCAGCACCGGCGTTTCGAGCAGCGGCACTAGCTTGTGATCGGCCGGATTCTCCGGGATCGCTTTCGGAGAGTTCTTCATCAACGTCTTCAAATCGCGGTCGAGCTGATCGACCTTATCGAGCAGCCTCCGCAACAGCTCGGCATTGGGAGCGTCCGGCGACTTGTCCTGAGCAAACGCGCTCGACACGACAGCGACCGCCAGCAAACAGAAACCGAGGATTCGAGGAGACATGATTCCGTCACCTTCAATTGGGGAAAGATTTTGTGAGCCGAACGCGCTAGCGTCGGGCGATTCGCCGTCGAACGTCACCCACCGAGGCCGTGGCTAGCGCCATCGGCTCACAAAGCGAGCCGCTTCGGGCGAGGTGAGTTCAGGACAGCAGCGCGCCCGCCGAAATTTCAAACCACAAGTGAGCCTGACCTCCCGGCGGGAGTACGCGCAGGCCGGCATCCACGCCACGAGCTTGCAGGTTGATCGCGTCGGTCGCGCAGGTGTAAGGCTCCAAGCAGATGCACGGTCGGTTCGCCGGAGTGAAGACCACATGTTCGCGAAACTCCGCACCGTACCGCTGCACGACTTGCAGGCCAGCCGCCTCGTCGAAGATCGCGCACTCGATGACATTGTCCAAGGCGGTGACATCGGTCAGCACATCGTCGAGTTTCAGCACATCAAAGTACTCCCCCGCACGCAGATCTTTTTCGGAAGAGACTTCGCGGATCTCACCGGTCGGGACTCCGTCAATCAGCACCCACTCGCGAGCGGCCGGGACTTGCACCATGCAGCGTTCCGGCTGACTGGCCTCGTCCAGCGGCAGGCGAAAATACGGATGCGTCCCCAAACCCCACGGCAACGGAACGCTGTCGGGGTTCTCGATGCGGATATCGCAACGCAACGCATTGCCTCGGACTTCGTACCGAAACTCCAGAATGAAATCGGCGGGCCAGTAGCTGCGGCGATCCGGTGCATCGACCGACAACTGAAACTGTCCGACCGCGAATCGCTCTCCTTGCGAAGTCACTCGCCACGGGCGATCCAAGCAGAAGCCATGAATGGCGTTCCCCATCGGATCGTGCCGACCGCTCTCAACGGGGATGACATACTCGCGACCCTCCCAAGTGAACCGCCCGCCGCGAATCCGATTCGGAAACGGAAACAAGATCGGAATGCCATATCGGCTCGGCTTCAAAGTGCCAGTCGGAAAGGCCGGGTCCGAGTCCAGCACCTTGATCTTCCACTCGCGCACCTGAGCCGTGAACTCGTAGGCATTGAAACCCAAGTTCGGAGCAATCAGTACGTTCGAGCCTGAGTTTGGATCGGTTAATGAGATCACAGACATGATGACTCCTGATGAGGTTTGAGAGAGATGACGCTTCGGGTGACTCAGACTCTGCTCGAGGGCAGACGAGATGTTTAACCGCTACGCCAACGGCGTGCGCGGTTGGCGATTGCGACCGCTAACCCACAGCGGCGCGCACGCCGTTGGCGTAGCGGTTAAACATCTCTCAAGAGGCCGGATGAGGCATGACTCGCCGTTCGCCGAAGTCGAGTTCGCGCGTGAGTCGATTCCGGGTAGCTTTCATAACACGTTTACCACGATCCGAAAACCAACCCGCGACCGGAATGAGTCTTGGCCCGGGCTCGCCTGCAACCCTAGAGATGCTGGTCACTGCCACTCGCCGTCTTTCATCTGCGGTTCGGCTTTGCCATCCGCGGGCAATCTTCCCCCAGAAGACTGCCCGCGGATGGCAAAGCCGAACCGCGGAT